>CAZMOT010000123.1:0-10257 GCA_964568065.1 uncultured Anaerolineales bacterium
ATCCCCTGTCTCACCTTAGCGCCCCATCACCAGCCCGCGTATTCTTCATTGCTGGTCCTACCTAGTAATCCCAGGATTACTCATTTGGTTTTACCGGAGCCGAAACATTCGATTGACCTTTGAGACAAGAGACCCAAAGTCCTATTGGATTGAAAAGCTTCCTATACCGATACTTGTACTGGGTTCTCTGCATTTGTTCTACATAATTGCACTGCACATACCCATCTTATTCAACGGCATATTTCCGCTTTTTGGTGTTTTTCTGTTTGACATTCAGGGGATTCTTCTACTTGACATCGCGATAGTGTGTTTAACTTGTCTAACTTGGGGCACATTTAGGTTGAGGGTCTGGGCGTGGTGGGGTTCTTTGATCTACTTTGGCTTGATCACATCCTCTTCGATTCTAACGCTTTCCAAGTCTAGTTTTTCAGATATTCTGTCAGGGATGAAATTTCCACCAACGGAAATGCAGGCTTTACAAGGATTACCATTTCAAGGCTTTCATTTTGCCGTTTTGATTGCAATCCCGCTTCTCATTACTTTGGGTGTGATAATCCTATCGAAACGACACTTTAGGGCGGGTGAACCGCAGACCGATGTGTGTGAGTGAGTCTGGAAAGTACGGCGAATTGATGAAACTCTGGCACTTTGGTGGCCCCATTGAGTGGAAACGGGCCTTGTTGCACGCCGTCCCTGTTTCCCTGTTTATTCTCGGTCTTTTCTATTACTGGTTTGCAGTGGCAAACCGGTACTTGATTTTTCTGTATGACCATCTGGGTGCCACTCCCTTCGACGATGTCACAAGCAGTCGCTACTGGATGTCCGGGCTGGTCGCTTGTGGAGCCGTGATGGTCGGGTATGCAATTGTGAACTGGTTGCTTGGTCGAGTTGCAGCTTTGCGCCAGTGGGACTATCGTCCACCAGCGTGGTGGCGTGTATGGACTCTTTGTGTGATCCCGCTGGTCATTGGCATACCCATCATCACGATGACTTTCAACTGGCCAACCCTGCCACCCTCGAATGCCTCAGTCTGTGTGGTGGCCACATTGATTGGTCTGGCCCTGGCACTGGTACCCGGTCCATTGGCTGCACAGCGACCGCTTGATCTTGGCTGGCTCATACTTGATGGGCTGGGATTGATGCCAAGTTTGTTGTTGTTGCGCGCCATAGAACTGCCAAGTAGAGGCCTGGTCAGTATTCCCGTGGCTTATCTAGCGGCACTTGGGGGTACGTTGGCGGGAGTGGTCTGGTTGGGCATAATGACTGGCTTGCGCGTGTGGCGACGCAAGTCACCGCCCGAAGCAAGCACGTTATTTGTGGCAGGACTGTGTTTGAGTTATCTATTGATGCCTTTGGAACATCACCTGTCTTTGCCTGCAGAGTATCGTTACATCAGTACCTCGTCAAACTTTTTCGCGTTTAACGTTGGTTTTCAGTTAGTGGTTCTCTTCGTGACAGCGATTCTGGCAATCGGGATCACGCGATTGAGGTGCGGCGCACTTGAGAAGTGCGTCGCACCGGGACTAGGACGTAGGAGGTGCATCGAGTGAACAACCTGGCGATTATCGAGACGGTACTGCGCAACCGGCGTCTGTTCTTTGCCGAGATCCGGGAGGGTGTGGAACTGGGCCGGAAGATGCGCGCCATGCTCATTTCTAGCATTGCCTTCTTCGCGCTTTACGGGGCGGTGATGGGTGCGAACTATAGCCGGTGGCAGACGCTCAGCTCCGCTGTCAAACTTCCCATTCTCTTCCTGGCCACGCTGGTCGTCTGCTCGCCGACGCTCTATTTCCTCAATCTCATCTTTGGCTCCAACCAGAGCCTGATGCAGAACGTCGCCCTCATCCTGACGGCAATCACAGTGACGGCGGTGCTGCTTCTCAGTTTTGCCCCCATCGTGCTCTTCTTCATGCTCACGACCGGCCATTACCAGTTCTTCAAACTGCTGAATGTGGGTGTCTTCACCATTGCCAGCATGGTGGGGGTGGGGTTCCTCAGCCAGGGGATGCGGATTGTATCGGCCTCTAGCAAGGAGGGAGCATTTGCCAGGTGGATTGTCGTGTGGCTGTGGATTCTGATCTACGCCTTCGTCGGCAGCCAGATGGCGTGGACGCTGCGACCGTTCATCGGCGCGCCGGGTATGGAGTTCGAGTTGTTCCGACAACTGGGCGGCAACTTTTACGCCAACATCTTTGCCAGCATCGGCGAGATTTTGGGTTTCTTCACCGTGAGGTAGGATAGCGATGGCGGATAAACAGCATCCGAATGATAAGCAGTCGTCCCGCGTAGATCAGATACTCGACCTGCTGGTGGACGAGATTGAGGAGCGGATGGAGGCGCGGAGGCAGCCCTTGCTTTCTGAGCCTCCTGCGGATAAAGCGCCATCGGAATGGCGACATCCGTTCGTCGAAACGCCCGCCCCGCCCGTCACTCCTCCGGCCGCATCGGTGGAAGCGCTCACAGAGCCAGCGGATAAAGCGCCATCGGAATGGCGACACATCGGAATGGCGGCATCGGAATGGCGACATCCGAGCGCTGAGGTAGAGGAGCAGCCGCCAGAGCCGGAGCCGGAACTGCTGCCTTCGCTGCCGGGTCTTTCCCACGCTGCCCGCCTGATGGGCCGGCTGGCGCTGGGGTTGTTCGTCGCCATCGTGCTGATCAACATTCCCTTCAACCGATACGGCACCACCCTTGCCACCGCCATGCCTGATAGTGCCGCGCTCGTGATCCGGGACGGTCTGGTGGTGAAGGAAGAGAACGACGAGGATATCTACGTCTACCAGGATGGACGGTTCCGCTGGATCAGCAGCCTGGACGCTTTTGAGCATTACGGGTTTACCTGGGGGGACGTTCATATAGTGCAGGGTGGGTATCTGGATCGGTATAAGATTGATGATGATTCACCGCTCCACGTCCTTTTGAAGTGCCCGGAGAGCCCTCACATCTACCGGTTGGAGGGGGGCTTGAAGCGGTGGATCCGTGACATTGACACCTTTACCGGTGAGGGGCACGTGTGGGAGGACGTGCACTTCGTCTCCTGCGAGTACCTGCGCAGCCTCCCCGACGGGGAGACGATCCCGCCCGGCTCTGGCCCTCCGCCACAGCCGTAATGTGGCGTCTCGACTACAGGCCCGGCATAGAGCCGGGCCTGTCTGTTTGGAAGCGAACCCTCCCGCAGGTTCCGCCAGTACAGTGGTTGTCTGCCCAGAGCGCTCGACGAGCCAGAAAGAGAGGAAATACCACCAACACAACCTGCGGGAGGGTTGCGGATTAGCAAATGTGGACGGTCGTGGTATACTTATAGTTCGACTTTTGTAGGGAGTGAGAGATTGTATCCTATTCTATTTCACGTCGGCTCGTTTGCCGTCCGGTCGTATGACGCGGTGGTCGCCTTGGGCATGATTGCTGGTCTCTCGCTCGTCTGCTGGAGGGCTCGACGCGCTGGATTGGGTGGGGCAAGAGTGCTCGTCGGTGGTATCGGCGTCATCTTGGTCAGCCTTGTCGGTTCGCGGCTGGGCATCGTCATCCTTGACTTGAGGCACTACATTCCCAACTGGCGAGAGATCCCCTCGCTGTATGGCACCGGCTTCCAGGGGGCGCTGGTGGGTGGGATGCTCGCGACGTTAGTCTTTGCTCGCTATCTGCGCGTTTCTTTCTGGTGGCTGGCCGACCTCTTTGCGCCAGGCCTCGTGCTGGGCCAGGCCATCGGTCGGGTGGGGTGTCTGCTGAATGGATGCTGCTACGGCCGGCCCACGGATTCCTTTCTGGCTCTGTATCTGCCGAACTTGGGAGGGGAATGGGCATATCGCTACCCGACGCAGATTATGCACGTGGCGGCCAACCTGGTCATCCTGGTGGTGTTGCTCAACGTGAGCAGACGCAAGTCTTTCGATGGATTTGTCTTTCTGCTATATGTGGTCCTTTATTCCACGCACCGTCTGCTGTTTGATTTCCTGCGCGAGACTGGCCCGGTTGTTTCTGGCGTGCGCGCTACCCAGGTAGCCAGTGCGGTAACGATCCTGGTCGCTAGTGTGGTGTTGATGTGGAAATGGGCTCGCGCGCGGAGCAACGCCGGTGAGAGGGATTATGTCTGATCGTCGTATCCGTATCGCGATGTTGAGCGTCCACACCTGCCCGCTGGCTACGCTGGGTGGCAAGGAGACGGGCGGGATGAACGTCTACGTGCGCGACCTATCCCGCGAACTGGCCCGCAGAGGCCATCACGTGGACGTCTATACGCGCTCGCAAGACTCTAGCCGGCCGAGCATCAGCAATGGACTGGGCCAGGGAGTGCGGGTGATCCACCTTCCCGCCGGCCCTGAGCATCCTTATGGCAAGCACCTGGTCTACGATCACCTGCCGGAGTTCGCGGACGGCGTGCTGGCACAGGCGGAGGCCGACTCCATCCACTACGATGTGCTGCACAGCCACTACTGGCTCTCCGGTGTGGTGGCGCGGGAATTACGCCAGCGTTGGTCCACGCCCATCGTGCACATGTTCCACACGCTGGGCAAGATGAAGAATGCTGTGGCGCGGCGACCAGAAGAGCGGGAGACAGCGCGTCGTATAAAAGTCGAGGCGGAAATCGTGCGTTTTGCCGATGCGCTGATCGCTGCCACGCCTACCGAAGAGGAGCAGTTGGTACGGCTCTACTCCGCTGATCCAGCATCCATCCGCGTCATCTCGCCTGGGGTGGACACGGAGCGCTTCCATGCTATTCCCGCGCCAAATGCCAAAGAGCGCATTGGGTTATGTCCGGATTGCTGCATCATACTCTTCGTCGGCCGCATCGAACCGCTGAAGGGCATTGACAACCTGCTCCGGGCTATTGCCCAGGTCGTTGACAGGCGGCCGGAGCTGCGGGAGGGGCTGGTTGTTCCTATCATTGGCGGCGCCCCCGATCGCATCCGCGAGGACGACGAGATGGTGCGCCTGCAGGAACTGCGGGAGGAACTGGGCATCGGCGACGTGGTCACGTTCCTGGGGGCCAAGGACCAGGACACGCTGCAGTATTACTACTCGGCGGCCGAGATGGTCGTGATGCCGTCTGATTACGAGAGTTTTGGCATGGTGGCGCTGGAGGCGATGGCGTGTGGCACGCCGGTGATCGCCTCCGACGTGGGCGGGCTGGCTTTCCTGGTGCGGCACGGGCGCACGGGCTATCGCGTCCCCGCTCGCGATCCGGCGGCGCTGGCGGCCAAGATCACACGGCTGCTGACCAACGCAGGGCTGCGGCGGCGCATCGGGCAGCGCGCCGCTTGCTGGGCCGAATCTTACGCCTGGCCCCGCATCGCCGATCGTGTTGAGGCGGTGTATGCTGAACTCGTCGTCCATTCTCGGATTCCTGCTTGAACGTTATCGTCGCAGGATAAGCCTCCCGAAGCTCGTGGTCTTCGGGAGGCTCTGTTGTATCGTCAGTTCCCTGCCACCACCCTTGGCGAGGGACTGTAACTCACGTAGAAGTCGCGGGAGCAGTCATCGCGATCGGTGGCCGGTGGATACCGCTTGAGGGAAGCGTCCGAAGGGAAGGGCGCTGTAAAGTCGGTGAATGGTATCACGCCGGCACGGGAAGCGCCTCCCCAGGCCGTGCTGTCTACCAGCGTATTGCTTGAGTCTAGCAGGAGCACCTCGTCGCTCTCGTTCCCCAGCGCCAGGCCAAAGCCATCCCAGGAGCCGGCAGCCACCAGGTCGGGGACATCTGAACAGTTCGTCCACTCATAGTCGGGGTTGAAGCCATAGGCAGCGGAGAAGTTCGTCGCGCAGGCCGCCACCACGATTACCTGTCCGTGGGAGAATTGCGCCTCGGCGGGGAAGGCGTAACGGCCATCGCGATAGTTTCCCAGGTTGATCGCATCCCCCAGCATCCATCCGGCGATGCTCATCTTGGGCCCTGGATTGTAGAGTTCGATCCACTCGTCATCGGCCTCGGTTTCCCCCGGTGGGTTGATAAAGACTTCGGTGATGAGGGGGTAGTCGGCCGGGGAGACGTGGTCGCGCATTACCAGCGGGAGGTAGAGGCGGTGGACCATCGGGCCGTGGCCGAGGTCCCAGTCGTGGTCGAAGACGGTCAGCATCCATTCGTAGGCCTCCGCCGAGCGAAATTGGAGTGCCAGTTCGCGGTTGCGCTTGTTGGAATTCTCCGTGCCGTTGATGCTGCCCAGGTGGACCCAGCGCTCGTCGCCCACGCTCACCAGGAAGGCTTTGGCGTGGATGCCCAAGCCGGTGACGTTCGCCAGGCGGCAGGTCAGGTTCAATCCCTCCTGTGCAGCGATCCCGTTGAGGACAAGGCAAGTCTCGGTATTCTTGGAATCATAGTAAGCGTCCAGCAGAATGCGGACTTCGGCCTGCCAGCTTGCCTCGATGACGGCCTGGAGGCGTGGGTTGAGCCCGACTGACCCAACGCCGGTGGTCCAGGTGAATGGCTCGTTCATTTGCAGCACCGCGATATGGTCGCCGCTGCTGGCACGGCCCAGCAAGCCCAGGAGGCTATCCTGGTCGCGCAGTGTGTTCTCGGGGGCGTGGAGCACAGTGACGTGGTCAGCGGTCGTCGCCAGGAGCCCGGTGAAGGGGGCGGTGTAGGTCGTCCAGTCCGGTGAAGGCAGGGGAGCGGGTGGGGCAAAGGTGCCGTCGTAAGGAGCCACATCCAGGTGGTGCAGAGGATCGCAGTCGCGGCGGAATATGTCCGCCAGGCGAGCGACGACGCCGGGACTGTCGGTCACGGCTACAAAGCCCCGGTGGCCCATTGTGCCGTTTCCCTTGGGGTCGGGGGGCATGGAGGATTCCCCAAAGTTGTCGCTGCTCACCAGAGCCAGGCGGTCGTCTAACAGGATGAACTTGGCGTGCTGGTAGCTATAGCGAGGGGCCGTTTTGCCGATGAAGTAGATGGTGCTGGTGGGCGGGTCGTGCAGGCGTTGGACGATCCATTTCTCTACATCGTCCATCCCTCCGGTGGGGCTGCTCTCCAGCAGGACGGTCACTACCACCCCAGCCTGGATGCGGTCGCTGATTACCTCGTATAGGGCGGCGTTTTTCAGCGTATATGCTTCGATGCGCAGCGTGTGCTGGGCGGAGGCGATGGTCTGTGAGACCAGGTCCAGCGCGCCCTCTGGGGCGACGGCCAAGGTGAAGTTGGTCGTGGTGCTGATCTCCGCCGGGAAGAACAGCACCTCCAGGTCCCAGCCGGGGTAACGCAACTTGCGTCCACTGATGGGATCATCTGGGTCCTGGGCCCAATCAGCGGCGGTATTCGTGCCCGGGACAGGTAGGCCGGTGGCCTGGTCTAACTTGCGGTAGAGAACCTGGCCCGCGCCGTAGCCCGCGTAGCGGTAGGGAACCGCAGGGCCAGACCAGCCCTGGGAAGCCGAGCCGGTGCCATAGGCCAGAGCGTCCACCATATATCCTGCGGGGTCAAGTAGGTAGGCGGCATCGCCAGCGTCGGCCAAGAAGCCAGTGGGCCAGCTTCCATTGAGCGTGGGAACGGGCCGTGTGACGGCCTGAGCCGTCCAATCGGCGTCAAAGCCCCAGACGGGGTAGAAGCCGTCGGTGTTCTGGGCCAGCCAGAGGATCTGCCCTGGCCCGATGGTGGCGGTGGTCGGGAAAGAGACTCCGCCGGCGCCGAGGTCGTCGTTCAGCCGCCATCCCTCCAAGGAGGCGGTGTATGAGCTCAGGTTGATCAGCGCGGCAGCCTCCCCGCTTCCCTCGTAGTTCGCCGGGGCCAGGGCGTAGAGGCGGACGTGGGGGAGAACGGTCGTCGTCCAGTCGTCGCTGTTGTTGGTCGTCACCGTCTCGCTGGCGGTGGTCGTGGCGGTGACCAGGTTGGTGAGGGTGCCGGAGGCGGTGTCGGTCACGCGCCCGGTGACGGTGATGAGGTGCTGCGTGACGGTGGCAACGTCCCCCACCTCCCAAACAAGCGCACCGCCCGGCTGCGAGAAGGTGAAGTGGCTGGTCTGGGTGACAAAGTCCACGGCGGCGGGGAGGGTGTCGGTGAGCAGCGTGCTTGTGGCGGTGGTGACGCCGGTGTTGCTGAGGGCGATGGTGTAGGTGATGAGATCGCCGGCGTCCATGGTAACGGGACCGAATTTGGCGACGGCGAGGTCGGCGGTGGGTTCCAGTGCATCGATCTGCTGGAGACTGGCGTCATCAAAGTAGGCCGTGCCGGCAGTGCCTGCAGCAACCCGGACGTAGAAGCACGTCCTGGTCGAGTTCGCCGCCACCGGAGCCTGTACGTTTCCGGTCGTGAGAGAGCGATAGTTAGCATTGTCCGTGGTAAGCGTGGTCGTTGAATCATCACTGGAAATCAAATCCGAGCCATTTGGTGAGCTGTACCAACGGATACGGAGAAATGCCTCGCTTAGGTTGGGATCGTTCTCAAGCATCCAACCGGAGAACTGGTAGGATGTTCCGCCCGTCACTGTGATGAACTGGCATACGTATTTCAATCCACTTGTAGCTGTGGTAGTCAGCACCCCAGCATAGCTCCCGCTGTGCACATAGGCCGAAGTTTGACTGAATGTGCCTCCGTACTTGCTCCAATGGTTTGGTACCCCGCCGGTCGCGTCCTCGAAGCCTGGGTTCAGCAACAACTCTATCCCCTGAGGTGCCAAAGGGGTCACTACCTCCGCCGCCCGCGCTGGCCCCCGCAGTCCACTTACCACACCCACCACCATCAGCCCGCCCAGCAGGCAGGCCCCCGCCAGCCACATCATGCGCTTCATCATTACCCTCCTTTTTCGCAGTTCGTTTCTTTCTACCCTAGCTCGACTTCCTCCGTCTCCGACACGATATCCCGCTGCCGGAGCGACTCCTTCGTCTCCGGCTTCGCGCACCATCGCTGCCACTGGTACAGTCCGCCCAGCACGACCACCGGCAGCGCCACCGCCAGTCCCAGGAACAGCCACGGGTTCAGCAGTGGCTGAGCCGAGAAACGATCCAGGTTGAAGAGGATCAGCGCGACGGCGGTCCAGACGGTGAGGAAGTTGGGGATGGCATCACCGGAGCGAAGCAGTTGCAGCCCGACGGATCGCCGCTTGCTGAGGGGGTAGAGGAGGTTGCTGCCCATAAAGCCCAGTTGGTCTTCCAGCACGTGGCCGGCACAGCCCAACCCGATGACCAGGCCACCCCACTTCCCAAAGATCAGCCCTCCCAGCACCCCCAGCGCTGCCGCCAGCGTCAGGCTGTGGGACCAGCGCCGGTGCCAGTCCAGGAAATGGACGTGCAATCGGTCGCCTCGCCGCTCGAACTTGAAGGACGGCCCACTAAAGATATCAATCTTGTTCTCCGCGTCGTAAGTGTGCACCATCGGCACGCCAACTTTCACCCGCACCTCCCCCCCTTTCATCCCCCCCGCTTGTGGGGGGGCCTGACCGGTGTTGACGAGGGGACCGATGCGCACCGCGACCTCGTTCTGCTCTGGATCGAAGCGGATGGTGTACTGTCGCCACAGGTCGGCCCCCAGGCGGATGGTGTGGAGCATCACGTTCTGCGGCTTCCTGGTCTCGTAGGCTCGCCGCATCGCCCCGACCACTTGCTCGGCGATCTCTCTCGCGTCTGGCTCCGGGCCGGGGTCAATCTCTTCTTCATACTTCTCAAAGTAGCGGGCGAATTTAAAGTCGAGGGTGTCAGGCAGGATACCTGCGATGCCCCCCAGCATTGGCAGGAGCGATCCCTTCGCTGCCTGCTGCACCACCTCCGGGAAGAAGGTGGCGATAGCGACGCCAGTGATGAAATGCGCGATACCCTTCATGCTAACCTCCGGTTGGGAATGAAAAATGAGCAAATGACAAATGACAAATCTTGGCTACTGCGTCCTTTTCTGGGTCGAGGCAATGATGGCGCTGAGAATGCGGGCAATCTCTTCGCTTTCCTGTTGGAGCGCAGCCCATTCCTCGTTTTCTGCAATTGAAGCACGGACAATGCGAATCCAATAGCGTGATTCGCGGGTCTCCTTGCGGGCGATACTCATTTTGTGTACGAAATCTCGCTTCGATTCTGCCCCGTCTGCTTCCTCCACGTTAGCTCCCACTGACGTTGCAGCCTTGACCAACTGATACGCGACCACTCGGGTTGCAGCATCGTCAGGTAAGCGACGGACGGTTTGAATGACCCGCACCGCAAACTGAAATGTCCGCTCTCGAATATCATACGGTACATCCCGTGCCCAATCTGTTGGGGCTTCAAATTGTCCCCATTTCTTGCTCATTGTTCCTCCCAAGCTGTCTGTCCATTTGTCATTTGTTCATTTGTTCATTTGTCATTGAA
>CAZMOT010000124.1:0-4762 GCA_964568065.1 uncultured Anaerolineales bacterium
GATCACCGACAGGTGATGGTCTACAGGCTTGTCTGAGCAGTAGTCCACGTCAATGAGCTGCTTGCAGCTGACCGCCCCCCACCTTTCGACAGTGTACTCGAACTGGTTGTCTCCAGTGGGCACGGGGACGATGAACCGGGCATCGCCGCTAGAGTCGGTGTCCACGTGGGTCATGTAGGCGCCGCCGGCCAGGTACAGCCTGACCCGGTAGCCCGCGTACCCTGTGTTGGCGCTGGGATAATCGGCGTAGGCGTGGACGGTGATCACCGACAGGTGATGGTCTACAGGCTTGTCTGAGCAGTAGTCCACGTCAATGGTCTGCTTGTCGCTGACTGCGCCCCACTTTTCGGCGGTGTACTTGAACTGATCATCGCCAGCGGGCACGGGCACGATGAAGCAGGCATCACCGTTGGAGTCGGTGTCCGCGTAGGTCATGTAGGTGTCGTCAGCCAGGTACAGCTTGACCCGGTAGCCGGCACGTCCCGTTCCTGGGGCCGTAGTACCCGTGTAGGCGTGGACGGTGATCACCGACAGGTGGTGATCGAGCGTCTGATCAACCCCGGCTACGGTGAAGGACTGTGACTCACTGACTACGCCCCATTTCTCCACGGTATATTCATAGTCGCCGTTGTCCAGGGTGAAGGTGGTGTTGCCGTCAGGATTGGTGTCTGCGTAGGTAATGTAGCTACCGCCAGCGTGGTAGATTTTGACGCGGTAGCTAGCATACCCGGTGTCAGAGTCAGGATAGTCGGCGTAGGCGTGAATCGTGACGTCGGCGTTGGGCGATGCTGGTGCGCATACCCCAGCTATGGGTGCGGTCGCCCAGGGATCGTAGTCCACATTGGCGGACGCGCTATCGCCGCTGCCCGAACCAGAGCCACCTGGCCCATCTGCGGCACCCCACCAGTTGTACTCGGCGTCCAGGGCTGGGTCACTGGTTGAGAAATTGTAGAAGAGACCCTGTTCGTTGCCCACGATGCAGTTGTTGTTCACTACGACGTTGGTAGGGTAGACGTTCCCCTTCCCAACTCGAATCCCGTATGTTGTTCGCCCGTCCGTACTACTGCCGTTATCGTGAATATTGTTGTTCGTGATCGTGACGTTGTTAACGGACTCGCCAACATACACGACGCCATTCTCACTCGTGCTGTTGTAAACCTCGTTGCCATCAACTAGGGTGTCACTCGTGTAAACAGTAATGCCATCCTGGTTGGTGTCGTGCACGGCGTTGTCGAGAATGCTACCGCCAGCGAGCGCCTTATCACGCCCCCCCTTGTCACCCAACTTGATACCATCGTTGTTGTGGACATCGTAAACGAGGTTCCCCTTGATCGTCGCATTGAGCGGCCCGTGGCCATCGTTATATACATAAATCGCCGCGTCAGGCGACCAGATGTCGTGCACCTCATTGAATTGGATAGTGCCGCCCGTGGAGTAAGTTCCAAAGTTCAAACCGTCTCCTCCAGTATCGTAGACGTGGTTGTACTCGATCAACCCGTCTGTGGCGTTCTTGAGCTGCACTCCTTCGTCACCTGAGGATTTGTGGATGATGTTGTACCTGACCACCGTTCGGTATTTCGTCGGGGAGCTTGACGAGGAATAGACCAAATCGCCCGTGCCGTTTGTCACCTCCAGGCCGTCGAGGACAACATCGTCTGCTTCGATCTTAAAGATCGTTGACAAGCTTCCGCCGCCATCAACTATGGCCTCGGATGAGTCGCCGGGGGTGCGTGTTGTGCTTGCATTAGGCCGCGGGTCGATGCCAGCCTGCGGGCCGAGAACAGTCAGAGATTTGTTGACTATGATCGTCGCTGCAGGTGTGTACGTCCCCGCCGCCACTTCGATAGTGTCTCCAGCGATGGCCTGACCTATCGCATAGCTGATAGTGAGGCAGGGATTTGCAATAGCGGAACAGTCGCCAGCGTCAGTTCCAGTCGTCGCCACGTACCGTGGCGCGGCCGCCCGCGCCCCTTGCACCGGGCACAGGGCCAGCGCCAGCCCCAACACCAATACGATTGCCACTCCTATTGGAATTCGCTTGTTCACTTCGCTCCTCCTTTTCTCGTAGATTGAGGCCGCTTCTTTGCGGACTAACCTGTTACTCTGAATGGCAGTTTGCCACTCCAATGATGATATGAAAACTCTCTTCCGCACCTCCTTTCGATTACTTCGGCCAGTCCGCTGTGTTCCCCGTGCGACGTCTTGAGGAGGACGCACGGAGTGCTCCGCCACCCGCTGCCCCGGCCCTAGGCCCCTTACCCAGGCGGCCTGTCTGACCCGCCCTTTCCCGAACGGGCACCACCGAAAACAGAACAGGCTCACGGGGGAGAGATTTCCCGTGAGCCCGACTGACCACGATCCGGGGTCCATAGACGTCAGAGCCCTCGCCAAAGAAGTGACACTGGCTGTGGATTGTGGCATAATGAGGCCGCACGGGGCGCTCCGCCACCCGGTGCCTCCAGCCCCCGTGGTACCGCCACGCGGGGCTGGTCATTTCAAGAATCTAATGTTCGATGTGATCCCCTACCAAAAAGTAACAAGCCGCTATCCCTTATCTCCGGGGATAGCGGCATATTGTTACCTTCCTACCATCACCCTCCATCGCGAGAGTATGTTCTGACCAGCACACATCATGACACACGGATTTCCCTGGAGCAGTAGCATCTGGCAAGTATTCCATACGGACATCAGTTGCTTTGAGGACCTGAGAACCGCCATATCTGGCCGATTTCCAGTGAAATCCTGGTTAAGAGCCTATATCTGGGGACTTCTTGGCTAACGATGCCGCCAAGAATACTTGCCAATTTGAAGGCCGAAAAAGACCTGCAGGGAAATCAGTGTGACAGGTTACGACCTTGTGTACACGTCCAAGTATACCACAGAAGTCACAGGTATCTGATTGCAATTCAATTGCAAAAAGGTATTAAGTTTAAAAGCTTCATAAAATTGCGATTAGACGCGAAGCAGTGGAGCGAACGGGGAAAAGTCAGGGGACGAAGAAGTAACCCTTACCGGGTGTGTTGCAGATCAGACGGGGGTGATCTGGGCCAGGCTCTATCTTCCTTCGCAGGCGATAGATGTGAGGACGGACGATTTTCTGGGCTTCTCTCTCACTCACGTCGTAGCCCAGGGCGGCCCGGGCCAGCTCGCGGCAGGAGAAAACGGTGTGGGGATGTTGCATCAACTGAACCAGCAGCGCCGACTCCCTGACGGTAAGCCTGGCTCTGAGGCCGCGTACACCGCCGGTCCCTGCCACGATCACCAGGTGTCTCTCTCGATCCAGGGTGACCGGTCCGGCACACAGGAAGCGCTCTGGAGAGGGCGCTCGCGGTGGGCTTTCCTGGGCGCGCTGCTGCAGGGCACGGGCGCTCGCAGCGGCAATGTCATAGACACTGGCCGGCTTGAGCAGGTAGTCGGCTGCGTTGGCTCTGACGGCGGCGATGGCACTCTCCAGCGCGGCGTGGCCGGTGAGAAGGATGATGCCCAGGTCAGGATACGTCTGATGGGCCCACTGCATAACCTCGACGCCGTTCATACCGGGCATACGTATGTCCAACACCATCGCGTCGTAGGGGGTGCGTTCCAACATCGCCAGCGCCTGGAACCCAACCGCACCGCTTTCCAACGGCTCCTGCCAGAACTGCTAAAGATCCACGAGGACCAGTTTGTGGCCATCTGCCAGGGCAGACTGGTTGACGTAGATCCAGATCGTGTTGTCCTGGTTCAACGCACCCGTGCCTAAGTCTATCGCCCCGTATATATCCAGAAAGTGACACAAGAGCCGCGCATCGCTGAGCTACCTTCCTCCGAAGAGGTCTGGCGTGTATCGTTATGATGCCACCGTAGACCCTCCAGCGGCATACGTGCCTGTTCAGGTGACCAACCCGGATACTGGAGCCTCAATGCGCCTGTCGGCCAAGATAGATAGTGGAGCTGCCATATTGCTTCCCACCTACAGTGTCACCTTCGAAGTAGAAAGCTACACCGTCCAGGACGTTGAGGTCGCCGTATCACCTGGAAAAGATGTTCTCCTGGGCCGTGACGTCCTCAACCACTTTCACCCTCAACGGCAAAGGCCTCACCTTTGACCTCAAAGACCCCTGAGCAACTCGTAGGATTTCGGACTTTTCTCCATCCGCCCCGTCAATCGGCCTTCCGCCTCTCTCCTCCTGCTTGGGCTTTTATTCATAGACGCTGAGAGAGATGAGAAAGTTCCCCCTTGAAACCTGAGCGCACTGTGCCCATACGAGCTGGACAGCCAACGGGGGCACGCACCAGGTATGTCCTCCACACCGCAAGCCCGGACTTTCTGAAACGGCAAGATTCCCCTCCTTGGGTGGGAGGGGAACCTTGCTCCTCTGGACGATGATCTAATCCAACGCAGATGGGGCCCCGGCGCGGCCCTGGTCGCTGCTAGTGGATGTGTATCGCTGTGCCAGCAACTACCGTATGGCTAGCCTCCGGCGTGCCGTCGTTGAACTTGAACTTGGTCGCCACGGGAAGCAGTTCCATTCCGCTGGTGAAGGTCCGATAAGGATTGTACCCGTAGCGGTAGTGTGTACAGGTACCACTATCAGACACCACGCTCCCCGTCTGGAACACAAAGCTCGGGCTCGTGCCGACGTTTTGCTCCTTCTCCACAGAGGCGCCCGCGTAGGAAACTTTCACCTTGATATTGACGGGCAGCAACTCTATCGGACTGTTGAAGGGCTGATGCACCCCCCAGCCGTAGCGGTACTGGAGACTGACCCCGCTCGAGATC
>CAZMOT010000124.1:4862-6533 GCA_964568065.1 uncultured Anaerolineales bacterium
GGATTGCCTCCACTGTCATTGAGCACAGCCGTGACTGACACCGTCTGGAACACGAAGCTCGGGTTCGTGCCGACGTTCTGCTCCTTCTCCACGCTAGCGCCCTTGTAGGAGACTTTGACCTTCGTCGCAACGGGCAGTAGCTCTGTCGGACCGGTGAGGGGCTGATACGACCCCCAGCCATAGCGGTACTGGAAACTGACCCCGCTCGAGATCGGATTGCCTCCACTGTCATTGAGCACAGCCGTGACTGACACCGTCTGGAACACGACGAACGAGTCTGCTGCGATGTTCTGTTCTTTCTCGAGTGAGGCGCCGAGATAGGTCACGTTGAACTTTGTATTCGTGTGGAGGCCGTCGATGGCATACAAGATCACGCCACTCGCGCCAGTGGTGCCGATGTCGGTGTAGTCACTCCAGCCGAAGCGATACTTGAAATGACCACCCGCCAGCCCGCCGCCGCCGCTGTCCAACAGCTTGAGAACCACGATGCTCTTGTCGTACTCACAGCCGCTCCAGGTCAGGTCAAGCCGGCCAGCGCCTCTGAAATGGAACTTGTAGGTCCCCGGCAAGAGTTCCATCGAGGGCTTGCTAAACCAGCGGGAGTCACCGGTGCCGCCGCCAAATGAAATCTGGCCACTGTACTCCAGGGTAACGTTGGTGGTCTGCCATGTCAGTGTTGTGTCAGCATCCGGAATGCTGACACTCACCTTTGCCTGCGCGGCACCTTGGTACTGCATCTCGAACGAGTAGGTACCGGGGAAGGACTCGCCCGCCGTTTCACCGGGCGCGCTGGAGCCCGTTGTGCCCCCTGGGAACCACCAAGTCGTGTAGGTGCTTCCGGGCCCATAGCGCGGATTCCCACCATCGAGCGGCGTTCCGCCGCAGGTTTCCAGCCTCAGGGTCAACAGGTTTGTCTGGAACTCAAAGACTGCGTTGACGGAGACGTCCTGGGTCTTGTGCGCGGTGGTATTGTTGTACCTCATCTCGTAGGACATGGTCGTGTGCAGACCATCACGCATGTCAAAGAGGATTCCCTTTGCATCCGTGCTCCCCGAGACGTGCCACGTGCTGTATGAGGATCCGTAGCCACCTCGCGCGGTGCCTCCGGCGAGCCCTTTGCCCAGGTGGTCCTTCAATGCGAGGACGACGACGCTCTTGGTCATCGAGCAGCCGCTGACATTGACCTTGGTCTGGTAGCTGTCGAACTTGAAGGAGTAGTTGTAGGGCAACAGCTCCATCGGGCTTGTGAAGGTCTTCCAGCCGCTGGCATAGTACTTGATCGTGCCCGGGTATTGAAGCGCAACGTTCGTCGTCTGGTAGACGAGCGAGTTCGTCGATGAGATGTCGATGTTGGATTTCTGCTGGGTGTGGCCCGCCCAGGTCATCTTAAAGGAGTACTTGCCTGGTAGCAGTTCCAGCGACGCGTTGCCGCTCCCATCTGTAGTGCCAAAGGTCTTCCAACCCGAAGCATAGTACTTGACCACGCCGCCGGGAAGACCCGTGTGATCACACTTTTCCAAACTGACCACCATGTTGACGGTCTGGAACTCGAGTGGATTCGTGGCCGAGATGTTCACATTCGACTTCTGTTGGGCGTAGCCGGCCCACGTCATCTTGAAGGAGTACTTGCCCGGCAACAACTCCATCGATGCGTTGCCACTTCCGTCGGTC
>CAZMOT010000124.1:6633-8248 GCA_964568065.1 uncultured Anaerolineales bacterium
TCGAGATGTCGATGTTGGACTGCTGCTGGGTGTAGCCGGCCCACGTCATCTTGAAGGAGTACTTGCCCGGGAGCAGTTCCTTCTTGGCCTCGCCATTGGCATCTGTAGTGCCGAAATCCTTCCACCCCGAGGCATAGTACTTGGCTACTCCGCCGGAAAGTCCGACGCTGCTGCTATTCAGCAGTTGGACGGTGACCAACTCGGTCTGGAACGTGTAGTACGAGTCGGTGGGCAGGTGCTGGGTTTTTTGATTGGAACTGCCGGCGTAGTACAGCTTGACCGTGAGATTACCCATCTGGCCATCCAGAGCAGCGAAAAGGATGCCGCTGCCATCGTCGCCAGTCTGACCTGGAACGTCCTTCCACCCGCTGTGATAGTACTTGGCCGTGGCTCCGTCGATGCCGCTGCCGCTGTGGTCGAAGAACTCGATGACGACGATGCTCTTTTCAAACACGGCCCCTGCGACGGGTGTAAACCACTTTTCTATGCTGGGATGACCCGAGCTCGAGAATTTGAACCTATGTGAGATCGGTAGCATCTCGGTCGGGCCGGCGTAGGTGGGCCAGCCGCCGACGCCGTGCTGGATCTTGCCGCTGAAGTAGAGCTTGACCAAGCCGGTTTGGAACACCACCAGTGTGCTGATGTCCTGGTTCTTCTCCTCGGTGCCGTAGTTGTGGGACATGCGGAACCTGTAGGTGCCCGCGAATAGCTCACGCGTCACCTGGCCCGGACCGCCATCGCCAGTCGTACCGATCACGGGCCAGCCGCCGATGCCGAACTGAACCGTGCCGCCATCGAGCGGGTTGCCCAGGTGATCCTTCAGTTGGATGACAGCCTGGACGGTCTGGAAGACGAAAGGCGTGCTGACGTCGTGCTGCTGTTCCTCGGTGGTGCCATTGTAGCTCATACGGTACTTGAAGACACCGGGAAACCGCTCGTGGTACAGCGTCCCCAAACCGTTGTCTCCTGTGGTACCAATGCCAGGCCAGCCACCGCAGCCAGCCTGGGCGACTCCGCCATCCGTCAGGTTGTTGGCGCTATCTTTCAACTGGATGACGACTCTCACGGTCTGGAAGCCGTAGACCGAATTGACGGCGACGTCCTGTGATGGGCTGTCCTGGGAGCCACCACAATTCGGCGCAGCCATCTGGATCCGCATGTTCCCCAGCAGGCCGTCGTGGAAGTAGACAAGCTCCCCGTTGGCATCAGTATCGCCGATGTAGGGCCAACCACCGACGCCCAGATAGGCTTTCCCGCCAGCGACCCCTGCGCCGGTGCTGTCCTTAAGCCGGATGACAAGGACGCTCTTCTCCACCGAGCACCCACTGACCGTCAATGTCTCCTGGTACTGGTCGTCGAACAGGAAATCAAAGTCACCAGGGAATAGGTACTTGGGTGAACTGAAGGTATACCAATTGCTGGTGCCGCTCGGCCGGTACTTGATGCTGCCGCTGAACTGCAGGTCGACCTTCGTCGGCGTAAAGAGCACTGGGTAATCGGCACCGGGCAGAGCATTGTTGAGGTCATCCGCCGATCTGGACTGTTGGTAGGTGGCGTAGTAATCAAAACTGCCTGCGAACAACTCCTTCGTGGCCTGACCACCAGAGGTGGTGCC
>CAZMOT010000124.1:8348-10158 GCA_964568065.1 uncultured Anaerolineales bacterium
AACAACTCCTTCGTGGCCTGACCACCAGAGGTGGTGCCGAAGGTGTACCAGTTGCTGGTGCCATTCGACCGGTACTTGATGGCGACACCATCTAACGGGCTGCCACCGGAGTCGATAGCCTGCACCACCGCCTGATCGGTCTGGAAGTTGACTGTGGTTGAGCTTGCGGTATCGATCGTTTGCACCGCTGACGTGGATTGTTGGTATGTGGCGTAAAAGTCGTACGTACCTGGATCCAAGTTCTTTGCCACGGTGCCGCCACCGGAGGTGGTCCCGAAGGTGTACCAGTTGGTGGTACCATTCACCCGGTACTTGATGGCGGCACCATCAATCCCCGTCGAGCCGTCGCTGGCCTTGACGTTAGCGGTGACCGTAACAGGGCTTTGCGCCTGGGCAACCGGTGCCTGCACCAGAAACGCCAGAACCAGGGCGACGGTCAGCAGTGCTCCTAGCAGAAACTTGGCTCTGTGGTTGTTTATTCCTTTCATCTCGTACTTCTCCTCTCATCGTAGACTGTTGGATCAAATGAATCGCTGAAGGATCTCTGAAGGACTTTTGGCTGTTCTTTCCCTACGACTCACCCCCTTTTGAGTTCGACCTGAGCACCGCTTTCTCTACGTCGCTTCCTACATCGTGCGCTTCAGCTCCCCAATTGCTTGATGTGTCGGCTCGGTCTACTGATGTCGAGGTGTGTCTGGCTCGCCTGCTGCGCCAGTGGGACCGAAAACAAAAAGGACTCACGGGCGAACAACCCGTGAGCCTGATCGAGCGAGATCCAGCGCCCAGCAATAGGAAAACGCCACCAGCCCCTTCGGCGAAGGGGTAACGGCGTTGAGCCTATCAAAAACGAAACGAGTGGCGCACACGGGACGCTCCGCCTTCCCGATGCTCTCAACTCCGGTCGTACCGGCGAGGCGGGGCTGGACACATGGGTATCGGCTGCTCTTTCTGTGACTACCGCTGGGCTCCCAAAGGGAATTCCCAACGTTAACAGTATACCACAAGAACACGCAATGTGAGTTTAGAATCGTTATCTTCCTGGTGCCCTCCATCGCAAGAGTATGTTCTGATCAGCACACATCTTACGACCTTATGTGCGCGTATAAGTATACCACAGAAGTCACAGGTATCTGATTGCAGTTCAATTGCAAAAAGGTATTGCAAAGTTTAAAAGTTTCATAAAATTGCGGTTAGACGCGAAGCAGTGGAGCGAACGGGGAAAAGTCAGGGGATGAAGAAGTAACCCTTACCGGGTGTGTTGCAGATCAGACGGGGGTGATCTGGGCCAGGCTCTATCTTCCTTCGCAGGCGATAGATGTGAGGACGGACGATTTTCTGGGCTTCTCTCTCACTCACGTCGTAGCTCAGGGCGGCCCGGGCCAGCTCACGGCAGGAGAAAACGGTGTGGGGATGCTGCATCAGATGAGCCAGCAGCGCTGACTCGCTGACGGTAAGCTGCGCTCTGAGGCCGCGTACACCCCCGGCTCCTGCCACGATCGCCAGATGTCTCTCTCGATCCAGGGTGACCGGTCCGACGCACAGGAAGCGCTCTGGAGAGGATGCGCGCGGTGGGCCTTCCTGGGCGCGCTGCTGCAGGGCACGTTCGATCGCAGCGGCAATGTTGTGGACGCTGGCCGGCTTGAGCAGGTAGTCGGCTGCGTTGGCTCTGACGGCGGCGATAGCACTCTCCAGTGCGGCATAGCCGGTGAGAAGGATGATGCTCAGATCAGGATACGTCTGATGGGCCCGCTGCATAACCTCGACGCCGTCCATACCGGGCATACGTATGTCCAACACCATCGCGTCGTAG
>CAZMOT010000125.1:0-10044 GCA_964568065.1 uncultured Anaerolineales bacterium
GCAAGTCATCCTTCCGTACTGCTGCCTGGTTTACCCATTGCGTGCAAAGACTCTCGAAAACCCTGTGCTGCCATTGATCTGTTAGCCAGCGCGCCAGGTACCAGGGATCAAGTCTTGTCTCATCGACACGCATACGTACAAAGTGGTTACTGAACACAACAGGCTCAGGGAACCCGTCGAATACGGCGGTCTTGCCGACCAGATTGGGGCTGTTTGTGCTATTGAACAGCACGTCTCCTACACGGAGGCGGTACTTGTCGAGCTGCTTTTGAGATGCAGGAACGCGGATGAAGTTCGTCCAGTCGAGGTTGCCATCGGTGGTGACATTGTTCATCCGCATCTGGACAACACCATTTGGATCCCGTGCCCCCGAAGCAAACCCCGATTGAGCGCTCTTGAGAAGCTGACTCAATGGCACAACTTTCCAATCGGAAGGAAGTAGACTCGACGCCGTCATTCAAGCAATCCTTCTAGCTCTCGCACTTCCTCAGCTATCACCCGCTCCAACTCCAGCAACCGCTCCATCGTCACCTGCGGCTTCTCGTAGTAGGTCTCGTCCTGCTCCACCTGGCGGTAGCGGCTGGCGGACAGGTCATAGTTGTTGGCTTTGACTTGCTTCCTGGTCACCCAGAACTGGCGGGTCAGTTGGTCTATCTGGGCCTGGAGAGGGGCGATTTGGGCTTTGAGCGTGGACAGTTCTTCGTTGACGGTGTCCAGTTCAGACCTGACAGGTTTTCCGAAACCTGTCAGGTCTTCGTCGCGGGCGATGGCGCTTTCGAAGGTCAGCCGGTTGATCTTCTCCTGCAGTTTCAGCCGCTGGGCTTTCAGCGGTGCAACCTCGGCCTGCAACTCCTCCAGTTTCGCCTGGCGCCCGGCCTGAAAGTCGGCGTCGTGCCGGTGGCGCCAGCATTCGAGGATGTTGGGGAGGTCGTTTTCGGGTATGGGCTGGCGCTTGTCGTCCAGGCTAAAGCCGTCGTGGGCCATGTCGTAGAACCATACGCGGTCGGTGGTCGCGCCACGGGTGAAGAGGAGCACCGCCGTGGAGACGCCGGCGTAGGGCTTGAACACCCCGCCGGGCATGGAGACGACGCCATCGAGCCGGTTTTCCTCGATGATCTTCCTGCGGAGCTCGACGTGCGCCCGGCTGGAGCCGAAGAGCACGCCATCGGGCACGATCACCGCGCAGCGCCCGCCCATATCTAGCGACCGCAGGATCAGGTGCACAAAGAGCAGCTCCGACTTGCGGGTGTTGCCCGGCAGCGTGTCGCTGACGTCGCCCTTGTCCACCGCGCCCTTGAAGGGCGGATTCATCAGGATCACGTCGTAATCGCGCGTCTCGGCAAAGTCCCTGGAGAGAGTGTCCATGTAGAAAAAGCGAGGGTACTCGATACCGTGCAGCATCAGGTTCATCGAGCCGATGCGCAGCATGGTCATCCCGGAGTCGTTGTCGTAGGCGCGGAAGGCATCATCTTGCAGGAATGCCCGCTGCTCGTCCGTCAGCAGGTCGCCGACCAGATTGTGGGGCCATCCTTCCTCGTCGTATTCCAGGATGCCCGGCGAGGTGTGTTGCTCCAGGATGTACTGGTAGGCATTGACCGGGAAGCCGCAGGTACCGGCCGCCAGGTCGCCGATGCGCTCACCCGGCCGGGGCCCGATCATGTGCACCATCATGCGGATGACGTGGCGCGGGGTACGGAACTGGCCGCTGCGCCCGGCGGTGTTCAGCTTGCTCAAGAGATACTCGTACAGATCGCCCTGTACGTCCTGGTTTTGGGCCGAGATCTGCATCTGGTCAATCATCTGGCAGGCTTCGATCAGCAGGCTGGGCTTGTTGATCTTGAACTCGGCGTTCTTCATGTACCGCGCGAAGGAGCTGCCCTCTTCCCCCATCTCCTTGAACCAGGGGAAGATCACCTCCCTCACGTGAGCGAGCGCCTTGCCCGCCTCGAATTTGGTCCAGTGGCCCCAGCGCATCTCTGTTGTAATGCTGGGTAGATAGAGCTGACCACGACGCTGGGCCTGACGTTCGCGCTGGTTTTCGACGTCGTCCAGCCGCTTGAGGAAGAAGAGGTACGACAGTTGCTCGATGGCGTCGAGCGGGTTGGAGAGGCCGCCCGTCCAGAGCTTGTCCCACAGTTGGTCTACTTGAGAGCGTAGTTTGGGGTCGGTTAGCATTGGGTTTCCTTAGACCTGACAGGTTTCGGAAAACCTGTCAGGTCTCGTGAAGTTAGTCAAAATCCTCCGGCACCCACAGGGCCACCTTCTGCTCGGCAACCTCTTGTTGGTGTGATGCCACAAAGTTGTCCACGCCATCAAACCACGCCAGTACCTCGTCTCTTTGCAGGCGCGTTGGCTTGGCGGACAGAAGCGTTCGATACGATGAGTGAGGCCAGGTGCGGAAATCGTCTACAAAGCCGTGTTTTTGCGGGTTCTGGTGGATGTATATCGCCAGCCAGGTGAAATAGGCGTCGGAGTCGACCTCAATGCGTCCGAAGGGATTCTGAAAAAGGCTTCCAGTGCGATTATAGGCCTTGTTGATCGCTTTTGCGTAAGCGTTGAAAAGATTTCCGAACTGTTGGCTAGGATTCTTGGGTTTGAAGACCCTAAGGGTTTCTGAAACCCTTAGGGTCTCTTGCTCCTCCACCGCTTTGATCCGAACCATAAAATGGAAATGGTTGTGCAGTAGACAATAGACGTAGGTATCGGCTATCGGCACGATGTACTTGGCGTAGAGTTCCAGGAAATAGCGGTAGTTGCGATCTTTGATAAAGATGTTTTCCCGGTTGTTGCCACGGTTGTAGATATGATAGTACTTGCCATATTGGAGAGGAATGGGTTTGGACATTACGGCTCTCCTATAAGACCCTAAGGGTTTCAGAAAACCCTTAGGGTCTCGACAAACTCTAGCATTTCGTCCACTTCTTCTGTGGTGAACAGCCGCTCGACGGCATCAGCGCCGAAGCTGGTCAGCGGCGGTTCGTAGAGATCGGCCAACGCCAGGTGCCGCCTTTGCAGGAAGACGTTCTGCACGGCCCGCAGGAAGCGAATCTGGTCGGCGTTGAAGGGATGACTGGCGATGTAGCTCTCAAACTGGCGGCGTACGATGTCGCCGTAGTCGGGAATACCTTCGATCTCTAGCAGGCGACGCAGGAACTCTAAGAGGCTGCCCACCTTGAGCCCGTACGCTTTCCGAATGTTGCCCTCCGATAGTTCCACGTCGCCCCCACCCAACTCCTGTCGCAGGGTGCGTTCCAGCTCGATCAGTTGCAGGTCGGTGACCGGTTCGCCGTGGTCAATGGCCTCAATGGTGGGATGGGTAGCCACCAGGTCGAGGATGCGCTGCTCGACGCGCCGGCGATACTCCTCGACGTAGACCGGCTGGCTGCCGCCGTACAGCAAGATGTAGCCGCGTATGTCGATCAAGTCGGGCAGGTCTAACTCCAGGAAGTCGCTGGGCCTGGTGCGCCGGTTCTTCATCTGATCGGCCAGCGCATCAATCACCTGGTTCAGTTCGGCCACGGTGGCCGTTTGCAACCGGGGGGTCAGGCACAGCCGGGCGGATGGCTCACGCCGTGGGTCTTGGTAGACGAAATTGGGTAGGCGACTGACGTCCTCGGCGATGGATTGGGCTGTGGTGGAGGGGTCTTTGCCGGCCAGAATTTGAAGCTTGAGCCGCTCGACCTTGCTGGTGAAGGTGGCTGCCTGGACGTCCACGCTGGGCGCGTAGCGCAGCAGAGGTCCCACCTTGAGCTTGAGAAACGTCAGCTTGTCCAAGGTCAGGTAGCGCCAGAATGAGTCCTGCCAGGCTTGTTCGATCTCGGGATAGATCCTCCTGACAGTGAAGGAATCGGTGGGGATGAGGTCGGTCTGGTCGCGCAGGTCGGCACAGACCCTTTGGGTTTCCGAAACCCAAAGGGTCTTTTCAGCCAGATACAGCTCCAGCAATTTGAGCCGGGTGTTAAAAATAGTCACCAGCACCGGCAGGCTCTGGGCCACCTGCTCTTGCGGCCGCTTGCTAAAGTCGTTCTCCCAAAAGTCAATGATCTGGAATTCTTTCTTGTGGCCGTCGGGCAGCCATTCCGGGTGTTTGCAGATCGCGTGGCTGCGAGTGCCCCGCCCGATCATCTGCTCTAGCTTGATCCGGGAATGAACCGGTCGCATAAAGATCAGGTTGACCGCCTCCGGGATGTTCACGCCGGTCTCTAGCATATCCACGGAGATGGCGATGCGGGGCAGGTTCTCCTGCTTGAACTTTTCGATCAGCGTGCCCTTGTACTCCGACTTGTAGGTGATCACCTGTACCAGGCCGGGATACTGCGGGTACATCTCCTCGAACGTTTCCGCCAGGCGCAGGGCGTGCTCCTGGGTCATGGCAAAGACGATCGTCTTGCCAGGAAGCTGCCCCGAGGCGTCCTTGTAGCAGACCTCCCAGATCTCCTCCCATTGCCTGCGCAAGGTATCACGGTTGCTGACGTCCCTCTCCAACTGGGTACCGGAGAAATCAATGCCGTCGGGGTCGAGTCCCTGCTCGATCAGGGTGTTGCGCTCCTCCTCGCTCAGGTCCACGCCCCGGATGCCCGCGCGCTGGAACCGGGTCCGGGCTGCGTACAGGCTATAGTCCACCAGGTAGCCTTCCTCAATCGCGCTCTCGTACTCGTACAGAAAGGTGGGCGTCTCGTCGTAGCACTCGAATTCGAGGAAGGTGTTGCGTTCGATAAAGTCGGCGGGGGTGGCGGTCAACCCGATCATGCGACCGTCAAAGTAGTGGAGCACCTCGTTCCACTTGTTGAAAATGGAGCGGTGAACCTCGTCGAAGATGATCAGGTCGAAGAAGCCAGGCGTAAACTGCTCGAAGCACCGGCTCAGCGTCTGCAGCGTGACGACGTAGAGGCGGTTGGTCTTATCAATCTTGTGGGTGAAGATGCGGGTGCAGGGTTCATCCGGGATATGGTCGTGAAAGCCCTCCGTCTCGGCTTGTTGCACCAGCGCATCCCGGTCGGCGACGAACAGAATCCGCCGCGCCTGGTTGGTGCGCAGGAAGATGTCCACCAGCGACATGGCCACGCGGGTCTTGCCGGTGCCGGTGGCCATCACCAGCAACGTCTTGCGCTTGCTTTGTTCAAACGCCTCGCTCACCCGCCGGATGGCCTCTTGCTGATACACCCGGTCGGTGATGTCCATGCTGATCGGGGCTTTGGTCAGGGGCGTCTGGTTCTGCCGGCTGTAGAGCAGGTTGTCCAGATCGCTGGGGGAGAAAAAGCCGTACACCAGCCGTTTGTTGGCCCTGCCCACGTCCCAGAAGTAGATATCGTACCCGTTGGTCATGAAGGCGAAGGGGCGGAAGCTCTGTTGCTTCTCGAGTTCGGTGACGTAGAACTGGGTTTGGGCTTCGGCCAGGCGGGGATCAATGCTGGTGCGCTTGGCCTCCACTACGGCGACGACCTCGCCGTTGGGGCGGTAGAGGACATAGTCGCTGACTCCCTTCGGCGGCTCGGCGTCGTAGATGCCCCCAGCGTCACGGATGCGCCTCAACCTGGCTTCGAGCGCACGCCACGCCTGGGGGTCAAACCCGTCCACGGGGATCTCGATGCCGACCAGGTCGGGGTTATCCACGTCCCAGCCTGCTTTCTTCAGGGCGGGATCAATGAGTTCTTTTCGGGTCTTGGCTTCGGTTGGGTTGGGCAACTCTCACACTCCCGCAAGACCTATCTCATAGAGATGGGTTTCCTCCTCACTCTCTAGATCGTATTCCCACAATCCAACGCCACGGTTAGACACTTGCACGACACAGCATAGCCACATCAATTTGTAAAGCCGCTTCTAAAAACAAAAGCCACCCTCGACCAGGCAGCGTGTCCATGGTACGATGTTGGCTGAATCCCGATAGGGTGCTTGGCCCACCTGGTTGGGAAAAGAACCCTCGATTGCAGCGAGGGTCTTGAGCTATTATAGTCTATCTATCCTGCTCTGACAAGCAAAAGACCCCCATTGCGGGGGGTCTTGTCGTCTCGTCGCCTATACGCCGGTCAGCGCTGAATGTGTATTCATCACCAACCCGGCCCCAGGTGCCGTCGGTCACCCGGAAGCGGAAAAGGACGACCTACCCACCACAACCAGCGCCCCCGCATTGGAGGGTGGTGATCCAGGGGGTCCCGCTCGGGCTCAGCCCAATGTCGGTTATCACGAGGAAGCCTCCAGGTGCGTCTGGGGGCGGGGTGAAGCGGATCCAGCCGTCGCCGGGGGTATAGCGCCAGAGATCGTCGACCATGCCGACCCAGATGTTGCCGGCAGTGTCAACCTCGATGTCCGTCACGCTGCCGGAAGCGACCACCGGGGAATCGGCCCCTTGCCACGCCTCACCATCGAACCAGCGGGCCCCCGGTCCCCCGACCAGTGACGGGCCAAAGGGTGTCGCGTCCCATCCCCCTACCCATACGTCTCCGCTGCTGTCGAGGGCCACATCGGTGAGCTCGAGAACCCAGTCCGGGTCTGGGACGAGGCCGATCTCCTCAGGGGTGTAAACGGTCCAAGTCTGGCCGTCGAAAGCGCATACATCGACGCCGATTCTGAGCCAGACTCAGCCCCGTCGGTCGGTGACGAGATCGCCGATGTAGCAGAAGAGGGAGCAGGGGACACTGTTTGGGTTTCGAGATACTCGAGACCACTTCAGCAACACTGGGAGCACAGCTTGCTCTCACGGTTCTGTGGTGATGCTAATAGTAGAGGGGTATCCAGCCCCTCCAGGGATCAGCACCAGGTCCCGATAGCGTCCTTCTGAACTGCGCCACACCAGGCTGAATCCCCAGCCATGCCAGCGCCAGACAGTCACCGCGCGCTCCAAGCCATCATCCAGCTCCTCCAGCACGATCAGCTCCTGCACGTTGTCGCCGTCTACATCCCCTAGCTCCACCTCGTGGATCGGGTCGTTCACGGCCGAGCCACCCCACAGGGTGCGATACAATCCCTCCCGGTAGCCGATGACGAAGGGATGGCTGCAAGGCACGCCCGCTGCATCCGGCTTCCAGAAGGCCAGCAGCAATTCGCCTCGACCATCGTCATTCGGATCGCCCAGGGCCAGGTCTACCACCTGCCACTCCGGCGGGCTGCGCCACACCTCGACGGTGTCGCAGTAGACGACGACCTGTTCTCCCACCCGTCGCACCCGCTCCGGGACACCGTCGCCGGTCAGATCTATCTCGCCGGCCCGGAACAAGCCCGCCTCGAGGGTCTGAGCCGCTTCGACCTCGGCCGAATAGCAGGCCTGGCTATCACAGATGAAGCCCAGGCGACGCGCGGGCCGCTGCACCCGGGCCTGTAGGGAAGAGGCTTGATCAGGAGGATCTTGTTTCGGCCGCAGGGCCGGGGCAGTGACTACAACGACCACAAGGAGAACGAGGAGCGTGAGGAAGAGCAAGAGCACGCTCCTCTTGTTGATGCATCCTTTGTGGTTCAAAGTATCATTCCATGAAACCAGCAAACAGCACGGGCCACTTGCCCCTACCCGCTCATTGGGCTACCAGTCAGGCGGCTCGTTGGCGTATACAGCCCGGGTCACTTGCCAGACGGGACCGTCCTGTTCCTGTACGCGTGCCAGCGTGTAGGTGATATCCAGGGTGTAAGGACCACGCTGAGCAATGGGTTCGTCGTCATAGTAGGTGGGCCAATTGCCTTCGTACTCATACAGTGTGTCTTGCCACGTCTCCCGCACAGTGACCACGGCCAGGTCCTCGGATTGCTGATCGAAGGAGCGGAAGTGGATGCTCACCAGTAGGTGCCCCTCGTAATGGTTCTCAGCATGCAAGGCTTCGACCTCGGCGTTCAATTGTACCCGTAGCTCTTCCGCGATTGACTGATCATAGATGGGTTCCAAGGTCCAGAGCGCGTCGACGTGCAGTTGTTGGAAGCGATAGACCGCCGTCCCCAGGTCACTGTATTCGCCCTCGCTGGTGAAGAAACTGCCGGTCCACTCCGGTAAGGGGGGGGCTGTGCCTTCGTCCAACATCTGGCGCCACTTCTCGTCGGTCAGGCGGTCGTCCATCGGCCAGGGGAACTCGTAGTAGGCGAAGACGCCACCCTTGGCTACTTGCAGCGTTATCGTCCCGTCCTCCTCGACCACCGGCACGACGACGTGGATCTCGTTGATACGGCCCACCGCCTCCTCCAGCACAAGTCGAGGCGTGGGAGCGGTGGCCACATCGGCGACGACCGCCGCCTGCGGTTCTTCCTCCATATACGCGTACCGGTCCAGGGCCGCCAGATCCGTGCCGGCAGCGGCCATAGTGAGCAGCTCTAACTCGCCGCCGTAGAAGAGGATGATGCGGTACTCCTCCTCCGTCAGTGGCTCCCCGCGCAGTTCCTTCTCAGCCATCACCTGTAGGGACCGGGCCAGGT
Source organism: uncultured Anaerolineales bacterium (assembly GCA_964568065.1). GTDB lineage: Bacteria > Chloroflexota > Anaerolineae > B4-G1 > B4-G1 > CAZMOT01. Next base: position 8,392 of record CAZMOT010000125.1, read on the forward strand.
TCTCCAGTCGTTGCAGGCTGCTGCCGCCCAACTCCGAGAGCAGTCCACGGTCGTCCAGCCCCTCCCGGGTCATAGCCGTCAGCGCTGCCAGCCGGGCATAGAACTGGGGCACCGGCTCCACGTAACCTCTGGGCGGTATCGGCTCTGGCGGCGGCGGAGGACCACCGCCCAGCTCGGAGTAAACCTGCTTGGCATAGAGGATCGTATCGTGCTTCAGCTCGGCCCAACTCCCCAGCACCGCGTTCAGTTGCTTGTCCAGCCAGGCTGGCGACTGCATGAAGGCCGGATAGCCATCGCCCGGTACCTCCAACAGCGGATAGAAGGAGTAAAGCCACGTGTTGTTCAGCGTCTCGGTCCATTCCTCGACGCTGAGGCCGGAAAGCCATTCCCGGACCTTTTCCATCTGCTGCGGATAGTTCTCAAGACCGGTCTCACCAATGTGGTCCAGGATCTGGTAGGCGCGCTCGGAACCCATCGCTGCAGCAAGATCCAACCCCATAGGCAAAGGGCGCCCATACAGGGGGGCAACTTGGGGGGAAATCAGTTGTCCGAAAATGTAGGCATCGGGTACGAAACGCTGGCCCATGAATCTCAGCCCCTTGGTCGTGCTTGCGACATCATCGTCGGTGATATTGATGACCATACCCAGAATCCGGGGCGGTGGCAGCTTGTATGCCTCCTCCGTGAACGCGTCCAGCAGCGCGTCGTCGGCTAAAGTAGTGAGGGGCACGTTCTCGCCGTAGACGGCGTCCATCACCTCGCCGTACTGGATCACCGTCAGGTCGTCGCTGCGACCGACGAAGAAGACGGTGGGGCTGTACAGGTCCGCCCAGGCCTCCAGGGCCGGCCTGTCATTCACCTCGGCGCTGCGCAGGGCGTAGACCAGCAGCAGGGCGGCACGGGTCTCGGCCTGGCCCACTTCGGGATCGTCGGTCGTCAGGCGGAAGGTCATCCGTCCGTACCACATCATGCTCCTGAAATAGGCTTTCAGTTCCTCGCTCTTGGTGTAGTGGCCTCGGGGGATGTACTGGGTATAGTCCTCCCCGAACTCCAGGCCGGGGAACAGAGGTGAGGGCGATATGCCGGCCGCGCTGTTGACCAGGGCCAGCTCGGCCTCTACCAGGTCCGCCGCGTATTCGGGCACCCGGACATCGGCATCCAGCAGCCTGCTGGCAACGCCGAAAAAGGCCACCGTGCGCCGGGCGGCATCCTCCCAGCCGCTGCCCTGCAGGGCCTGGTACACCTCATCGGTGCGGGCCAGGAGCGCCTGATTCAGGTCGCGCAGCAGGGGGATAAAGTGCTGAGTCTCGGCAGTCTGCAACGCTTCGTCGAACAACAGGTGGTAGACGTGCAGCAACGAGTCACTGGTGACAAAGACCGGCACGTTGGCGTAGCGCGCCTTCTCATACAGGGTGAAGAACTCCTTCTCGGTGCCGGGACTGACGACGAAGCCGTCCCTCGCCAACCGTTCCAACTGGGACTGGGACAGGACGTAGGGGATGCGCACGTTGCTCAGGTCCGGTGCCACCGCTTCGTAGTAGAGGGCGGGTACAGCATCAACGGCCGGCTCCTCGAAAGAGGCAAAGACCAGGTCGGTGCTGGGTAGAACGGCTAGAGGGGGCGGAGGTGTGGGAGAGGGAACCGGGGAAGGAG
>CAZMOT010000126.1:0-9932 GCA_964568065.1 uncultured Anaerolineales bacterium
AAGCAAGGGGAGGGCAGCGGGAGGTGCTTGCCATCTGCAGTGCCTGCTACACCAATTTCCGGCGCACCTCGGAAGCCGTCGCTGCTGACTCGAACCTGCTGGCGACGGTCAACCAGGCGCTGGAGGTGGAGGGCTTGACCTACCACGGCACCGTCACAGCGCGGCATCTGTTGGACGTGCTGGCCAACGACTTTGGCCCGGAGGCCATCGCCGCCCGGGTCCGGCGACCACTGACTGGCCTGACCGTCGCCCCCTACTACGGCTGCCAGACCGTCCGCCCCTACAGCCCCTTCGACGACGACCAGCGGCCCACCTCGATGGTCGCCATCCTGGAGGCGCTGGGGGCCGCGGTCCACCGGCACAACCGCGAGGCCTCCTGTTGCGGCACCTCCCTGCTCACAACCAAACCGGAGGTGGGCCTCGCGATGGCGGGAGCGGTGCTGGAGGCGTGCTGCCCGGCCGACTGCATCGTCACCGTCTGCCCCATGTGCCACATGAATCTAGACAGTTACCAGGACAGGGCCTCGCGGGTGATGGGCCGGCCGTTGAGCATCCCGGTGCTGTTCCTGCCCCAGTTGATCGGGCTGGCCTTCGGGTTGCCGGACAGCGCGTTGATGTTCCGACGACACGTGGTGCCGGTGAAACCGGCGCTGGCCCAGTTGTCAGGGTAGGGGCAAGGCTTGTCCTTGCCCCTAAGGAGGACACGCTATGGAAGAACCCCGCATCGGCGTCTACATCTGCGAGTGCGGCGTCAACATCGCGGCCACGGTGGACGTGGCGGCGGTGGTGGAGATGGCCGCCACTCTACCCGGCGTGACCGTCGCCCGGCACCACAAGTACACGTGCTCTGAGCCCGGCCAGCAGATGATCCAGGAGGACATCCGCAACCTGGGACTAAACCGGGTGGTGGTCGCCTCCTGTACCCCTCGCATGCACGAGCCCACCTTCCAGCGGACGTTGGCGGAGGCTGGGATCAACCCCTACTTCTTCGAGATGGCCAACATCCGCGAACACGTCTCCTGGGTAACTCACGATAGGAAGGCGGCGACGGAGAAGGCGAAGCGGCTGGTGCGGGCGGCGGTTTTCCGGGTGGCTTACCACGCCCCACTGGAGCCACGCCAGGAACCGGTGACGCCCGTCGCGCTGATCGTGGGCGGTGGCATCGCCGGCATCCAGGCCGCCCTCTCCATTGCCGACTCCGGCTACCAGGTCTACCTGGTGGAGCGGGAGCCGACGATTGGCGGGCACATGGCCCAACTGGACAAAACCTTCCCCACTCTCGACTGTAGTACCTGAATTCTCGGTCCCAAAATGATGGATGCCGGTCGGCATCCCAACATCACTCTCCTGACCTACAGCGAGGTCGAGGAAGTCTCCGGGTACGTGGGCAGCTTCAAGATCAAGGTGCGCAAGAAGGCCCGCTACGTGGATGAGGATAAGTGCACGGGTTGCGGTATTTGTTGGACCGAGTGCATGACACGGTGCGTTCCGCAGTTCAAACGCATCAAGATGGGTGACCTGTCCATTGGTGAAAGGAGGCCGGGTGAGCGATGAGCGAAGTTGTCGAAGATACTCTGGCACAACAGATAGATGCCATCGTTGATCGCTATGGCGCGAACGAGCAGTTCAGCTTAGCGATGTTGCAGGACACCCAAAAGACCTACAACTATCTCCCTCGTGAGGCATTGGAGCGTATCGCAACACAGTTGGACCTCTCGATGGGCGAGGTATACCGCCTGGCCACGTTCTTCGCCGCATTCAGCCTGGAGCCGAAAGGTGATTACGTAATCAAGGTCTGTTTGGGTACGGCCTGCCACGTACAGGGCAGCCAGCGCATCCTGGAACAACTGGAGCGTGACTTGGGCATCAAAGCGGGCCAGACCACAGCCGGCGGCAAGTTCTCAGTGGAGGAGGTGCGTTGCCTCGGTGCCTGCGCCCTGGCGCCCGTCATTCTGGTGAATGAAGAGATTCACGGCAAGATGTCGGGGGCAGCAGCCAGTAAGCTGGTTGAGAAGCTAAGCAAAGGGAATGGCACGCGGGAGGAGGAGGGATAAGCATGCCAAAGCTAATCAGCCTGCAAGACTTGCGAAAGCTACGCGCAGGGCTGCACGACGAGATTGTGCAACGCTATGCCGTAGGCACCACCCTCGTCGTGGGGATGGGGACGTGTGGCATCGCGGCTGGCGCACGTGAGACCCTCTGGGCCCTCTCCGATGAGTTAGCTCAGCTCGGCACGGGTGTCCACCTGACCACCGGTGGTTGCATTGACAAGTGCGCCCATGAACCGCTGGTGACAGTCCACCGGGCCGATGCGCCCCCTGTGATGTACGGCAACGTCACAGCCGGTAGGGTGACTGAACTCATCGAGAAGCACGTGGTACAGGGACAAGTAATCCAGGAATGGATCGTGGCGCCGGACAGGAAGGAACAACCGAGGACAGGCAAACTACGAGCTACCGTATTGCTTTGTAGCGGCACTGGCTGCCAGGCATCCGGCTCAACTGGCGTCTACGAGGCGATGGTCGCCGAGCTCCAACGACAAGGGATAGAAATAGAAAATGAGGTGAAGTTGGTGCGTGGTGGGTGTCGCGGCTTCTGCGCGATGGGACCGGTGATGGATATCTACCCCGGCGGCATCTTCTACGTCCGTGTGCGGCCGGCCGATGTCCCCAAGATCGTCGAAGAGACGCTGGTCAACGGACGGGTTGTCGAGAAGTTGTGTTACAAGGACCCCATGACCGAAGAGAGCATCCCGATCTTTGAAGACATCCCCTTCTACGCCAAGCAGGAGCGCATCGTCTTGCGTAACTGTGGGCGGATCAATCCGAATAGTATTGAGGAGTACATCGCCTTTGGCGGTTACGATGCACTGGCCCACGCGCTGTTGAGCCTGACCCCCGACGAGATTATCCGTGATGTCAAAGCGTCTGGCCTGCGCGGGCGCGGTGGGGCCGGCTTCCCCACCTGGCGCAAGTGGGAAGCGGCCCGCAAGGCCAAAGGCGACGTCAAGTATGTGGTGGTCAATGGCGACGAAGGCGACCCCGGCGCTTTTATGGATCGCAGCATTATGGAAGCCGACCCGCACAGCGTGCTGGAAGGATTGATCATTGGCGCATACGCCGTTGGCGCGGACGAGGGCTACTTTTACGTGCGTGACGAGTACCCCCTGGCCTTGAAGAATCTACAGATTGCCATTAATCAGGCGCGCGAGTATGGTCTGCTGGGCGAGAACATCCTGAACTCAGGCTTCGACTTCGACGTGCAGATCATGCGCGGCGCTGGGGCGTTCGTCTGCGGTGAGTCCAGCGCATTGATGCAATCGCTCGAAGGCAAGGTCGGTGAACCGCGCCCCAAACACATCCACGCCACCGAGCAGGGACTGTGGAATCGTCCCACTTGTCTCAACAACGTCAAAACGTGGGCCAGCATCCCACACATCATCAACAACGGCCCGGAATGGTTCACCCGGATGGGTACCGAGGGCAGCCCCGGTACGATGGTTTTCTCTCTCGTAGGCAAGGTCAAAAATACCGGCCTGGTCGAAGTTCCGATGGGTATCTCGCTGCGCGACATGGTCTACGACGTCGGTGGTGGTATCCTCAAGGGCAAGCAGTTCAAGGCAATCCAGACTGGCGGCCCTTCCGGTGGTTGTATTCCCGCCGATCTGCTCGATCTGCCGGTGGATTTTGACCGGCTGACGGAAGCCGGCTCAATGATGGGCTCCGGCGGCATGGTCGTGATGGATGAGGATACGTGCATGGTAGACGTGGCGCGCTACTTCTTGGACTTCCTCAAGGGTGAGTCTTGCGGCAAGTGTGCGCCCTGCCGCGAGGGCATCCGGCTTATGCTGGGGATTTTGACCGACATCACCGAAGGCCGGGGTACAATGGCGGACATTGACCGACTCGAAACGTTGGCCTGGATGGTCCAACAGGGATCGCTGTGCCAGTTGGGCAAGTCGGCACCCAACCCGGTGCTCAGCACACTGCGCTACTTCCACGACGAGTACGTCGCACACGTGATGGATGAGAAGTGCCCCGCTGGCGTCTGTCGCGCGTTGATCACCTACAGCATTGACCCCGAAAAGTGTACCGGCTGCACGTTGTGTGCGCGCGAGTGCCCCCAGGCAGCCATCAGCGGCGAACGCAAGCAGGTGCACGTCATTGATCCTGACCTGTGCATCCGCTGCGGTGTTTGCCGTGATTTGTGTCGCTTCGATGCAGTCGTGGTGCAGTAAGAGGAGAGCCGATGATTACATTCACCATTGATGGACAAACGTTACAGGCCGAGGAGGGTGAGACTGTCCTCGAGGTGGCCCGCAGGGAGGGTATTTCCATCCCCACGCTTTGCTATCACCCGGCGGTGGAACCTTACGGTGCTTGCCGGCTGTGTACCGTGGAAGTGGAGCAGCGCGGGCGAACCAGGCTAGAGGCGTCCTGCACCATTCCGGTGCGGGATGGGTTAATCGTGCGTACGAACACGCCGGACGTCTACAAGTTCCGCCAGGCGTTGATGGGAGTGTTTCTTTCACGCTGTCCCAACGTGCCGCTAATCCAGAGCCTGGCCGCCGAGTACGGCGTCACCGAGCCACCCTATCCCACCGACACACCGGAAGAGAAGTGCATCCTGTGCGGTTTATGCGTGCGCGTCTGCCAGGAAGTGGTGGGCGCAAAGGCGCTCAACTTTTCCAACCGTGGCGTCGACCGTCTCATCGGCCCGCCTTTTTTGGAGACCACGCGCGACTGTATCGGCTGTGGCGCTTGTGCCCTTGTTTGCCCCACCGGTGCCATCGAGGTTGTCCTGGAGGAGGAGGCGGTATACGGAGAAAAACCACTGGGGCCGACCTCGGCTATCTCCGTGCCCTCGCTGCAAGCGGTACCCCGTGTGCCGGCGATCAACACCGATGCCTGCATCCGTTTCCGCCAGAACGACCGCACCAACGGCCGTATTGCCGACGCCTGTGGGGTCTGCCAGATAATGTGTGAGGTTGGCGCAATCAACTACGAGCAGGAGGACGAGATCATCGAACTGGACGCGGGGGCCATCATCGTCGCTACGGGCTTTGCAATGTGGGACCCCATACAGCTCCCGCAATACTCTTACGGTCTCTCACCCAACATCATCACCGGCCTGGAGTTCGAGCGACTCACCAACGCTGGGGGACCCACTGGCGGGGAGATCCTCACTGCCGAGGGTAAGAAACCGGAGCATGTCGCCATCATCCACTGTGTCGGCAGCCGGGACGAGAACGCCCACCCCTACTGCTCTCGCTTCTGCTGCATGTACTCGCTCAAACAGGCTCACCAGGTCCGGGAAAAGACCGGGGCTGAGGTCTACGATTTCTACATGGACATGCGGGCCTTCGGCAAGGCCTACGAGGAATTCTACGGGCGGGTCCAGGAGGAAGGAATCACCTTCATACGAGGTCGGGGAGCCGAGGTGGAGGTTCTGGAACCGCGAAATGGGCGAAAGTATGGCAAGCTGCGGGTGAAGGGGGAGGATGCCGACCTGGGACGGCTGGTGGTGGCGGATGTGGACATGGTGATCCTGGCGACAGCCATTGAGCCGCAGCCCGACGCCGACCGGGTAGCCGCTCTCTTCGGCCTGGGCCGCACGCCGGATGGCTTCTTCGCCGAGGCGCATCCCAAGCTGAGACCAGTGGAGACCAGCACGGCGGGTGTCTTCCTGGCCGGGGTGTGCCAGGGGCCACGGGACGTGCCGGACACGGTGGCTCACGCCGGGGCGGCGGCGCTGGAGGTGGTGCGCCTGTTCAACCAGGGCGAGGTCACCATTTCCCCCACCGTCGCTGTGGTGGAGGCGGTGCAATGTGTGGGCTGCGGCGATTGCATCTTGGCCTGCCCGTACTCCGCCATCTCCCGCAACGCCGAGGAGAAGGCGGAGGTCAACGCGGCACTGTGTCACGGTTGTGGCACCTGCGTCGCCACCTGTCCCGCCGGCGCCATCACCGCCCTCCACTTCACCGACGAAGAGATCGTGGCCCAGATTGATGGCCTGTTGGAGATGGTGGTGTAGATTCACGCATCACGTGAAACGTGAAACGTGAGGACTTGACTATGAACGAATCCTTCGAACCTCGAATCGTTGCCTTTCTGTGTAACTGGTGCTCCTACGCCGGGGCCGATAATGCCGGCATTGCCCGAATCCCCTCTCCGGCTAACGTCCTGCCTATTCGCGTGATGTGCTCGGGACGGGTGTCGCCGGAGATGATCCTGCGGGCCTTCCGTTCCGGCGCCGACGGGGTGCTGGTGTTGGGCTGCCACATTGGCGACTGTCACTATATCAGCGGCAATCACCGCACCATCAAGCGTGTCCCGCTGGTGCGCAACCTGCTGGGTTACGTCGGCATCAATCCCGACCGGCTGCGGTTGGACTGGGTGTCGTCGGCCGAAGCGCCCAAGTTCGCCCAGGTGACCCGGGAGTTCGTCGAGACGGTGCGGGGGCTGGGGCCGATTGCGGAGGAGATGGGACAATGACCATAACCGAAGAACTTTGCGCCCACGTGGCGGAGAAACTTCAGGAATTGGACGGCGTGGTGGGGCTGCGGCGGACGGCGGAGGGGACCGCCCCCTATCTCTTCCAGGAGGGGGATGGCCTTTCTCAACTGGTGTTGGACCCTCGCTACCCGCTGGCCCCCATCGTCTCCCTGCTGCAAAAGCGGTACCCCGAAGCCCGCTTTGGCATCGTAGCTCGGGGGTGCGATACCCGCGCACTGGTGGAGATGGCCAAGCGGGAGCAGGTTGACCCGGACCGGCTGTACCTCCTGGGGGTGGCCTGCACCGCCGAGGAGGCTGAGGAGTGCCACTGCGCCGACCCCGCGCCCGACGCCGAATCCTGGCCCCAGGCGGACGTGATCGGGACGCTGGTGGAAGGCGCACCGCCCCATCCCATCGTCGCCGAATACGAGAACATGTCCCTGGAGGAACGACGGACATTCTGGCGACAGCAGTTCCTCAAGTGCATCAAGTGCTACGGCTGCCGCGACATCTGCCCGGAGTGCTTCTGCGAGTCCTGTGCGCTGGAGGATCCGCTGTGGGTGGAACGAGGGGTACTGGGGCCGCCCTTCCCCATGTTCCACCTCATCCGGGCGATGCACATGGCCAGCCGTTGCGTCGCCTGCCGCCAGTGCGAGTTGGTCTGCCCGGCCCACATCCCGCTGACCATCCTCTACGACCTGATCCGGCGGGACGTGGGGGACCTGCTGGGGTACGTACCGGGAGCGGACATCGCCGTCGCACCGCCGCTTTCGCTCACGTTGGAGGAGGCGCCGTTACAGCAGATGAGGAATACCTGATTCCCAATAGCAGGAGAGATGGAGGAGCAAGATGTCTATGGTCACAACACACGCACCCGAACGGGTAGCGAACCTGAGTGTGGCAGAGTTAGAGGCGCTGATCCGCCGCATTGTGCGTGATGAGATCAAGAACGCGCTCGCAGAGTGGGAGTTCTACGAGGGGCCGACGGTAATCGAGCCAGGGTCACCACTGTACGAAGATTTGATGGACATCCAGCGGCGAGCAGAAAAGGGCCGCCTCGAGTTCTACACCTACGAGGAAGTGTTTGGCAGTGAGCCAATATAGGGCGGCTCAGGAGAAGCGGCTCGTGAAAAGGCTGCAGCGCTATCAAAGTTTGCGCCGCAGATCCAACGACGTGTTGACGAAATCCTGGCCGATCCTTACCGGGGGACCGAGCGGTTGGGGCACAAGGCAGGCGGTCTGGATCTGCGCGACTGCCGCAGTGTACGCGTGACGCGCAACTTCCGCATCCTGTTCGTGGTCTGCGAGGAGTGCCGGCAGGTGCCTGAATGTAGGTTCTGCTTTTGCGAGGGGCTGCCGGATTGCACAGTTGTCTTCCTGACTGTAGGACCGCATGAAAAAGCGTATCTGCTGCGGGAAGCAGAGGAGCCGTACGCGATTGGCGATGGCGAGTCGTAGGATGGAAGGTATGGGCAAAGACACAAGCGATAACTACTTTCCCAACTCGATTCCCCAGTCAACGTTCCAGGAAGCATCGGCGCGGATGGCCATGTAATCGCTTTGAAGGAGTACGACGAATGGAATATCAAAACGTCCTCACCACCTGTATCTACTGCGGAGCCGGCTGTGGGCTCTACCTCCAGGTGCTCGATGGAGAAATCGTGGGCGTTCTCCCCGCCAAGGAGCACCCCATCAGTCGGGGTAGCTTGTGCATCAAGGGCTGGAATGCCGCGTCCTTCGTCTACCATCCCGAGCGGCTGCGGACCCCCCTCATCCAGCGGGACGACGGCTTCGAGGAGACGACGTGGGACGAGGCGCTGGACTTGGTGGCAGAGAAACTCGCGGCCACCCGTGACAAGTCTGGGCCGGATAGTGTCGGCTTCCTGGCCTCGGCCAAGTGCACCAACGAGGAGAACTACCTCCTGCAGAAGTTCGCCCGCGCGGTGGTCAAGACGAACAACGTGGATCACTGCGCCCGACTCTGACACGCCCCCACGGTGGCCGGTCTGGCCGCCGCGTTCGGCAGTGGGGCGATGACCAACTCTGTCCCAGAGTTCAGCGCCGAGACGCAGTGCTTCCTCGTCATCGGTTCCAATACTACCGAGGCTCACCCCCTGGTCGCCAGCCACGTGATGGAGGCGCAGGAACGAGGAGCAAAAATCATCAACGTGGACCCCCGGGAGTTGCAGATTAGCCGCCTGGCTGATCTCCATCTGTGCCTCAGGCCCGGTACCAACGTAGCCTTGCTCAACGGGATGATGAACGTCATCATCAGCGAGGGGCTGGAGGACAAAGCCTTCGTCGAGGAGCGGACCGAGGGGTACGAGGAACTGCGAGCAGTGGTGATGGAGTACACCCCGGAGCGGGTGGAGGAGATCAGCGGCATCCCGGCCGACGACCTGCGGGCTGCGGCGCGGATGTACGCGACCAACAAGCCCTCTGCCATCCTCTACGCGATGGGCATCACCCAGCACACCACCGGCACCGACAACGTCAAGTCCTGCGCAAATTTGGCCATGCTCACCGGAAATATGGGCGTGGCCGGGGGCGGCGTCAACCCTCTGCGGGGGCAGAACAACGTCCAGGGGGCGTGTGACCTGGGCGGCTTGCCCAACGTCTACCCCGGCTACCAGAAAGTGACCTTGCCGGAGATGAGGGCCAAATTCGAGGCAGCCTGGGGCGTGGAGGGCCTCTCCGATCAGTTGGGGCTGACGGTGACGAAGATGGTGGACGCGGCCTGCGATGGTAGCCTCCACGCCCTCTACGTGATGGGGGAGAACCCGATGCTGTCCGACCCCGACGTCAACCACGTCCGTCATTGCCTGGAGCAACTGGACTTTCTGGTCGTGCAGGACATCTTCCTCACCGAGACGGCCCAACTGGCCCACGTGGTCCTGCCGGGGGCATCGTTCGCCGAGAGAGACGGCACCTTCACCGGCACCGACCGGCGCATCCAGCGGGTGCGCAAGGCGATTGAACCGTTGGGAGAGGCCAAGCCCGATTGGGAGATCCTTTGCCAACTGGCGCAGCGGATGGGGGCCGCCGGTTTCGACTTCGCCTTGCCTGGGGAGGTGATGGAGGAGGTCGCCCAGGTGACCCCCATCTACGGTGGGGTTTCCTACGAGCGGTTGGAGAAGAAGGGCTTTCTCCAGTGGCCGGTGCCGACCCTCGACCACCCCGGTACCCCCTACCTGCACAAGGGTAAGTTTAGCCGCGGCCTGGGCCACTTCCACGCCATCCACTTCCGGGAGGCGGCGGAGCTGCCGGATGAGGAGTATCCCCTCATCCTGACCACCGGCCGGTTGATGTTCCACTGGCACACCGGCACGATGACCCGCCGGTCGGAGAAGCTGGAGCAGGAGGTGCCGGAGGCCTACGTGGAGATGCACCCGGACGACGCTGCCCGCATCTTCGATGCGGGACGCATCGGGCTACTTC
>CAZMOT010000127.1:0-9862 GCA_964568065.1 uncultured Anaerolineales bacterium
GACGCGGTGGGAGCGGTCGCACTGGCCAAGCGGCTGGTGAGTTGAGCCTCCCCTCGAGTTGGGAGAGTTGACCTCCGGCCGGAAGCCAGGCCGTAGAAGTGATGAAGAGATCACGGTCTGTGATCTGACGGGCGTCGGCGTGCAGGATACGGCGATTGCACTGCTGGCCTACCGGAAGGCCATGGAGAAGGGGCTGGGGCTGCAGATCCAGGTCTGAGCAAGTTGGGCCCACTCTTGGTTGGTCGGTTAGTTAGTGCGTTAGTTATTAGTAGGAGAACTGGAGGAGGAGTGACATGACCACATTTCAACCATTCGACATGGAACACATGCAGGCCAAATGGGAGAACGTCGTGGATTACAACATGTCGGAGAGCGGCGTTCACTCCACCACCGTCCGCGGACTGGTGGACGACCCGGCGGTGGTCGAAGAACTGCTGACCACCGAACTGAATTACCCCCAGGCCAATGGCATCATCGAACTGCGGGAGCACATCGCTGCCCTCTATCCTGGCGCGACCCCTGACAACGTGCTGGTCACCGTTGGGTGTGCCGAGGCCAACTTCATTGCCACCCAGACCCTTCTTGCGCCGGGGGATGAGATGGTGGTGATGCTGCCCAACTACATGCAGATCTGGGGCCTCGGCCACAACTACGGCATGCGACTCAAACCGTTTCATCTCAGAGAGGAACTGGGCTGGGCTCCCGACCTGGACGAGTTGAACGATGCCGTCTCGGAGAGGACGAAACTCATCGCCGTGTGCAACCCGAACAACCCCACGGGTTACATCCTCACTGAAGCGGAGATGGACGGTGTCGTGGCTGCCGCAGCGCGGGTGGGGGCCTGGCTCCTGGCCGACGAGGTGTACAGCGGCGCAGAGCGGCTGACCGACACCCAGACGCCCTCATTCTGGGGCCGGTACGACAAGGTATTGGCCATGAACAGCCTGAGCAAAGCCTACGGTCTGCCGGGGCTGCGGATTGGCTGGGTGGTGGGACCGATAGACACTGTGGATGAGATCTGGGCTCGTCACGAGTACACCGCCATCGACACCACCATGCTGGCCAACAGGCTGGCGGCCATCGCCCTGTCGCCCCAGGTGCGGCCCCGTCTCATTCAGCGGGCCCGCGACTACATCCGCCGGGGCTTCCCCATCCTCGACGGGTGGCTGGAGAGCCACGAGGGGACCTTTAGCCTGGTCCCACCCCGGGCGGCGGCCATCGCCTTCCCCCGTTATCATCTCGACGTCAACTCGACTGAGCTGGTGGAGCAGTTGATCCACGAAAAGAGCGTGCTCATCGTGCCGGGGGATCACTTCGGCCTGGATCACTACCTGCGGATCAGTTTCGGCCTGCCGCCCGACTACCTCCGGGCGGGGCTGGATCGCATTCACGAGTTGATCGTTGAGTCGCAGGGATGAGTGGAGGAATCTATGTCTAACCCCGACGTGACGATGCGCGATGTGTACAAAGCCAGGCAAAAGATCGCCGCCATAGTCACAAGGACACCTTTGGTCAGTTCTCCCTGGTTGACAGAATTGGTCGGCGCGTCCGTCTATCTGAAGGCTGAATGTTTGCAGGAGACCGGTTCTTTCAAGATTCGAGGGGCTGCTAACAAAATGCTCAGCCTCACAGCGGATGAGAGGGAACGAGGCGTGATCACCGTCTCCAGCGGCAACCACGGCCGGGCGGTGTCATACGTCGCCAGGCAGTTGGGCGTCGAGGCCGTGGTCTGCATGTCGGAGCGGGTCCCGAGCAACAAAGTGGAGGCTATCAGACGCCTCGGCGCTGAGGCGGTGGTGCACGGCGAGAACTTTGACGAGGCCGAGAAGCACGCCTTGCGGTTGCAGGAGGAACGGGGATTGACCAGGATCGACGGTTTCGACGATCCCTTCATCATCGCCGGGCAGGGCACGATCGGCCTGGAGTTGTTGGAGGACCTCCCCGAGATAGATACGGCGATCGTGCCCGTGGGAGGGGGTGGGCTGATATCGGGGATCGCGCTGGCGCTGAAATCTGCGAACAGCAGCAATCGAGTGATAGGTGCTCAGATGGATCGCGCACCCGTGATGTACCACAGTTTGAGGGCCGGCGCACTGATAACGATGAAGGAGGAGGATACCATCGCCGATGCCCTGGCAGGTAACATAGCCTTGAACAATCAATACACCTTCCGCATGGTCCAGGAATATGTTGACGATGTCGTTTTGGTATCAGATGAGGAGATCGCTGCAAGCATGGCCTTCGCTCTGGAGAAACATCATCTCGTCGTGGAGGGGGGCGGGGCTGTGGGCATCGCGGCGCTTCTGTACCGGAGAGTGCGGGAAGTTGGACGCAACGTCGTCGCAGTTGTTAGTGGAAGCGGCGTAGGTCTTCCATTGCTCCTGAAGGTAGCACAGAAACACGGTGAATGAAGGACCATATGTCATTCTGAGCGACCGTAGGGAGCGAAGAATCTCAATTTCGCTGCGAAAAGGGGAGATTCTTCGTCGCTTCGCTCCTCAGAATGACAGCTTGGGGCAACTCAAAATATAAATGCAATCGCCCTACCAGACAGCCTACGAGAAAAAGTGTCAACCTATTGTGAACCATCCCGGCACGAATGAACGAATTACACGAATATGAGGATAGCATTGACGAAAGATTAAGGTGATCTATCGGGAATTGTCGTATCGGGTAATGCAGGCAGTGTTTGAAGTGCACAATAACACTAAACGAGTACTCCACCTCTAAATTGAACCTTGTGCGGCTCTGGTCAGTAATTATAGTGATTGGTGTAAGGGGCAAACCGGATGAGACTTGACAAATGTCCCTTTTTGGATAATATATATCCGGTTTCCACTTCCCAGAGGGAGCTCATCTCCCCCGGAAACCTGGTCTTTTCTCTCCCTCTGGAAGGACTGGTGAGAAAAGGAGGTGATGCGTATCGCGGTTTCCTGATTCCTCTGCCAGGGACCTGATGGTCCTCTTTGGCTTTCCCGACGGGAAGGCCCGCCCCTGACCTTCAGGGGCACCGTGATCGCGTGGGCTGCTGGAACGCAACCTGCATAAAGCCAGCGGCCCCCAGAAGCCCAACCTGAATAAGGAGAAGAAATATCATGAAACACAACTGGCTTTACACTTTACTGGCTGCGATGATCGTTGCCGCAGTCCTGTTGGCCGCCTGCGCCCCCCCCGCCACCGAAGCCCCCCCTCCGGCGGCCACCACGGAACCACCTCCTGAACCCACGGAACCATCTGCAGAGGAGCCTGCGGAGGAACCCACGGAGGTGCCCATCCCTGAGTACCCCATGGTCCTCACCATCAAGCTGAACCAGAACGCCACGTGGTCGGACGGCACGCCGGTTACCGCCGACGACTATGTCTTCGAATACGAGATGACCATGAGCGATGGGAACGTCGGCGTCCAGAGCCGCTACCCCTACGATCCCTACGTGGAGAGCTTTGTGGCGCTGGACGACTACACGATCCAGATCGGTCTGAACGACAAGTACGTCGGCTGGCCGTCCGGCCTTAACATCAACCCCCTGCCCAAGCACGTTCTGGGGCCCGTCTTTGAGGCCGAGGGAACGATTGACGATGCCGAATGGAACTGGCTCCCCACCGTCGGCACCGGGCCCTTCGTCCTCACCGAGTGGGAGTCCGCCAGTCACCTGGCCTTTGAGACCAATCCCAACTACTGGCGGGGCAAACCCCCTCTCGACCAGCTCTTCATCCGCATCGTGCCCGACGACGAGGCGCAGATGGCGGCCCTCGAGACCGGCGATGCCGACATCGGCGTCTACCTGACCGCCGACGACAAGCCCGCCATTGACGCCATGGGGAACGTCGAGTTGGTCTCCGTCTCGAGCGGCTGGGTCGAGTCCTGGTTCTTTAACATCATCAGTGAGGAGCTTGGCGCGGCGAACGGTCTCGAGCCCGGCCACGTGGCCCTCCAGGACAAGAGGGTGCGCCAGGCCATCGCCATGGGTATGGACCGCCAGCAGATCATTGACGAACTCTTCTACGGCCTGTACAGGATCCCCGCGTCCCTCTGGTATGACTCGCCCTACGAGCACCCCACGCTCGAACCCTGGCCCTACGATCCGGCGGCGGCGATGGCTCTGCTGGACGAGGCCGGATGGGTGGATTCTAACGGGGACGGCACCCGCGACAAGGACGGGGTGGAACTGGTGATACAGTACTCGACCACCGCTGGCAACGAAAACCGGGAGGCTACCGGGGTGCTGGCCCAGCAGATGCTGGCCGAGATCGGCGTCGGGGTCGAGATCCTGAACTACTCCTACGACGTGATCTGGAACAGCTTCGGTGATGGCGGCCCTGTCTGGCTCGGCCAGTACGACATCGCCGAGTGGTCCACGCTGCCGACGGACTTCCCCGACCCGAACGACTCCGGCTGGCTCTGCGACGAGATTCCCTCGGACGACTATCCGGCGGGGGCCAACTGTCAGGGAGTCTGCATCCCTGAGCTGGAAGACCTGCTCTCCGCGCAGGTGGTGGAGCTGGATGAGCAGGCACGCATCCAGATGTACCACGAGATCCAGGAGATCATGCACGACGAGCTGTTCTACATGGCCATGCGCACCGACACCGACTTTTGGGCGGTGAGCACACGCCTGGAGAACGTCCGCTTCTCCGGCTCCGGCTGGCCTTTCTATAACTGCTATGAGTGGGATACCACAGACGACACGAAGAGCGCCACCTTCAGCTTCTTTGAGGAGCCCGACAACCTGAATCCCCTCTACACCGGGATGTGGTTCACGGGCATCACCTACGAGCTGTGGCTGGAGAGCCTGTGGAACTGGGATGACGAGATGAACCTGGTTCCCGTACTGGCGGCGGAGATACCGACGATAGAGAACGGTGGCATCGTCATCGCCGGTGAGTAGGGTGACCTGAGCACTTGAGCAAAGGGAGGAGGGAGGAGGGGAAATCCCTCTTCTCTCCTTCCCCCTGAAGAAACCCGGTTTTTTGACTTGCGCGGAATCTTACTCGCTCCATAGAGTGTTTCAAACGCATGTGTTTCTGCTGGCATAGTGAAAAACCGGGTTTCTCTCCCACGAGCGACGTTCGGAGGACAGTATGACCCGATACATAATCCGACGCCTCCTGCAAGCGATTCCCCTGCTGCTCGTCATCAGTGCCGCTATCTTTATCCTCGTCAACGAGATGGGGGACCCGCTGGCCTCTTTCGGCGGCCGTCGCCGCATCCGCCCATCGGACCGGGAGCGGCTGACGCGCCAGTTGGGCCTGGATAAGCCGGTACTGGTTCAGTACATCGTCTGGCTGGTCGGCAACGACTGGATGAAGATAGATATGGACGGGGATGGCGTCCCCGAGACGCCCGGCACGCGCCGGGGGGTGCTGAGAGGGGACTTTGGCAAGTCCTTTATGGAACGGAGACCGGTCCTCGAGGTCATCGGAAAGCGCATCCCCAACACACTGCTGTTGATGCTGACCACCGAGGTGGTGGTGTGGATCTTTGCGCTCGGCATCGGTATCTATTCGGCCCTGCGGCAGTATTCGACGCTGGACAACGTGATCACCGCCTTCTCGTTCATCGGCTACTCGATGCCGGTCTTTTGGCTGGCGCTCATCCTGATGTACGTTTTCGCCGTCAACTTTAAAAAGTGGGGGCTGCCCTACTTCCCCACGGTCGGCATGTACGACCTGGCGGTGGGAAAGACGGTGTGGCAGGTCGCGTGGCACATGGTGCTCCCGGTGACCACGATGGCCATCATCAGCATCGCCGGGTACAGCCGCTACGTCCGTTCCCAGATGCTGGAGGTCATCAGCCAGGACTATATCCGCACCGCCTACGCCAAAGGGCTGCCCCAGCGGATGGTGCTCCTGGGCCACGCGCTGAAGAACGCGGCCCTGCCCCTGGTGACGATTGAGGGGATGAGCCTGCCGCTCCTCCTGGGTGGGGCGGTGGTCACCGAGACTATCTTTGCCTGGCCGGGGATGGGGCGGCTGTACATAGACGCTGCCAGTGACACCGATGTCCCGGTCTTGATGGGCATCCTGATGATCCTCTCTGTTCTCGTCGTCGTTTTCCAGATCATCACCGATATCACCTACACCTTCCTTGACCCGCGTATCCGTTACGATTGAGGCGTAGGTCAGTAGTCAGTAATCAGTAGTCAGTGGGGTGAACTCGTTTGGGTGCAGTTGCTCTCATTTCCCAACGGCACATTGCTTGCGTTCTTGCCACGAATTACACGAATTTTCACTAATTTTTCTCTTACATTCGTGCAATTCGTGGCGAAATGCCCCCCGGAGAAACAAGAGCGTTTACATCCAACTCGTTTGCGTTCGGCGACCGGGTGATGTACGGCGCTAATGTTGATCAGGGATGCGGACCCTGGGAGGTCCCCTAGACGGGGCTGCGAGCAAGCTTTGTAGTAACGACTTCAGTCGTTCCCAGGCGGCAACAACGACTAAAGTCATTACTACGAGCCAGGAACATTATCTGAAAGGCTGTGAGAAACGATGGCTGTAACAGAGGTAACCTGGGAAATGTTCGAGGAACAGGCCGAGCGGCCTCCGCTGACGCCGACGCAGGTGGCGTGGCGCCGTTTCCGTCGGCACAAGATGGCCATGGTCGGCGTCGGCCTGCTCATCGCTATTATTCTGTACGTCACGGTGGGAGCCCTCCTCTACTCGGAGGCGGACGCTAACCACACCGACCTCTCGCTCAAACTCTCCCCACCCTCCTGGGAACACCCCTTCGGCACCGACCTGGTCGGGCGGGATATCCTGGCCCGCACCATCTACGGGGGGCAGATCTCTATCGTCATCGGTGTCCTCGCCGTCGCCGTCTCGCTCGTCGTCGGAGTGCTGGTGGGCGCGATCGCCGGGTTCTACGGGGGGGTCGTAGATAGCATCCTGATGCGTTTAACCGAGGCAATATTCAACATGCCTCCTCTGCTCCTGTTGGTGCTGGTGGCCAAGTTCTTTGGCACCAGGATGCCCAACTTTCATATACTGGGTCGCACCCTCAGTGGGAGCGTGATCGTCATCATCGCCAACCTTGGGCTGACCGCCTGGATGGGCCTGGCCCGCATCGTGCGGGCGAACTTTCTCTCCCTCAAGGAGCAAGAGTTCGTGACCGCCGCCCGCTGCGTTGGCGCCCGCAACCGCTCCATCATCTTTGAGCACATCTTGCCCAACACCATCGCCCCTATCACCGTCTCCGCCACGCTGGGAGTGGCCGGTGCCATCATCGGCGAGGCCTACGTCAGCTTCCTGGGGATGGGGGTCCAGCCTCCCACCGCCACCTGGGGCAACATGCTGAATCAGGCCTACCACCATCTGGACACCGAGCCCTGGATGTGGTTCTTCCCCGGCACGCTGATCCTGCTGGTTGTGCTGGCTATCAACTTTGTCGGGGACGGGCTGCGCGACGCGCTCGATCCCCGGGCGCTCGCCGAAACCGAGTAGGAGAAAATTGTGGACCCGCTACTGGAAGTTCGAGACCTCACCACCCGTTTCTACACACTGGATGGCGTCGTCCACGCCGTCAACGGCATCTCCTACACGCTCTCAGAGGGAGAGACGCTGGGGATCGTGGGGGAGAGCGGGTGCGGCAAGAGCGTCAGCGTCCTCTCCGTGATGGCGCTCATCCCCGAGCCGCCCGGCAAGATCGCCGCCGGTGAGGTTCTCTACCGGGGGCAGGACCTATTGAAATTGGACGAGACGGAGATACAGCACATCCGTGGCAACGAGATCGCCATGGTCTTTCAGGACCCGATGACCTCCCTCAACCCGGTCCTGACCATCGGCCGCCAGATCAGCGAGGCGTTGATCGTTCACCTGGGGATGGATCGGGAGCAAGCCCGCCAGCGGACGGTGGAATTGCTGGATGTGGTGGGCATCCCCCAGGCGGCCGACCGGTACCGCGATTATCCTCACCAGTTCTCCGGCGGGATGCGCCAGCGGGTGATGATCGCGATGGCACTGGCCTGTGCGCCCAGCATCTTCATCGCCGACGAGCCCACCACCGCGCTGGACGTGACGATCCAGGCCCAGATCATTGACCTGGTCAAGGGTCTGCGCGACCGGTTGGGGATGGCGGTGATCTGGATCACCCACGACCTGGGCATCATCGCTGGCCTGGCGGAGAGGGTGCTCGTGATGTACGCGGGCTTTATCATCGAGCGGGGGAGCGTGGACGACATCTACGGCGACCCCCGCCATCCCTACACGCTGGCACTACTAAAGTCTCTGCCGCGGGTGGACCGGACCAGCGACGAGAGGCTGGCTACCATCTCCGGCCTCCCGCCAGACCTGCTGGGGCTGCCGCCAGGCTGCCCCTTCACACCGCGCTGTGAATACGCAGTAGAGCGGTGCCGCCAGGAGAATCCCCAACTGGAGTCCATCGGGTTCGGCCACGAAATCGCCTGCTGGGTGGACGTGACCACAGGGAGAGAGCGATGAACGACGACTATCTGAAACCGGGTTTTTTCCTGAAAACCTGGTTTCTTTCCCAGGTTTCTCAGGGAGGGAACCATGAACGACGACCATCTGAAACCGGGTTTTTTCCTGAAAACCTGGTTTCTTTCCCCAGGTTTCTCAGGGAGGGAACCATGAACGACGACCATCTGAAACCGGGTTTTTTCCTGAAAACCTGGTTTCTTTCCCCAGGTTTCTCAGGGAGGGAACCATGAACGACGACCATGTGCTGGTGCAGGTACATGGCCTCAAGAAGCACTTTCCCATCACCCGTGGCATCCTCATTCAGCGACAGGTGGGGGCGATCAGGGCGGTGGATGGGGTGACCTTCGACATCTACCAGCGGGAGACGCTGGGGCTGGTGGGCGAGAGCGGCTGCGGGAAGACGACAACCGGCCGCACGATCCTCCAACTGTATCGCCCCACGGCGGGCCGGGTGATCTTTGACGGGGCAGACCTGACGACGCTGAAGGGGGAACTGCTGCGGGGTATGCGGCAGCGGATGCAGATGATCTTCCAGGACCCCTACGCCTCCCTCAACTCGCGCATGACCATCGCCCGCATCATCGGCGAGCCCCTGCGGGTCCACAAACTGGCCTCGGGCAAAGAGCAGGTCGAGCGGGTCCAGGAGTTGCTGCGCCTGGTGCGCCTCAACCCCCGTTTCATCAACCGCTATCCCCACGAGTTCTCCGGCGGGCAGCGGCAGCGTATCGGCGTCGCCCGCGCCCTGGCCTCCGATCCGGAATTCATCGTCTGCGACGAGCCTATCTCCGCCCTCGACGTCTCCATCCAGGCTCAGGTGGTCAACCTGCTGGAGGACCTGCAGGACCAATTGGGCCTGACCTACCTGTTCATCGCCCACGACCTGAGCATGGTGCGCCACATCTGCGACCGGGTGGCGGTGATGTATCTGGGCCAGATCGTGGAACTGGCCGAGAAGGACGAACTCTACAATCACCCGCTCCATCCCTACACCCAGGCGCTCCTCTCCGCCGTCCCGGTGCCAGACCCAGCCGTCGAGCGCCAGCGCAGGCGCATCATCCTGGAGGGCGACGTCCCCAGCCCGGCCGACCCGCCTCCTGGCTGCCGCTTCAGCACCCGCTGCCCCGTCGCCGGGAAGGTCTGCTCCGAAGAAGAGCCCCAGTGGCAGGACGCGGGCGGGGGCCACTTCGTCGCCTGCCACAAGGACTGAGAGGAGTGCGCTGCAGTCGGGGTATCGCCGGGCAGGGTCTTGAAGCATCAGGGCAAAAGTCGCACCTACCTGCTCATAGCCCCCCTCCTCGGGGACGAGGGCTCGGAGCTTTTTGGAACCAGCGTGTCATTTAGCCGTTGCGCGTAGCCCCCGTCCCTTCGGCTTCGCTTGTATACTGAGAGTGCACATTAACAACCGCGAATAGCTGGCCCATTTAGG
>CAZMOT010000128.1:0-9794 GCA_964568065.1 uncultured Anaerolineales bacterium
GATTGAGTTGGCGGCGGCTCAATCCTTGGGGCCCTTAGGTTGACGCGCATGGGCTCTGCCCCCCTCAGACTCCCCCCGATTCAGCAATCAGGAAACGGGAATCAGAAACCAGAACGAGCGGGGGACGCACACACCCGAAACCCGACGCCGCTGGTCGAGTAGCCGGGATCGGACCCGCAGCGCTCGCGCACACGGGCGCCCCACTGACCGTCGCTCCACGACCCGCCGCGCCAGGGCTTCACAATCTCATCAGAAGCCATCCACTCCCAGACGTTGCCCGCCATATCCCAGACGCCGTGGGGATCGCTTTTGCCAGCGAGGTACATCCCCACCGGCGTGGTGCCGCCGATGCCTCCCTCGCTAGTGTTGGCGCGACTCTCGTCAAAGTTCGGACCCCAGGGGTACTCATCACCATCGCCTGCGGCGGCCACCCACTCGGCCTCGGTGGGCAGGCGCACCACAGCGGCGGCCCCAGGCAAGCCAGCGATGAGATTACGGTGAGCAGGTTCCAGTTCCTCCCCCGCCTGGTGTCGCTCCAAGAGTTCGCTCAGCCAGGCACAATAGGCATTGGCCTCGTACCAGGAGATGCCCACCACGGGATAGCCACGGCGGCTCTTGCCGAAGCGGGGATGGTCCCAGTACTCAGGCTGGGGCACAGGTCCCTCACCACGGTACCCAGAGTGTTTTTCCGTGCGCCATTCCCAGCCCTCATCAGACCACCAGCGCCTTCCTTGCTCCTCGTATCCACGAGCGTCCTTGAAGAGAGTAAATTGGACATTGGTCACCGGATACCGGGCCACGTAAACCCGGTTTGGAGCTTGGGGCTTGGGGTTTGGGATTCGTACCTCCACCCACGCATTCAGGTCGTCGGGCAGCCAGCCCAAGCGGTCGAGGATTTCGGCGGCTCCGTAGCGGGTGGGGACAGGGACACGGGATGGAGCGTTGGGACGACCGTCGGTGGCCAGATCTTGCATCACAGGGATCAGTTTCTCGACGACCTCCTCCCAGCAGTCGTCGGGCACCAGGCCGCGACCAACGTCGGCCAGGCAGCGACCAGCCAGCACCACGTTCTCACCGTGCTCGTCGGGCTCGGAACCGATCTGCCGCACCAGGTAGGCCGCCGCCTCGTCCTGCGCCTCGATGATCGCCTTGTAGCCCACCGTGAGCAGGACCACCTCGTGCCACAGCGCGTCGCCAGGTGGGGACGCAGCACCTCCCAGGTGCCGGCCACCCCTTTCATCTGCCCCTCCAGAACGCAGGCACGGGCGGCCAGGTACTCTTTGAACGTGGGATGAAAGAAGCCGAACCAGCCCTCGCCCCGCTCCACCAGCAGCCCGGTCTGCCGCTGGCCCAGTTCCAGGAACAGGTCCGCCTCATCCTCCGCCGCCTCGCGGTCGCCCTTGAACTGGCGGGCCAGCAGGTCCACCAACTGGGCGCGCACAGCGTCACGGCGGCCCGCCCGGCCCAGGGGCCTGGCTTTGCAGCCACAGCGCGAAGGGAGCCAGCACCTTGACCTCGCTGGCTACCCGCAGCGGTTTCCCCACCGGCCCGGCCTCGCTGCGCGCCTCGCGCCAGGTCTCCACCAGCGTCTGGATGCACAGGTCATACAGTTCCACGCGGTGGTCGGGCAACCGCGTGCCCTTGTAGTGGATCAGGGCGATGATGGTGACGAGCAGCGGGTTGCTGGCCAGGCTCTCCACCCTGGGGTCAGCCCGAATCTCGGCCACCAACCGGGCGGCCTCGTTATGCCCCCTCTCGAGCGCCATCTTCTCCGGCTGGTCGGGGTCGGCCCAGCGCTGGTAGGCGACGCACCACTGCCCGGCGAAACGCTCAATCTCCTCCGGGCCGAAAGGGCTGAGGGTATAGGCGTGAAAGTCGCGGGCCAGCGGTGCCTCGTCGTAGCCCACGACGCGGCTGGTGACGGTGACGCGGTTGCCACGGGGGCCGTAACTGTTGGCCCAGGCCTCCACCTGGCGGGCCACGGCCAGCCGGTCGGCGCGGCCCCCCACCTCGTCCAGCCCGTCCAACAGGAGCAGCACTTGCCCCATCTCCAGCGCCCGCGCCACCAAGCGGTCCATCCCCGGCCGGTCGAAACTGCGCGTGTCCCAGTAGCGCAGCACATAGTCCTCCAGCGAGACCCGCTTCTTTCGCAGTTCCTCGTTGTAGGCGGCCAGCGGCAGGTAGATAGGCAGCCACTCCCCTGCAAGTCCCAACCGCTCGCGGGCGGCCTGCTCACCCTCGGCCAACGCCAGCGCGACGTAGCGCAGGAAGGTGGTCTTGCCCGCGCCGGGGTCACCCACCACGACCAGTCGCGGCTCCTCGCGCAGCACGTCCTCGACGCTCAGCCGCTGCGCCCGTTCGGCCCGCTCGCGCAAGCTCCCCTCGCCCATCACCTCGCACGGCTCCTCAACACGCCCGCCGCCGGAAGGAGCCACGTTCAGCGAGACGTACACCTCAGCCAACTCCAGTTCCACCGGGTTCCTGGTCTGCACGATGCCACGGAAATCGAGGCGGCGGTAGGAGTTGACCAGGAAGGCCAGGTACTCCTCGCGCAACTGGTCGAGGTCAACGCCGGTGGAGGCCTGCGTGGCGGAGGCCTGCAGGTCGGCCAACTCCAGCAAACGGATCGGCAGGCCCCGGCTGACGTGTTCGGCCGCTGCCCGACGGGCGGGTTTGGTGAACCCCACGGGTGAGACGATAATGCCCTCATCAACCAGCCCGGCGCGCCGCAGGTCGTCCACCACGAGCGCCCACCTGCTGACTATGTTAATGCCCACCGGGGATTGCCAGTCCTTGGCCTCCACCGCGATGCGATGCAGAGAGCGTTCAGGCCCGGCCATTTCCACGTACACGTCAATCTGGTGGCCCATCATCGGCACGTCGTGCTCGACCTTCCACGCCCCCATAGCACGGTAGAGGTCGGCCACCTGCCGCTCCAACGCTTGGCCGGTTTTGTCTTCGCTCATCGCCATCCTCCTACTTGTCCCTCACCTCAAGCCTCGCTTGCAAGCATCAAGTATCCAGTATCCAGCATCCAGTATCCAGCATCCAGTACCCATCGCCGGCTCAACCTCCCGCCTCCGTCGTTCCCCTCCATAAGCGACAGAACGTACACAACCCCGGCGCGCTGGTGGGCTGGCCGCAGTTGGAACAGGGGTGTAGTTCCACCTCCTCAGCCTGCTTGCAGAAGAAACCCTCCTTCCGCGCCCGCAGGAGACCCAGGTAGAACTGCGACTTTGTCCCTGGCGATTGCTCCTCCATCTGGTTCAGAATCCCCTTGTAGCGCAGGCTGGTCGCGCCCACGGCGTAGGGGCACTCGTCGTAGATGTAGTCAATGGAGGTGATGAGCGCGTAGGCGGCCGTCTCCCGCTCGTAGAAGCGGCAGAAGGGCTTGACCTTGCGGGCCAGCCCACCATCCCCATCCCCAGGGCTGGCCGGCAATACCGGAGCCTGGCGGGCGATGTAGCCCGTCTGCCAGTGGAGCACGTTGCCGAAGAGCACCGCCACCTCGTCGTCCAGGTTGTGGCCGGTGGCGAGTACGTCGTAGCCCCCGCGGAGCCCGCGGGCTCCGTCGCGGGTCACGCGGTTCATCACGTGCCGTTTGATCAGCCCGCAGACGGAGCAGGGCTTGCCGCGCCCGCGACGCACCCGCCGGGCCACCTCCGGCAACGTCTCCCCATACTCGGCCTTGAGGTCCACCACCGTGAATCGTGCATCGGACCGCTGCGCTGCAAATTGCTCGACCTTCTCACGCGAGGCGGCGGAGTAGCCCGTACCATCGTCAGTCCCCTGGTCAATTCCCAGGTCAATGTACAGCCCGTCGGCCCGGTAGCCCAGTTGCAGCAGCACGTCCCACAGGGCCAGGCTGTCCTTCCCACCGGAGACCGCCACCAGTATGCGGTCGTCGGGGCGGAACATGCGGTACTTCTCGATGGCGCGCTGAGTTTGAGCGACGAACCACTCCGGGTAGTGGACTTCGCAGAGCGCCAGTTTGTGCCGGCGCATGTTAAGCACAGCCGGGCTGCTACATTTGCGGCATTTCATGCGGTCTCCTCGCTAGGCCCCGCGTGGCGCCCCTGCCAGACGGCCATCAATTTCTTCACCCCGATGGTGGGCAGCAGCAGCACGGGGTAGAGCACCCGCTTAGACGGCTGACCGGCGAGCCAGAGCAAAATAGGTAACAGGGTGAAGCCAATACCACAGCTCAAATCCCAGTGGTGGGTGATCGCGAGGACGATACCAAGGATCAACAACGTCAGACCCATCTCGCGCGGAAAGAGCACGCCGAAGACGCCGATCAGCGCTGCCATCCCTTGCCCATCCCGGAAGCGCAGAAAGAGCGGGAAGTCGTGGCCCAACACAACGCACGCTCCTGCCCATAGAACGACGTTCTCCGGCAGGTTGGAGTGGCGTGCCATCGCTACGGCCAATGCCCCCTTACCGATATCGGCGGCCCCGACCACCAGGCCCGGCAGCCGCCCCACCGACTCGAAGGTGTTCTTGGCCCCCATGTTGCCGTCGCCGATCTGCCGTATGTCCACCCCGGCGACGAAGCGGGTCACCAGGTAGGCTGAGGGGATTGAGCCCAGCAGGTAAGCACCCAGTAGAACTGCCCAGGCTTGTGTCGTCATCTCAAACCCCCCCTTTACCCGCCCG
The DNA here is from genome assembly GCA_964568065.1 of uncultured Anaerolineales bacterium. GTDB lineage: Bacteria > Chloroflexota > Anaerolineae > B4-G1 > B4-G1 > CAZMOT01. The sequence continues at coordinate 4,657 of CAZMOT010000128.1, forward strand.
AAATCACGGCGATGAGTTTGACCTCATCTCCATCCTCCAACATCACGTCCTCAGTCAGGAGTTTACCGTCACGGACGGTGAGCACAGCCTGAGGGATGAGGCCGACTTCCTTGATCGCGTCCCGCACTCGCCGACGACCCTGTAATTCCCACTCCTTATCGCGATAGATAATCTTCATACGTACCTCACCACCTGTTGATACTTCGATTGTACACGGAAGTGGACAAGTATACAAGTAGACAAGAAAATAAGTAGACAAGGGAGTCGTTCCCTTGTCTACTTGTCTACCTTGTGTACTTGTTTACCCGTTTATGCTGGAATCTGGGGCAGTTCCTCCAGGGCTTTTTTGATCTTTTCCTCCTCAAGTTCGTAATCCGGGAGCTCCTCTCGATGGTAGGCGTCGTAGGCCGCCAGGTCGAAATGGCCGTGGCCGCTGTTGTTGAAGAGAATGACCTTCGACTCGCCCGACTCCTTGCAGGCCAGGGCTTCGTCGTAAACGGCCCGGACGGCGTGGGCCGTCTCAGGGGCTACGATGAAGCCTTCGGCCTGGGCGAAACTCTGGGCTGCATCAAAGACCGCGTTCTGGTGATAGGCGCGGGCTTCCACGAAGCCATCCTCCAACAGGCGGCAGATGATGGGCGCCATGCCGTGGTAGCGCAGCCCTCCCGCGTGAACGGGGGCGGGGATGAACCCGTGGCCCACGGTGTGCATCATCGCCACGGGGCCGGTCTTGGCCGTGTCGCCCCAGTCGTAGGCGTAGAGGCCCCGGGTCAGGCTGGGGCAGGCGGTGGACTCTACGTTGACGACCCGCAGGTCCGGTTTGGTGCCCTCCAACTTGTCCTTCAAGAAGGGCAGGAAGAGGCCGGCAAAGTTACTGCCACCGCCGACACAGCCGATGAGGACGTCCGGGTAGTCGCCTGCCATCTCCATCTGCTTCCTGGCCTCCATCCCGACGACCGTCTGGTGCAGGAGCACAAAGTTCACCACGCTGCCCAGGGAATACTTCCACCCGTCGTGGGTGACGGCGTACTCGATGGCCTCGCTGATGGAGATGCCCAGGCTGCCAGAGGTCTCGGGGTCTACGGCCAGGATATCTCGACCGGCCTGGGTCTCCGAGCTGGGACTGGGTACAACGCTGCCTCCCCAGGTCTCCATGGCGATGCGCCGGTAAGGCTTTTGGTGATAACTGATCGTGACCATAAAGACCTTGCATTTCATGCCGAAGAGTTGAGTGGCGAAACACAGAGCACTGCCCCATTGACCGGCTCCCGTCTCGGTGGCGAGCCCCTCCAGACCTTCCCCCTTGGCGTAGTAACACTGGGCCACAGCGGTGTTGGGCTTGTGGCTGCCTGGTGGACTGACGCCCTCCCACTTGTAGTAGATTTTGGCCGGGGTGTCCAGGGCCTTCTCCCAACGGGCGGCGCGGTAGAGGGGGGAGGGGCGCCACATCTTGAGCACGTCCTGCACCTCGTCCGGGATCTCGACCCACCGCTCCTGACTCACCTCTTGCGCGATCAGCGCCTGGGGAAAGACCGGTGCCAGGTCGTCGGGCCCCAGCAATTCCAGCGTCGCCGGATGCCGGTACGGGGGTGGCGGCGTCTTCATGTCCGGGATCACGTTGTACCAATGGGTAGGCAAGTCGTTTTCTTGCAGAAAGTACTTGTACTGCGTCATTTTTTGTTCCTCCTTATAGTCTTGGGGGCGCTGTGACGGCTCCCCCGTCTGTGTCGGGGGTTTCAGTGAGACCCCATCGCCAGACAGAGAGCCTCACAACTGGCTTATGTACCTGTCTACTTGTTTCCTTACGTACTTGTCTACTTGCTTCCTTATCTCGATAGCGTTCCTCCTTTCCCCTCGATAGCCGGGGACACCTCAAGCCTCCAGGAAGACACTCCGGTCAGTGAAAAACTGTTTGTAAAGCCTGTAGTGAGAAGTATCTTCGTAGTCCACTTCCTTGATACGGGACAAATCGAAACTAAAGATCTGAGCCCCCGGATAGGCCAACAAGATTGGCGAGTGGGTGGCCATGATGAACTGAGCGTGACCTCCTGCCTCCAACTCTCGCAAGATTTTCAGGAATCTCACTTGACTTGAGGGCGACAGCGCAGTCTCGGGTTCGTCGAGGAGATAGAGCCCTTTGACGTGATAGCGACCGCTGAAGTAGCTCAGAATAGCCTCACCGTGCGACAACATGTTGAGGATACGACCACCGTGGTATTTCAGCCGGCCGGGATCGCAGAGGGCAACGTCGTCGAGAAAATCGGCAAACTCACGAAACGTCTCGGCCCTGAAAAGGGAACCCGGCACACTCCCGTTTGCCCACGTCACGGTGATATAGTCTGCCAGACGGGTCTCGTAGGGATTGTTGTGGGCGATGTGTCGCCTGGGTTTGTCCCATATATGGATACCGCATTTCCGGGTGATGGCATCCAGCAGGGTGGATTTCCCCGATCCGTTCTCGCCCACAAAGAAGGCAACCGGTCTTCTGAACGTCAGTTCTGTCGCCTCTCTGAGAATGGGGACATTGAACGGGTAGAAACGGCTGGCGGGGTAGTTTTCGCTGTTAATTCTGACTTTTATGAGGTGCATGCTAAACCTTCCGTCAGCAGTAGACCAGGCCTGGGGAGTGCGAGCTGTGCACGGTCTATGATGGGCTTCTCCTTTATCTCCATCATACCCATCGCTTCGCGCACCAGGCGCATCGTCTCCTCCGATTCCCGGCGCATACGCCGATTGCCACTGTACAGAATCTCCTCGATCAGCCCCGGCTGTGCCTCGTAATAGGCGCGTCGCTCGCGGATGGGGTCGAGGAATCCATTGATGGCGCGAGCCAGCTTCTCCTTGACTTTCACGTCGCCCACCGTGCCCCGGCGGTACCGCTCCTTCAGGTGCACCACCTCGTCCGGGTCGGGATTGAAGGCGTCGTGGTAGATAAAGACCGGGTTGCCCTCGACCCGGCCGGGGACGTCGGCGCGCACCCGATTGGGGTCGGTGTAGTATCTTCTCAATATCTTGGGGCACACTTGGCCGCAAAGTAATTCCGACTGCCATATCTGGTGGTTTGCGCGATGCCATTCCCCTACATCTTGGGGATCAGCGAGTTACTATATCAACTTTGCCCCAACTTATTGAGAAGATACTCGGTGTACATCCTGCGCACCTTACGCTCTACCGTCGCGGCATCGTCCGGAGAGGTAGATGACGTTGTCCAGCGATTTGCTCGCTTTAGCCTGCCCATCGGTGCCCACGAGCAACTCACCGATGAGGGCCTGGGGCTCTGGGAAGACGCCGCCGTTGCGGTTGCCGTAAAGCCGGTTGAACCTGCGGGCGATCTCGCGCGCGACCTCGACGTGGGCTTCGTTGTCCTTGGCGACGGGCACCAGGTGAGCGCGGGGCAGCAGGATATCGGCGGCCTGGAGCACCGGGTACCCCAGCAGGCCAAAGGGCATTGTCTGCAGGTTGGCATCGCGCGCCATCTCCTTGAGACTGGGGACACGCTCCAGCCGTGGTACGCTGACCAGCATCTCAAAGATCAGGTTGAGTTCGTAAGTGCCTGGGATGGCCGACTGGAGGAAGATGACACTCTTTTCAGGATCAATGCCGACCGCCAGGTAATCGAGCACGATCTCGTGGACGTTATGGCGAATGCGGAGGATGTGCTCTTTCTCCGGCCGGGTGGTGAGGGTGTGCAAATCGGCGATGATGAAGAAGCATTGATACTCATCCTGCAACTGCACGCGGTTGGCCAGACTGCCCACGTAGTGGCCCAGGTGCAACTTGCCTGAGGATCGATCCCCTGTGAGAATACGTCGCTTTTCCATTTCTGTTCCTCCTTTGTACTGGATACTGGATACTTGATACTGGATACTGGATACTTGATACTCGTTCCTTGCGGGCATCCAGTATCAAGTATTGAGCATCGAGTATTGAGAAAGAAAAACGCCCGCCCCGTTGCCGGGACGGGCGTCTTACCCGTGGTGCCACCCCATTTAGGCAGCTCTATATGAACAAAAACGCGCCGGTGACAGCGCGCGGTGTGTGAAGAGCCAGCCTCACTCTTGCAGGTACGGTCCTTTGACCAAGTCAGGACGATACCCTCAGCCCTGATAACGGTAGCGTCTCCGGCCCGGACTACTCCGAACAATCCGTTGGTTTCTCAATCCGTTGTTCGTTTCGGCGGGCGACTCCCGGGCCCATTCAGCACCGGCGCTGGTATCGGGCTCACAGCCTCTGCCCGACTCTCTGAACCTCGCTTCGATGCCTACTTCTCCCGATCGCGGTCTTTCAATCTCAAATTGTACGTACAGTATACCACACAGACGCGATGGCGTCAAGTTAGATGTGGGCCAGCAGCTCCTCCACGAGTGCATCTTTGGATCGGTAACCCACGATACGTGTCACCTCTGCCCCGTCCTTGAACAGGATCAGCGTGGGGATGCCCATAATGCCCAGACGCTGCGGGGTGTTGGGATTGGCGTCCACGTCCATCTTGACCATCCGGAGGCGGTCGGCGTATTCGCGGGAGACCTCCTCCACGATCGGCCCGACCATCGTGCACGGCGCACACCACGCGGCCCAAAAGTCTACCAGGGTTGGCTTCTCGGCCTGGAGCACTTCCTCTTCGAATGCAGCGTCGGTTACCTCGAACGGTTTTGTCATGTTGTCCTCCTCAAATGTGACGGAGATTATCTTACAGGAGGGTACTTTTGTCAAGCGACTCACCCCAATTGACGTTTGGGTAGTGGTATAGAGGTAAGTGATGGCTGTTGTACAGCCAGTTTGTCAGCAAGCAGATGCCCCAAAATATGGCGATAGGGTGTCGAAAATCGCTACATCTGGCGGGTTTCCGTATACTTGAACATTGACACCCTTCGCTCATCACTTACCATTTGACCACTACCGACGTTTGAATGGCTGTTTGGCGTATGTGATTTTACCCCGCCCCGCCAATCTGTGCAATGTGAGGGGGTCTCTGTATTAATGGCACTAATGGCATTAATGGCGCTAATGGCACAGCCACAGAGGGCGCGGATGACCAAAGCGGTCAGGGCGTCGGTCTCCAGGTCGGATCTTTCGCGCTGGCAGCGGATGGATAGGGTCTCCATGCGGTCCCAGAGTGCGGTCCGTGGGCCGGCGCC
>CAZMOT010000129.1:0-9741 GCA_964568065.1 uncultured Anaerolineales bacterium
GACCCAGCGCAGGAACTCGTTCTTGTGCTTGAAACCCTCTCACAACTCGTCCGGGACGCTGTGTTGTTTTGCCATTAGTGCCATTAGGGCCATTAATAGGGAGACCCCATCGGATTCTGTGTCCGTCAGAAACCTCTCATGAACTACGAAAGGCTCTCGCACTTTTGAAATGGGTGTAAACGCTCTTGTTTCTCCGGGGGCATTTCGCCACGAATTGCACGAATTGACACGAATGTAAGAGAAAAATTAGTGAAAATTCGTGTAATTCGTGGCAAGAACGCAAGCAATGTGTCGTTGGGAAATGAGAGCAACTGCACCCTTTTGAAATCCGGCGACCGCGCCAGCCAGAACCACGCACGGATGTAGTTTATCCGCGATTGGCGCGACGAGGAAAACTGCGCTATAATCACATTATGACTCAGTGGCATCGTCGTCCCCATTTATGGTTCGCGCTGGCACTGGCCGTGGTGCTCATCGCCGTCGCGGTGCTGTGGCTGCGTGGCGCGCTGCCCGGCGGCGGCAGCCATTCGCCCCTACCTGCCTTCTCGCTCCCAGGGACATCACCACTCCCCACTCCGACCCCTTCTAGCACTGCCCCTCCCTCTGCCTGGACCGGCGGCGGGGCGGTCCTGATGTGGGTGGCACTGGGCATCGTGCTGGCCTTGGGTGCTGCCCTCCTCATCCTGCGCCGGCATCGCCACGACGTGTAATGCGACGCTCAGGTTTCGCCTACGGATGTCTGCCATCCGCCGGATGTCTGCCATCCGCCCTCGCCGCCATCAGCCTGTTGGCGCTGGCCGCTTTTGCCGTGCGTGCCGTGTCCCTCGATGCCCAGTCACTCTGGCGAGACGAGGTGGATGCACTGCGCTTTGCCACCGCACCCTGGGCAGAGATGCTCTCCAACTTTACTCGCCCCGGCTGGAATGGCCCACTCTATTTCCTGCTGCTGCGCGGTTGGATCGCACTCACCGGCAGCGGTGAGTACGCCATGCGCTTCTTCTCGCTGGCCTTTGGTGTCCTCTGCGTGCCGCTGGTCTACGTGCTGGGCCGCCGCCTGTTTAACCGGCAGACGGGCCTCCTCGCCGCGCTGCTGACGACCACCTCCCCTTACCTCACCTGGTACGGTCAGGAAGTGAAGATGTACACGCTGGTGCCAGCCCTGGCCCTACTGGCGATCTATTCACTCCGCCGTGCCGTCGAGAGGCCTGCCCTGAGCCTGTCGAAGGGGCAGGGCTGGCGCTGGTGGGCAGTGCAGGTCGTCGCCACCAGCTTGGCCTTCTACTCCCACATCCTGGCCGCTTTGCTGGTTCCCGTGCAGGTGCTGCTCTACTTCGCCTGGTGGCCCCAGGCTCGCCGGCGGTGGAGAGGCGCGCTGATCAGCCTGGCCTGTCTTACCCTACCCTACCTACCACTGATCGCCTGGCAAGCGGAGCAGGTGCTTCAGGAGCGCGAGACTGGCTTCTACCCCTATACGTTAGGTGAGATGGCAGAGATCCTGCTCAACGGTTGGAGCCTGGGTATCATCGGTCAGAGCTGGCCCTGGGGCATGGTGCTGATGGGTGCGCTGGCTGTGTGGGGGCTTTTGAGTCCCCTATTCCTCCTCCCCCTGGTAGGTGGGGGAGCGGGGGAGGTGAGGGGCCGCCTCGCGCTGCTGGGCTGGCTCGTGCTCCCACTGCTGAGCGTGTGGCTTATCTCGCTGCGGCAACCGCTCTTCACCGATCGCTATTTCATCTGGGCCGCCCCAGCCTTTTACCTGCTGATCGCTTCGGGGCTGGCGTCCTTCTGGCGCTTCAGAGGATGGGGCCGCTGGCCTGTGATGCTCTTTATAGGCATCATCCTCACATTTAGTAGCACCAACCTGTGGCAACAGGCCACCAATCCGATGAAGGCCGACTTCCGCGCTGCCGCTGCCTGCGTGGCTGGCTATCGCACGCCCGATGAGCCAACCGCATCCCAGGTCACCGACCGAGACTATCCCTTCAAATGCTACTTACCACTTGCCCTGAGCTCTCACACGTTCGATGAACTGATTATTTTTCAGATCCCCTACAGCAAATACGCTTTCGACTACTACTTCCCCGAAGACGAATACCCCTGGGCCGAGGGGCTCTACACCAACCATCGGGACCCGGATGGCTCCTACCTGATGAGCGAGCAGGAGGTCGCGCAGCTTATGCGGGAGATGACGGCTGGGCACGATGTGATCTGGCTGGTCGCCACTGAAACAGCGATGTGGGACGAGCGTGGCTTGGTGCAGGCGTGGCTGGAGGCCAACATGCAAATGGTAGACGAAGAGGACTTTGCACAGGTGGACGTGTGCCGGTACGTAAAACGTGATGAGTAAGCGCAAGTCTCAGTGGATCCAAATTTGGGTTCGTAGTGCGCGACGACCGCTGCGGTCGGCCTTCAGTGCGCTTTTGGAGCGTTGAAGCGCCCACTACGAGCAAGATTCAGCCCATTTCGATGCGCCTTGGGAGTGTTGAAACATCCTTACAGCGGGATTTTGGATCTACTGAGGCTCACGCAAGCGCCTGGTTCAACTTCGTCAACCCACCAACCACGTCACCCCCCAGATGGAAGCGGATCACCCGCCGCCCGGCATCCAAGAGCGCCCGCCGGTCGCCGAGGGCCTGGGCCGCTTTGAGCACGCCGAAGGTGATGGACGACTCTGGCGATCCCGCTTCGTCGGGGATGGGGGCGTCGCGCGGGTCGTCGGCGGTGAACTGGATGAAGAGGCCATTTCCAGCGTCGCCCTTGTGCAGTTGGCCGGTGGAGTGTAGGAAGCGCGGCCCGTAGCCCACCGTCGTCGCCAGCCGATATCGGTCGCGCAGCCGGGTGCGCAGCGCCGCTAGCGCTGCACTGGTCTCGGGTGTCGGCTGGACGTAGGCTTGCAGAGCAACGTAATCACCAGGCCCAGACTGGGTCAGGAATTCGTTCAACGTCTCGGGAGTGAGTGCTGACGACTCAACACTGGGCAGCGCGCCTTTCTCCTTGTACTCGGCCACCATCTTGCGAGCCTGCACCTTGGCCGCCTCGACGTTGGGCTGGTTGAAGGGGTTGATGACCAGGCGGTGGGCGGCCACGGCGGTGGTCATCTCCCACAGGAAGAACTGCCCGCCCAGGTCATAAACGTCGCGCAGATGCAGGCGCGCCACCGGATGGCTGGCCGCTTCCAGGACAGACAGCGGTACATCATCTCCCTCCTCCGCAGGCGGGGGAGGGCTGAGGAGGGGGTCATCCAACCGTAGGTGGACAAAGACCCGGTCATAGCCGTACGGATGTAGTTTATCCGCCACATCTTGCAGCCCCAAAGGCTCCCCCACCACCGGAAGGATGCCCTGTCCTTCCTTGCCGGTGCTCTCAGCGATCAATTGCTCCACCCAATCGCCAAAACTGGCGATGGCGGGCGAGATGGCGAACGTCACCTTGTCCCGCCCAGCCTGCGCCAGTTCACCTAAGATGGCCCCCAGCCGGGCAGCCGGGTTTTTCTCCACCGCCACGCCTGGCTTGCAGGCACGGGCCACCGCCAATACGCGATCCAGCAACCGATCCACGTCCACGCCGATCAGTGCCGCCGGAACCAGCCCGAAGTAGGAAAGGGCCGAGAAGCGCCCGCCGATGTTCGGGTCGTTGAGGAACGTAGCGCAGAAGCTGTACCGCTCGGCCAGGTCGGCCAGTTTGCTGCCGGGGTCGGTGATGGCGACAAAGTGCTCTCCGGCCCGGCCCGCTCTGAGCGAAGTCGAAGGAGCCGAAGGATCCGCGCCCAGCGCGTCGGCCACCTGATTGTAGAAAAATTTGAAGAAAGAGAGCGTCTCCACCGTGGTGCCCGACTTGGTGGCGACAATGAACAGCGTGCGGGCCGGATCGAGCCGCTCGGCGCAGGCCAGCACAGCGCCGGGGTCGGTGCTATCCAAGCACGGCCAGGTCCATGTATCCCTCCCCGAAGCCGAAGGTCTTGCGGAAGACTTCGGGGGCCAGGCTGGAACCCCCCATCCCCAACAGCAATGCGTGGGTGTATCCCGCGGCACGCACGGCTGCGGCCAGTTTCTCCAGGCGGGGGGCGTTCTCGAGTATGGCCTCGGCCCGGTTGGTGATCTCCGTGGGCTCCGATTTCCAGACGGTGTGATCGTGATCCCAGATGCGGGCGCTGATGCGGTTCTCGGCCATCTCGGCCAGGGCGTCATCCACTGCGGCCTGGTACGAGTCTAAAGTGGTGGTCATGCGATCGAGCCAACTCGCCTGGCCCAGGTCGGCCAGGTGGCGGGATTTCGTCATAGTTCACCCCCTGGGGTAACTCGTTAAAGTGCTCAACCAGGCGAAAAAACCCTTATGCAGTGCGATCCACCTCTCGCATCTGCTCAGGCACGTAACCCCAGCACCTCGTACACCTGCACCGGCTCGATGCGCCCTTTAACCGGCGTCTCAGCCGTCTTGCCGACGACGACGCAGTCGGCGATGTGCTCGTAGGTGGCGTGGGAGACGAGAATGGAGGTGCCTAACTCGCGGTTCAACCCTTCGATGCGGCTGGCGACGTTGGCCGGATCGCCGATGGGCGTGTACTCGGCGCGGGTCTCGCAGCCGATGCTGCCGACGACCGCTGTTCCGGTGTGGATGCCAAAACCGGTGCGCAACTCGAAGACGCCCACAGTGCGCCGGATAGCGTTGAACTTCTCCAGCACCTTTTGGGCTTCCAAAGCCGCCCCGACGGCGTGACGGGCATGGTCGGGGTCGCCCAGCGGCGCGCCAAAGAGCACCAACATGCCATCGCCGGTGTAGCGGGTAACGGTGCCGTTGTGCCTGGCAAATGTCTGGACCAGGTACTCGAAGTAGGCGTTGAGCGTTTGGATGATCTCTTCGGGGGGAGTGTTCTCGCACCAGGTGGTAAAGTCACGGATATCGGTGAAGACGATGGTGACCTCGCGCCGCTCTCCACCGAGACTGATCTGGTCGCTGAGGATGCCATCGCGCACGGTGTTACTCACGTACTGACCAAAGGCGGTCTTGATCCGGTCCTCTTCTGCCAACTCCTTCGTCATTGTGTTAAAGTGCAATCCCAGATCGGCCAGTTCATCGCTGGTGCAGGGCTGCGCGCGGGCCGTCATATCCCCCTCAGCCACAGCGCCCATCACCCGTTCGAGTTCCCCCACCGGCGTCAGGACGCTGTGCACCAGCAGCAGCGCCAGTGTCACGGCTACACTGCCGGAGAACAGCACGACCGCCCCGGTGAGAAGCAGACTGGTAGCGGGGTCACCGCCCAGTCCCACGGTCTGGCTGTAGCTGAAGAGACCCAACGTCACCAGCGGCACAGATACAATCCACAGGATCAGCACCAGCAATTTGAGGCGCAGCCGGAACCGCCGTAAGTGGGGATGGTCGAGATCGGCCTGTGCCCCCGCCGCCAGCGCAAGGAGAGAGACAGGGTACATCATCCGTTCCAGATAGAACAGGAAGAAAATCAGCGCAATTGTCTCCGTCAAGCCAAGGATGCCGATCCAACTCTGCATCTCCAGTGCCAGGCCGAATTCAATGAACAGGAAATAGTAGACGGCCTGCGCGAGGTAGCCCAGAATCCCGGCCAGCATAGTCCGGCTCACCACCAGGGGAGAGAAGTTGATCGCCTCAATCCAGGCCTGGGTCGCCAGTTCCTGGTCAGGTTGCTTGCCGGCGATCAGGGTGGCCAGGAGGGAGCGGATGCTGGGAGAGTAGCGCTGGTAGAAAACGTAGGCCATGACAGTCGCAAAGCCCACGACGACAGTCACCGCGCCCCTCAGGTTGTACCAGACGACCGGCGTGATGATCTGGATGAAGACCATCACACCCAGAAAGCCGGGCAGCGTGAGTGTCAACTGGCCGCGCAGGTAGATGATGATGATGTATAAGGGATATCCCCGCCAATGAGAGAAGAGTGTTGAGCGAGTTCTCTCGCCCGGCGCTTGCCTCCAATCGCGTTGTTTCACGTTGCCCCTTTCGCCACTCCGTGAGAGCTTCTGGGGGGCACCCGTTTGGACCTCGTCTTCATCCTAAAGCCATGTCTGAGCATTGGAAACTCCGTCGAGCAATGATTACGTCCCAGGTTCATCCGACAGCAGCCATAACTTGAATATGCTGCCCTCACCGACCTTACTCTCCACCGTCGCTCGGCCACCGTGGGCGTGCATGATCTCCTGTACGATGCTCAACCCCAGGCCGGTACCAGGGATGTGACCCGATTCGGCCAGACTCCCCCGGTAAAAGCGGTCAAATATCCGCTCCTGCTCCTCAGCCGAAATGCCGGGGCCGGTATCGCGCACAGTAATCGTCACCCAGAGCCGGCCCTCATTCTCGACGGTCCCCACCTCTGCTGTCACCTGCCCGCCGGCCGGTGTAAAGGTGAGGGCATTCTCCACGAGCTCTCTCAGCGCCTGAGCCAGCCGGGCCTGGTCTCCTTTCACGACCGGCAAATCGGGTGGGAGGGACATAGCTACCAGCGTCAGGCCGGCCGCTTCGGCCTGGCCCTGGTAGTAGGTGACGGCGTTCTGGATGACATCGCGCAAAGAGAGTGATTCCCAGCCAGTCACCGCCTGGCCACTGTCCAACGTCGCTATCTCCAGGATGTCCTGAATCAGGTGGATCAGCCGGGCTGTCTCATCATCCACTATCTGGAGGTAATAGTCGGCTTTATTCGGCAGATCACCTTTCCGTAACAGATAGGCGTTCAGCTTGATGGTCGTCACCGGGGTGCGCAGTTGATGAGAGATGTTGGTGATGAAGCGGTTCCGGGCGCGGTCCAGATCTTTGCGGTGGCTGATGTTGTGGTGGCTGGAGACGTAGCCCAACAGTTGGCTCTGGGCGTCGCGCATGGGGACGATGGTCAGCGCGGCATCGTAGGTGCGGCCGTCTTTGCGCCGGCCGGTCGTTTCCCCCTGCCATACTCCATCTTCTGCCAGAACGGACTGTATTGACTGCCGCTCTTGGTCGGTCATTGCCTCCCCAAACAGGAAGCCAATATCCCATCCTATGACCTCTTCGGTTGGGTAGCCGGTCAGGGTGGTGAAGGCAGCATTGACGTATTGAATTCGCATCTCCAGGTCGGACATACAAATGGCATCGCCCACACTGCGCAGGATCGTCGCGCTCTTTTCTTGCTCGGCAACGACATCGACCATGCGGGCCACCACCTCCTTCTCCAGGTCTTCCACCAGCCGGCTGTTTTCGATGGCGATGGCGGCGGCGTTGGCCAGTGGTTGTAGTCGCTTGACGTCCTCGGCCGAGAATTCGCCAGGGACATTGCTATCCAGCCGGAGCAGTCCCAGAACCCGGTCGCGCAGGCAGATAGGCACTGCGAGACACGACCTGATCCAGGCCGTCCCATCAAGGGTCACCCAGCGTGGTTCTTGCTGCGTATCGGGAACGACCAGAGGGCTTTGTGACCGAACGACTTCTTCGTCTAGCGGAAAGTCGGTCAAGGGTTGTGCCAGGCTGGCAATCAACTCCTGGCTGCCAAACGCGCTATAACCCTGCCAGCGGGCAACGTGTAGGGTGTCACCTTCCAGCAGCGCGATGTTGGCCGCGCCGTAGGGGACAAGGCGTTGCACCTGGCGCAGTATTTCATCCAGCACTACCGCGTGACTGGTCTGCGAGGTGAGTGCCAATGTCACCTCCCTCAGCGTTTCGGCCAACAGGCGCTGCTCTCGCTCGGCCACCAGCAACCGTTCCCGCTCCTCCTCTGCCCGCTGCTTCTCCTCGGCAAGTCGTCGCTGCTGGAGCACTCGCTCGATTACGGCAGGCAGCAGTTCGAGAAACCTTCCTTCCGTATCTTTGACGATGTAATCGCGGGCGCCCAGTTTCATGGCCTCTACGGCGATCTGTTCATCACCACTGCCGGTGATCATAATCGTGGGCGGCAGCGGTCCCCGGGAAGCCAGGGTGCGAATCACTTCCAACCCATCGTAGATGGGCATCACGTGATCCGCCACGACCACACTGTAGGAGCCTGCAGCGTACATGGCCAGGCCCTCTTCACCATCGCGGGCCAAGTCTGCACTGTAGCCAGCCCGCTCCAGCTTCTTTTGAATAAGGCGGGCCAGACCAGAATCATCTTCCATACAAAGGACGTGGATAGGTTCAGATTTGGACACTACGTTCACTCTCCACCTGGCACGGTGACAACTGATAGGAACAGCCCCAACTTGCGGATTGCCTCGGAGAACTGTCGGTAATCCACTGGCTTGGTCAAGTAGACGTTGCAGCCCAGGTCATAACACCGGGCTACCTCGCGGGCGTCGTCCGTGGTGGTCAGAATGATCACCGGGATGCGCTTCGTACGCTCGTCCGCCTTCATGCGCTCAAGCACCTGATAGCCACTGATCACCGGCAGATTCAGGTCGAGCAGTACTAACAATGGCGAGGCATATTCACCACCAGCATACTCGCCCTCGCCGAACAGGTAATCGAGTGCACGCTGGCCATCGCTGACTAAGCTGATCTCGTTCATTATGCTCGCGCGACGCAGGTTCTTTTCGATCAAACGGGCATGGCCTGGATCATCTTCCACCAGGAGAATGGTGACCTCTTGTGCATTGGACATGACTACTCCCTTTCTCAAGATTATGAGAGCTACTGCAATATCGGCCAGCGGTCCCGCCGGTTTGGATACCAATACTGTGCCGCGCACCCCGGCGGCAACTCGAGCTCCCTGGGACTTGGAACTTGACATCTGAAACTACTTCCGTCTGCATTCCCTCACCCCACGCACCAGTAGCCAGATACCGGCTCCCAGGATAATCAGCCCCAGCGGGTTGGGGAGCCAGCCTTCGCTGACGCTGCCGTAGACGTAGAGGGCGTCTATGGTCTGCTCGTTGAATTCCTCGTCCAGGAAGCAGTCAAACACACCGCGGTTGGTGATCTCGGTGCGGGTTGAGTTGAAGAGCCAGGGGTTGAGGCTGGGAAAGATGCGGAGCCGGCTGAACGATTCACCCTCCGCCAGTGCTTGTCCGTTGACGATCAGCACCTCATCCTGGCGCGTCAGGTCTATGCCGCCCTTCGACCAGGTGTCAGAGGACGCTGGTCCCTGAGCGAGCGTACCGCCACCATACCAGCCCCGTGGGTACGTGCTGATACATAGGAACATTCGGGTCTTACTCAGATCAACTGTCGCGTCCCCAGGTTCCACGTAGGAGACATAGCCCATCAGGCACTCTCCTTGCTGCACATCGAAACAGGGAAAGTCTACGTAGCCTTTGGGCACGATCCAGCAGGCCACCGCCACCAGCATCAGCGCTATGAAAACGGTCAGCACGATACCTGCAATGAGGTTGAGCGGGCCTTTCGTTCGAAATCGAGATTCCTCAGTCATTTAGTCATTTGGCTATTCTTACAAGTCGTACTTCACTCCCACGTCCTCTCCAATCGCCCGCAAGTCCGCCGCCACCTTGGGATTGAGGGGGATGCCTTCGCGGGAAAGTCGTTCCGCCTCCTCGTACTCCTTCTCGCCGTGGATGTAGATGCGGGTTTGGCCTCCCGCCTTGGGGGCGTTCTTGAGTCGCCGCTGCAGGTCGTCCATCGCCGCCTTGAATTCATCCACAGGCCGGAACCCGTCCACCCGCCACGCGCCGAAGAAGTGGCCGATTTTGGAGGGCAGGGGTTTCCCGTCGGAGGCCTTGGGGTAGACCAGATCGGCGTAGGCCGCACCGGAGAGAACCGCGCAGAAGACGTCTACCCACAGCGCCAGGCCGTACCCTTTGTATCCACGCAATAGTTCCC
>CAZMOT010000130.1:0-9651 GCA_964568065.1 uncultured Anaerolineales bacterium
ATAGACAACTGTCCCGATGTTGCCAATGCTGATCAAGCCGATGCCGATGGCGACGGGATTGGTGATGCCTGCGAACCCTCCATCGCCATCGTCAAGACCGCTGACGCTGAGGAGGTCTACGCCGGCGATACGGTCAATTACACCTACCAGGTGACCACCGGTGACAGCCCGTTGCTGGACGTAGCCGTGAGCGACGATAAGTGCGGCCCGGTGACCTTTGTGAGCGGCGACGACAACGGCGACGGCAAGCTGGATCCAGACGAGACCTGGACCTACACCTGCTCGGCTGTGCTCTCTGAACCCGGGGACACCACCAACACAGCCGAGGCGACGGGCACCGATTCGGAGGGCGGGGAGGCGAGCGACAGCGCCGAGGCCACAGTGACGGTCATCGGCCTGGCACCGTCCCTGGACCTGACCGTGGAGGTGAACCCACAGGTGATCTATGGCGGTGGGACAGCACTCTTCACCTACACTGTCCGGAACACTGGGAATGCAGACTTGACCAACGTGACGGTCGAGGATAGTTTTGACACTACCATCATTCCTGTGGATCTGCCGAAGGGCGACCACGTGTTGTGGCCGGTTCCTTATTTCATTGGTGAGACGACAACGAACGGTGTCACCGCTATGGGTACTGACCCGCTAGGCGATACGGTGTTCGACAGCGAGAGCATCACGGTGGTCGTGGAACTCTATCCCATCGTCATCCACGAACCTCTCCACGAGGGTGCTACCGTGGTTACGGGCACTGCCAACGCCGGGCAGACCGTTCGCATCCGCGACCTGATGAGCGATACCTTTCCTTTTGTGTCTTCGAGTTATGACGTCCAGGACGGAAGCTTTGAGTTTACGGGTGAGCGGGGATTGGTGGCCGGCCACGTCATCGCAGTGGAAGGGTACGGCAAGTGGGCCACAGCCGTCGTCCGTCGCATAGGTCAGACTCGTCCGATCACGATCAGCTCCCACGAGGAGGACCATCTTTGTCATGGCGGCACTGTGATCAATGGCACGGCCGAGCCCAATCAGGCTCTCACGCTGTTCATTGATGGTGTCGAACAGGGCAGCACGACGGCGGATGTCAATGGTGACTTTACCTTCACTTTGCCTGGTAGTCAGCCTCTACAGGCTGGCCAGAGCGTCGTGGTCAGCGGGTATGAAGAAAGTGATTCGATTACGGTCGAGCCGTGTACCACCGACGCCTACATCACCATCTCGCCCCAGTGTGGCGGCCCCGGCGAGACTGTTGCTATCACAGTGCGGGGATATAACTGGACCTACAAGAACAAGAATGACTATATCAATGTCAAGTGGGAGGGCACGGAGCAGGACCCAACAGTACAGTCATATCCGTCAACGGAGTGGGAGAAGGTGATCACGGTGGATGTGCCAGCAGGAACGGGTGAATACGAAGTGCGTGCCGTAAATAAGAATGGGAATCCAGATGTCTCTACCACCTTCGCCGCCCCCTGCCCGAAGCCCAACCTGGTGGTCACCAATTTGAGCCTGATCAGCCCCACCGGGACTATCTCCACGCACCAACCGCTCGACTTTAGCGTGACAGTGGAAAACATCGGCACCCGGCCCATCAACAGCCTGTTCTGGGTAGACCTCTATTCCGCCGAGCCGCCTACTCAGACGGAAAGCCTCACCTGGGGAGCAGTGAGTGCCTTGGGTGTTACCAGCGCCACGCTCACTATCACCCTCCAGAGCGGTTTCGAGATGACCGGCACCTACCAAATCTGGGCGCTCGCCGATTCCTGGTACCAGGTGAGCGAACTTGACGAAGATGACAACGTCGGCGGTCCGATCATGGTGACTGTCTCTGAGGAGGGCACGCCGCCGTCGCCTCCACCTGCTGGGACAGCGACCATTGAAGGGGAGACCTGGATATTGTTCTCTGGTCCCCCCGTGGAGCACGGGCGCGCCGAGGTATGGTGTGTGGATGCAGCAGGGGATGAAGTCGCATCTACCATCTCAGACGATAGCGGCAGATACAGTCTCTCCAACCTGCCAGACGGCACCTATACGGTGATGGCTGAGACCTGGATTGACGGCGTCCGGTACTTTGGCACGAGGAACAACGTCCAAGTCAGTGCCGGCGAGGTCGGTGTGGCCATCGTCATCATGCGCTAAGGACTAAGGGAAGAGGTGTATGCATGGATCTCCTCAGCACAAGACTGCGGCCTGTGGTGAATCGGTGGGCACAGCCAACGAGCTGGCCGCTGGCGTGGCTCCTGGCGCTGTTGATGGCGGGGCTGATGGTGAGTGTGGTCGTCGCCGCGGCGAGCGACCCGGACTGGGATGGAACCGTGCCGGAGAACATCTCGCATAGCGATCAGCTTAGGGCCTGGCAACCGGACATTGCGCTTGATTCGTCGGGGCGGGTGGTCGTCGTGTGGAGCGATCAGCGGTCTGGAGATCGCAACATTTACACCATCAGTGACGATGGGGGGACGTGGTCTGAGCCGCAGGTGATACGCGAGACTGCGGAAAGCTCGTGGTATCCCGACGTACTGGCCGTTGGAGATGAGATCTTTGTCGCCTGGGTTGACCTTGACACCACAATCTACGAGGCGGGGAAGACAGCGATTGGAACCTGGGAAACACGCCAGATTCCGAGCCCTGTTTCACTATTCGGTACGCAGGCGCGGTTGGCTGCTGGTGCAGGGAGATTGCACATCGTGTTCAACGCAGGAGAGACCGTCTCGGAAATCTACCATGCCTCGCGAACGCTGACGGAGACGGCTTGGCCGACGGCAAAACGTATCTATACGTCCACAGCATGGGGTTCGTGGTTGCCAGCGCTGGCCGCCGGCCCGAATGGGGAAACACTGCACGTGGTCTGGCAAGATCACCATGCCTTGGGAAAAACGATCATGTATATGAGCGGGACGGTGAGTGCTGCCGACGTGGACTGGTCGTCCGCCATCACGCTCTCCACGGGGATCACGTCGTCGCGCTGGTCCGACATCGCAGTAGATTCCAGTGGGACCCCGCACATCATCTGGGGAGAGCAGGGCGGGGGGGGGTATGATGAGCAGTATGTACGCTACACGCGCTATGCCAGCGGCTCGTGGATTGAGCCTGCTGAGCGCATTGATCCCATTCCTGTGCAGGCCAATAAGGACAGTCCGAGCTACATCGCTCCCTGCCTGGCCCTGTGGGAGAAGGGCGACCAGGAAACTGTCTGCGTTGCCTGGTACGGTTTCCGGGCGGGCGATCCTCAGGCAGAGGATGTGTTGCTGAGATGCTCTCAAGATGGAGGGGATACGTGGACGTCAACACAGACAGAGAATGTGTCGCACAGCTCGGAGGAAGGGTGGGGGATATCCTTCATGCAGTCCGCCGTGTTTGATGCGTCGGGGCGACTCCACGTGGTGTGGCAGGAGCGTGCCGGCGAGAATGTGAGAGACGATTACGAGATCTACTACTCTCGTGCCATGAGCCGGGTGTATCTACCGCTCGTGATGAGGAGTGGGTAGCGATGGCGAACGTGAGCAAGCGATTCTGGTTGCTGGCGCTGGTGGGGTTTGGAGTTGCCTGCCTGCTGCTGCTCGGATACCTGCTGTGGGGCGAAGTTCTTGGTCTGGTGCCGGCGGACGCGCCGCCCACGCAGGTGCTGATCGCTCTGTGGGACGCCTACGGGCAGGCCCGTGCAGTGGCGCAGGCGGAGGCGGAGGACGCGCAACTGGTGTCGGCCTCCACGCAGTGGCAGGAAGTGAGCGAACAAGCGCTGTTGGTCGGTGCCAATAATTGGTCGTTCACGTTTTACTCACCGGCGAGCAGCAATGTCCTCGATATCGTCGTGAGCGGCGGGGCGGCGCGAGTGGTGAATCAGACGCGCGTGTGGGTCGCTCCAAAGGCGCTGGCCGAGGGGGCCTGGCAGGAGGGACCGCGGGACGTGTTGCTGGTGTTCCTGGCCTACGGCGGCAGTGTGTTTCTCGACGAGCATCCGCAGGCGATAGTTGACCTGCACCTGGCGGAGGGTGACGAGGGGAATCCTGTGTGGTCCATCGTAGCGCTGGACGCCGGAGATCGGGGTCTGCTCGCGCTGCTGGTGGATGCCGAGACCAGGCAAGTTCTGTCTGACTGAGCTGGATTTGGCAATTGGAGGTGTTAGCATGAAGTGCACACAGAAACAGAAAGGGCAAAGTCTGGTCGAGTTTGCGCTGATCCTCCCTATTCTGGTCATCATTCTGGGAGGGGTGCTCGATCTGGGCCGGCTCTACTTCGCCTACGTGGCAGTAACCGATGCCGCGGCGGAGGGGGCGACCTACGCCGCCATCCATCCTGGCGATACCGACGACATCTGTGCGCGAGCTCAGACCGCCAGCAGTGGGGTGGTCGAGATTGATGAAGGCATGGTGGAAGTTGATTATTCAGCCCTGACGTCGGGGTCGCCTATCACCGTGACTGTCAATTACTCCTTCACGGTGACGATGCCTGTGATCAACGCGATGGTCGACGATGGCGTGCTGATGCTGCGCGCCGTCGCTACCGAGGCCATTCTATCCGGTGATTTCTGAGTGAGTTAAGGAGGTGCGAGATGATTAGTATTAGACGTGCAGAGCGCGGGCAAGCGTTGGTTTTGATGGTCTTTGCGCTCATGGGGCTGCTGGTCATAGTCGGGTTGGCGCTCGACGGTGGCATGGCGTATCTCGAGCGCCGGCGCATGCAGAACGCCGCCGACGCCGGGTCGCTGGCCGGTACGCGGCTGCTGGCCGAGGCGATATGCGGCGACACTGAGGCCACCGATGCGGCTATCGCCAGGGAGGTCAATCGCTACGCCGAGAACAACGGCGTGGAAGATACCGATGGTGAGGCCGGCAATCAGATCAACGGGAATGTGGTGGCTGACTATGTGAAACTCGTGCAACTTGAGGATGGCAGCTTTGACGAGGTGGTGTTGGGAGGCGTGGGCGACGGCACCATACCGGAGGGCGCCCTCGGCATCTCGACGTCGGTCGCGATCACCAACTCGACCTACTTTGTGTCGTTGATCGGCATAAATACGGCCGGTGCAGCGGCCGACGCGCTGGCGGTGACCGCCCCGCCGATTATGGCCGGTGGGATGAGGCCATTTGGGGTACCCCTCCAGCTCATGCAGGATCTGGACCCGGATGACCCGACCAACAACTGGTTCAAGGTCAGCTTCAAGCACAACGGCGGCGACATTGAGTGGGCGGGGAGCAACACCGCCCAGCACCGGGGCTGGATGAACATGGGCTATGTCTGGAACCAGGGGGAGAACCCTGATTTCCCTCGCGCCGTAGACCAGAGCGCCAATGCCAATGTTCTGAAAGGGTGGATGGAAAACGGCTGGCAGGGCGTGCTCTACGCCGACTGCCTATGGAGCGATGGCTGTGGCTACGGGGACTACATCCACGCCAAGCCTGGTGCCAATTCAAGCGCCATTTGCAAGGCTCCTGAAGATACACTCATCTTTATACCAATCTATGATCAGGTTCTGGACTGTCCGACAGAGGTCCCCGATCCCAAACCAAATTGCCCGACGCAGGGTAGTGGTTACGTTTATCACATCGTCGGTTTTGCGGGTGTGGAAATCACCGGCTGCCAACAGGGTCAGGGTGAGATTGTGGCAGAGGTTGTGGAAATACTCGTGGGCGAGGGGATGCCGAGCCTTGGCCAAGGGACGGGCTACGGCGAGGGACAGGCCTGCCTGACACACGTCCAGGTGGTCACGCTCTGGGAGTAGTCGCTGCGGGCATGACTTAACGGGGCCGACTCCAATGGGGTTGGCCCCGTTCCTGCTATCACTGGCGGCGATGGTCACTTGTGCACCCTGGCCACCTGCAAGTACAATCTCTCAATGCGTGTGACCATTTCCTGTAGCGAGAACATCTCTTCCACCCGTTTCCTGCCTTGCCGTCCCATCGCGTTTGCCCTGGCGGGATCGTTCAGCAGGTCAATCACACGCCTGGCCCAGGCTGTTGTGTTGCCCGGTGGCACCAGGAAGCCGGTTATCCCATCCACGACGATCTCCGGGCAGCCGTTGACGGTGGTCGCCACGACCGGCCGCGACCAGGCCATCGCCTCCAGCAGGGTGTGAGGCGCGCCCTCCCAGCGCGAGGTCAGGCTCACCACGTCGGCGGCGGCCATCAGCCTGCAGGCCTCATCGCGCCACCCCAGGAGGTGCACGTGTCCATTCAGGCCGAGTGTCTGGACGCGCTTGTCCACTGCCTCTCTCAGCGGCCCTTCACCGACCAGTGCAAATTGGGCCTCTGGGCGCTCCCGAACTATGTGCGCTGCCCCCTCCACAAAGGTAAGCGGGTCCTTCTGCGCTCTCAACCCTCCCACCTGCATCACCACTGGCCGCTCCTCGTGCAGCCCCAGTTTCCGGCGCAGGCTGGCGGCGTCAACCGGCCCTTCGACTGCGCTCAGGTCAATCCCGTTGGGTATGGTCACGACCTTGTGGGGTGGGGTGGTCCACCGGATCAACCGTTGCCGATCCGACTCGTTGACCGAGACGATTACGTCGGTGATGTGTGCCAGGATGCGCTCGATCAGGACGTACAGCCAATGCCATCTCGCCCGCCGAATGTCAATGGTCTGAGGTGTGTAGACTATGCTTCGCGCCCCCGCTATCCGGGCCACGACGCGGCCGAGCAGCCCGGCCTCCTGGCTGTGAACGTGAACGATGTCAAAGCTCTGCCGGCGAATCAGGCGGGTCAGGGTGACGACCGCTCGCGGACTCCACACCACCTTGCGCAGCGGGAGTGGCACGACTTTGACGCCGGTGTGCCGAAAAGCTGCCATGCTGCGCTGTAGGTTGGTGGGTAAGACGACCGTGACGCGGTGCTTGCACCGATCCAGCCCGCGGGCGAGTGAGAGCACGTGCGTCGTCTGGCCCGCCGGCATAGGTTCGTAATAGACGAGCAAGATTCTTAGCATCTGTCACTCTTGCGAAGGTTACGAACAGCCTCGGCAGTGGGACGATCCTCGGCGGGCAGAGACGTTTTTGACTTGAGAGCCTGCGCCGAACCTGCGCCAGGATCTATCCTTGTTCAAACCAGCGCCGAACGACGGCGTCGCCAACGGTCTGCCGGCTGCGTATCTGTCGCCGCTTGCGCAGGGCTGACGGACACGCACGTATCAGATCCGGTATACCCAGCAGAACTCCCGGAGCGACCAGGGCGGCGTAGGCCAGGCGCGGCAACTCTGCCGCCAGAATCCGCGCCAGATCGGCCAGGAGGTAGTCCCAGGCGTCGTTCTTGATCGTCATGAGGTAGCGATTGCGCAGCGCCAGTCTTGGCCCACGGCTATCTTTGGCAGCGCGCCCCTTTTTGCGCAGTGTGTCGCCCCAGCCACGGGCGTGTACGGCGACCGCACGCGGCACGTAGACACAGCGCCAGCCACGCAACTGGGCACGCCAGGCCAGGTCGGCGTCCTCGTAGTAAGCGAAAAAGTCCTCGTCCAGGTATTCCCTGCCCGGCGTGAGCCTGGTCGAGCGCTCCAACGCCAGGTCTTCCAGCATAGCCCGCCGGTACAGCGCGGCGGCGCCGCAGGCGCCGAACACGTGAGACTGCGTGTCGTACTGACCCTGATCGGCCTCACCCTGACCGCGGTCGTAGGGACGACGCCGCCGGTCAATGAAGAGCCCGGTCGAGTCCAGGACTGCCGGATCGTCAGCTCGCAGTAACTTTGGCGCAGCCATCCCAACACGCTCGTCTCGGCCCATAGCGCGCGCCATCTCGGAGATGAAACCGGGCTTGACCGTGACGTCTGGATTTAGCGAGAGCACGAAGGTAGAGTCCGTGCATTCTGCGGCCTGGTTGAAAGCCGGCGAGAAGCCACGATTGTCGGGGAACGTCAACAAGCGGACGTCTGGATGGTCACGGGCGACCCAGTCCGGCGAACCATCCGTGGAGCCGTTGTCCGCGACAGTGACGTCGAATTGAGGGCTTGTCCTGAGCGCAGTCGAGCGGTCGCCACGACCGGCAGGGTACTCCTGAGCCAGCAGCGCATCCAGGCAGTCCTTCAGAAAGCGACCGTGGTTCCAGTTAACGATGATGACTGATACCGAGGGGTTCTTCACCATGCTTCCCGGCCAGGAAGGCCAGCGTGCCGACTAACGTCCAGAAATAGGCGTTGACTTGCTTAACCTCCAGATTCTGGTACACCCAGCCCTCGATAAAGATGACCAGCAGACTGGTCAGGATGCCGAGCAATAGCGCCCGTCTGGTTGGATCGTTTGCTTCGTCGGCAGCACGATAGGCGCGATAGCCAACACGCGCGATCTGGAACCACAGGTAGCCCCACACCAGGAGGCCCGGCAGGCCGAGTTCGACCAGCGCTTTGAGCACCTGGCTTTCGGTCACGAAGGCGCGCTCGGGGTGGGTGCGCAGTGCCGCCACGCCGGTTGAGCCGAGGCCGTTGCCCCACAGCGGAGCCGCGCGCCATGCGTTCAACGCCAGACTCCAGGCCGCCAGCCGGTCGCGGTTGGTCTCGTCCCGTGCCCAATCCAGGATTGAGCCGGTATGGCGGAGGATGGCGTTTGTCTGGGCCAGGGTCTGCACGGAGGCAAAGTAGCCCGGCTCGACGCTGACGACCTGGAGTTCTGCCCATCCAGCCCAATCGAAGGCCCAGTCGCCGTTAGGCCCACCCTCGGTGATGAAGCTGACGTTTACCGTGCGTCCAGTCCATGGTGACAGGTCCACCAGAAAGTTGCGCCAGCGGCGGTCGCTGGGGTTGTGCTTGGGGTTGATGTAGCGCACAAAGATGAATTGCCCCCCCCCTGCAGGGGTGGGGGCGGGTTCGGCAACGTAGACCTGAAAGCTGGCCCCGTCGCCTTTCTCAGGTGACCAGACCTCCGGTGAGAGCGCGATGGCGAACCGCAGAGCGCCTGCCTCGGGCACCGTGACGCGGTAGATGATCTCCACTCTGCCGCTTTCCGGTGGGTGTTCGTACATCACGTCGCGCACGTCTTCCTGACCGGCGATGGGGTCGAGCAGCGTCCAGGTCTGGATGACGGCCTCACCGTGGATGGGTTGGGCCTGCAGCAGTTGCTGGGTCACCCCAGTCACCGGCGCGACCTGATATGCTGCCGGCGAGAGTTCGATGACGCCACGGGCGGGGGACGACGCCTGTCCGGGTCGCACGGCGGTTGCCAGTCCCCACGCCAGGCCGATCAGCGCCAGCACCCCCGTAGTGGCCAGCAAGGCCCGCCGGTTCCGTTGTACAAAGCCGCTCAGGAGACCCATCGCCAGCAGCGAGAGCACAGTGGCCACCCAAATGCCACGGCTGAAAGTAACAATGATGCAGGCAGTCATCGAGACGGTCGCCAGTCCTGCCGCCAGGCGTGCCCAGGTGCGACGGGCCAGTAACGTCACCACCAGTGCCAATGGCAGGAGCATGGCCAGAGTGTTGGCCAGCGTCGCCGGCGAGTCAAACGTAAAGTAGACGCGCCGCACGTGAGTGTCGTAGATGAAGACGTCGGGGAATCCCTGCCTCTGCACCATTTCGTCCGATGGCCAGAGCGGCACATTGAGCACGAACTCGGCCAGCCCCCCCAGCGCTACCGCCCCACCGATGCCGGCCAGCAATGCGATCAGCCCCGTAACCCAGCCAGGGTGGCGGCGCAGCGCCTGGCCTGAGTGCAATCGAAGGGTGGTTGGCACTAGCCAGAAT
>CAZMOT010000131.1:0-9408 GCA_964568065.1 uncultured Anaerolineales bacterium
GTGCAGGGGGGCAGGGGTGCTTTCTTTCTCTCTTGCTCCTCTGCTCGCTTCAAATGCAGTCAATAGCTTGCCTACATAGTCCAGTGCGATGCCGCGTGATGCGGCTTGATACAACAGCTTGGCCATCGGCTCGCCTTCATCCACAAAGATGCGCACGTAGCCACCCGGCTCGGCGAGGGCGAGAGCGCTCTCCAGGGCGGTCGACGCTTGCCCGACGTTGCCTTGTGCCTGGAAAGCCAATGCTCTGAGTATCTGGATCTCGATGACCAGGTCCGTCCGTCCCCGCTGCTCCATCCTCGGCAGCAACGGCTCCAGCAGTGCCAGCGCCTCATCGGGCCGATCCTGCGTCATCAACAGCCGCGCCAGCACGAGGTGTTCATACTTGCGCAGGTGATAGCTGATGAACTCGTCGCCCCCTTCTGGCTCTGCTGAGTCGGCATCTGCCCCCCGTTCCTCGGCCCATCGTACCGCTGCTTCGATATCGCCCTGTGCAAGCCAAAGCCGCGCCTGGCACATAGCCACAAGCAGGTCATCCCAATCGGCAGCATCGAACTCTATTGCCAGTTGCTGTGCCTTTTGGATCGCATCGCGAGCGCCGTCCACATCCCCCTGCGCCTGCCTGACGCGCGCCAGAGTGATATAGCCAGGAAAGGTCGCAATTTCTCTCCATTGCCCAGTCAGTTCGATACCCTGAACGAGATAACGCGTCGCAGCCTCGAGATCGTTCCATTCTCGCAACAGTTCGCCCAACCCTATCATAGCCCGACCTGCAACAGGCAGTGGACGTCCCTGCTCATCAGTAGCCAGTTCTAGCGCCCGCTCATAAGTCGCCTTTGCTTCGTGAAGATGTCCTTGTCGCATGTGCAGTCTGGCTAGATGGCTTACCGCCGCCGCGGTGACCATGACATTGCCAATCTCCTGGCTCGTCTTGATAACCTCATCGAGGAGTTGGCTGCCAGTCACGAGATCGCCGTCTGCCAGTTGGGATAGGCTCAAGATCCAGGCGGCAAGGTTGCGCAAGAACAGATCATCCTCGGGCAACCCTTCCAATGCCTGGCGAGACAGCTCAGCAGCACGGAACACCTGGCCTATGGAGGAAGCGATGAAGGCGCGCATGGTAGCCACCTTGCTGAGCATGAGATCGGTGTCCTCGTCCAGGTCCTGTAGACGCGACTCAATGGCATCCAATGGGCGACCGGCCAGCAGCAGTGCCCAGGCGTGAAAGACACACAAGGTGGGCCGTGCACGCACCAGTTCGTCGGGCAGCGCATCCGCCCAACGGAGGAACGTGGCAACCTCGCTGCGCATCAAGGTCGCTTCGGCCTCCTGCTCGATCAGGTGCGCCGCCCGCTCGAAATCTCTTGCGGCCAGCGCATGATCTATCGCCGCAGCCATCAGCCCGCTCTGCTCGTACCATTCGCTTGCCCGGCGGTGCAAGATTGGCACCCGGTCCGGCTGCGTCTGGTGCAGGCGCTGGCGCAACAGGTCGGCAAAGAGACGGTGGTAGCGATACCAGCGCCGCTCGTTGTCCAAAGGGACGATGAACAGGTTGGACGCTTCGAGATATTCCAGAATGGCTTGCGACTGGAGATTAGAGATTAGAGATTGGATACTCTCGTCAATCTCTAATCTCCAATATCCAATATCCAAAATGGCGTCACACAAGTGGCCGGTCAGGCAATCCAGGATGGCCGTCTGGAGTAAGAAGGTCTGGACGCTCTCAGGTTGGCGCTGGAGGACCTCTTCAACCAGATAATCCAGTATGTATCGGTCGCTGCCCGTGAAGGCGGCGATGAAATCGCTGATGACACCGGCGGCGTCCTCCTGCCCCTGCATTGAGACCCGCGATTGCATCGCAATAGACGCCATCTGCAAGCCGGCGATCCATCCTTCGGTACGGGAGGCCAGGGCGGCGACGTCATCAGCCGTCAGGCCCAGGCCTATCACCTGGTTGAGAAAGGCAGCAGCTTCGTCAGGGGTAAAGCGCAAGTCGGTTAGGCGTAGTTCGGTCAGTTGCCCGCGGCCACGCAGGCGTGCGATGGGCAGGGGGGGATCGGCGCGGGAGGCGATCACCAGGTGCGCATTATCTGACATGTGATTGAGCAGGAATGCAACGGCATCGTGAATCGCTTGGGCTGTGATGAGGTGGTAGTCATCGAGAACCAGGGTAAGGCTGCCAGGGATGGCGCTGATTTGGTTAATCAGCGCTGTCAGGAATGTTCCCATAGGAGGCAACTGAGGTGCTTGAAGCGCGTTCAACACCTCCTCGCCCACTCTCTCCTCAATCGTCTGCAGGGCAGCGACAAGGTAGGCCCAGAACCGCGCCGGGTCATTGTCGCCTTTGTCCAGCGCAAGCCAGGCGACGGGCCAGTCGCAGCCACCGATCCACTCGCTCAGCAGCGTCGTCTTGCCAAAGCCGGCCGGAGCGGAGATGAGGGTCAGTTTGCGGTGGAGCCCTGCGTTCAGTCGCTCAATCAAGCGCGGGCGCGGCACCAGCTCTGGGCGGACGGAGGGGATATAGAGTTTGGTTTTCAGAAGGGGCGTGGCCATTTCACTCTCCCTGGCAGCACTGCGTGATCACCATCACCCGTAAATCGAGAGTCTCAGATGTTGTAATCTTACACGCCTTAACGTTCTTAGGCAAGTCGGTATGCGACTGCCGTTATGCAAAGCCCCCTCTGCCTTGCGCATCTCGCCATCTTGCAGAGGAGGCTCAATCCGGTTGATGGTTAGCGGTGTCAAGTTCAGGGTACAGATTCTGACAAACTGATCTGACCTCTAATCTTTAGCCTCTACGCAGCTCACCGACAGGAGCGGCAAACCCAAGTCCCGCAGCGTTACTACTCAGCCTGCCGCAGGCCGGTTGTTTTTGGGCTCCCAGCCCTCGTCCCCGAGGGCGGCGACAGCGAGAGTGCCTCGCCCTGAGCGGTTATTCTCTGCATGGGACGCCCCCGAGGACGGGGGCTGGGAGCAGTGGCTGAGTAGTAACCCCGCAGCTTCGCCAGCAGCCCGTACAGCGCCGCTTGGTCAACCACGTCGCCGGTTTCGTCCCTTCACCCGAATCTCAACGCTTGGCATAGACGGATGCTACGACGACTCAAACTCGAAGCGCCACATGGCGATCAGAAAGAAAACAACGGCCATCGCCAGCAAGATGCCGATCTCTGGCAAAACCTGGGTGAGGGTCGCGTTTTCCGCCATCAGGCTGTAGTAACCCTCGACGGCGTGGGCGTGCGGTGTGAGTCTCGACAGCACGCTCATGAACCCCTCCGAGCGGGTGATGGGCGTCGGCGTCATGGCGATGCAGCCGCCGATGCCCGCCAGGACGAAACCCAGCACCATGCCGACGTTATCCGCCTGTTTAGGGGTCTTTGTCAGCGCAGCAACCAGCATGCCCATAGCGGTCGCCACCAGGGCCAGTACCAGGGTGAGCAGCACCAGGGCCACGGGCGACTTGCCCAGCGGCATACCGAAGAAGATGCTCCCCACGCCGAACAGCACGACCACTTGCAGACAGACCAGCAACATGTAGGCCAGCATCTTCCCGGCGATGATGGCCCCACGCGGGATAGGCCCTGCCAGCAAACGGCGGAGCGTGCCCGTTTCGCGCTCGGTCAGCAAGGAAGCCGCCGCCCCCCCGACGATGAAGAAGACAAACATCACAGTGATACCGGGAAACAACAGGGCGAAGTAGATGGTGATGCCGCCTGCGATCTTAGTCCCTTCCAGGTCCTCGCTGGTGACGACGATGGCGGGGGTACGGCGCATCTCGTTCAACTGGGTCATAATGACGCCCAGGCTCTGCGCCTCCATAGCGCGCCGCTCCTGGGCGCTGGCGTCGGCCAGCAGGCCTGATTCGTCCAGGATGGTGCGGATGCCGTACTGCACCTCGCCCCAGATCTCCACCTCGGCTACCACCTGGTTCATGATCCCGGTGACGATGCTGGCGCTCTCCGGCTGGGCTGGGTCCACGATGACGTCAATGGCCGTGGGCGTGTAGGCATTTATCTCCTGGGTAAAGTCGGCTGGGATGACGATGACCGCCGTTGCCTCGCCTTCTGCCACTCGCTGCTCGGCGTCGGCGACCGCGTCAAAGGTCTCGACGTTCAGTTCCTCAATACCCTTGAGGGCTTTAGCTATCTCCTCTCCAAAGACGCCTTCATCCTGGTTAACCAGGCAAACGTCTAACAAGATGATCGCATCGTCATCGCCAGCCAGTTGCAGGTTGATACTACCGTAGAGCGAGCTGAAGAGGAGTGGCAGCAGGAAGAGCACCGCCAGCGAGCCGCGATCCTTGGCCAGCAGTTGGATTTCCTTCCAGGCGACGGATAAGGTTTGAAAGATTGTTGTGTTCATGATTTTCCTCCTGAAGACTCAGTTGAAATCAAACCGCCACAGCCCGATGACGAAGAAAAGGCCGGTGAAACCCAGCAGCACGGCCATTTCTACGGTCACGTCGGCCAGCCCCAATCCGCGGACCAACAGATCGTTGAAGGCGCGGTTGGCCCAGTAGTGCGGCACGATCTGGGGCAGCGGGCCGAGAAAGTTTTCCAGGAAAAACAGCGGTATGAAGCTGCCACCGAGCACGCCCATGCCCCACAGAACGACAGCGCTCAACCCACCGATCTGGTTTTCGGTGCGGGCGATGGCGGCGATGAGGGTACCGAGACCGCTGGAACAGAGCGCGACCAGTGCGGCGACGAGCACCACGGCCAGCGGCGCGTCCCCCAGCGTCATGGGTGTCAATCCTAGCAGACGCATCCCGATGGTGCCAAAGGCAAAGATGACAGCAGTTTGGATCAGTCCTGTGACAAAGTTGGGCAGCATCTTGCCCGCCAACAGGGACGCTTTGCTCATTGGGGCGGCCAGCAGGCGGCGGAAGGAACCGACTTTCTTTTCATCATAGATGGAGCGGGCCGTCATCTGAGCCGTCAGGAAGACAAACATGATGGTGAAACCCGGAACGGCTAATTGGGCGGCGTCCGGCATTTCCTCTCGCTCTCCCTCCTGTTCTGGGAGCTTTTGTGCCAACTCCACCAGCGGCTGCGTTCGAGAGCGCTCGAACTGGCTGCGCGCCTGTGCCATCGCCCGCTCCGGTGTAAAGACCTGGTATTCCTCGGGCACGTTCGCCTGCATGTCGCCCATCTGCTGCAGACTGGCGAGGATCTGGCGCTCCAACGACATGTCCCGGGCCACGCCCTCGACGACCAACCGCACGGCCTCGGTCTCCTCGGTGTCGGCATCGGGGTGGTTGACGAGACGCAGCGTCACCTGGCGGTTGTCCGCAAGGTCGGCGGTGAAGCCTGCCGGGATGGTCAGCACGCGGGCGAGTTCGTTTTCTTCCAGGAGGGCCAGTGCCTCATCCTGCTCGTACCGCTCGACGCGCACGCCGCCGGCGGCATCTAGCCCGTCGAGCAGCGTCTGGGCAGACTCTCCACCATCGAGATCCACTACCGAGAGCGGGATGCGTGTATCTTCCTCTTCACTGCTTATCGCCGCCAGTGCACCGCTGAACACGACGATGAACAGCAAGGGCAGCAGGAAGAGTTGGACTATTGCGCCGCGATCCTTGAAAAAGATGCGCAGGTCTTTGAGCGCTATGTTTAACGCGTTCATCGCTTCACTCCCTCAGCTTCTTCCCTGTCAGGTGCAAGAAGACGCTCTCCAGGTTAGGCTCCAGGATTTCCAGCGAGGTAAGGGTGATGTCCCGATCGTTGAGGAAGCCGATCACGTTGACGATGGCCTGCTGGCTGTGCTCGGCCACGATCTTGACGACGGTGCTGGTAGATACCGGCTCGCGCTCCTTGATTTCAGGCTCCTCTCCCTCGGCCGGGGGTGGGGCGGCAGGCTGCGGCACGAGCAACGCTTCCTTGACCGCCGGGAGCGCCGCGAGCTGCGCCAGGAGCGCATCGTCCACCTGCTGCAGGCCCACGTGAATCACGCCGCCGCCCAGCAGGGCGATGAGATTCTTGATCGTGTCCAGGGCGATGATGCGACCTTCATCTATGATGGCCACCCGGTTGCACAACAACTCGACCTCTTCCATGTAGTGGCTGGTGTAGACGATGCTCATACCCCGCTCGCGGTTGAGCCGTTGCACGCTCACAAAGATGTGGTTGCGGCTCTGGGGGTCCACGCCGACGGTCGGCTCGTCGAGGAACAGGAGCTGGGGCTGGTGGACTAATCCGGCGGCAATGTTGACCCGGCGCTTCATCCCGCCCGAGAATTTCTCTATCGCCTGGTCGGCGCGCTCGGTCAGGGAGACGATGCGCAGCACGTCCTCCACGCGCTCCTTGAGTTCCTTGCCCCGCAGGCCATAGATGCTGCCGAAAAAGTTCAGGTTGGCGCGGGCACTGAGTGTGGGATAGAGGGCCAGGTCCTGGGGTACCAGGCCGTTGAACTTTTTGACCTGGTCCATCTGGGTGATGATGTCGTAGCCGCCGATCCGCGCCGTGCCCGACGTGGGCGGAATGACGCCGGTCAGCATAGAGATGGTTTGCGTCTTGCCGGCACCGTTGGGGCCGAGCAGGCCAAAGACCTCGCCTTCCTCGACCGCAAAACTGACTCCTTTGACGGCTTCAAAGTCACCGTACTTTTTGACAAGGTTGTCTACTTCCAGAATGGCAGGCATGGGATTCCTCCTTTAACTTTTCTGTTCGAGATTGATCGCCAGCGAATTCAGGTTTGATCCAGTTGCCGTCAATCAGCATGAACATGTCTATCCTTGCTCTAGTTTTTCATACGCTTACCTCCTCACTCATCATTCGCTTATTTGTGAGGTGAAATCATCAAATTGGAACCCCCATATATACGAGGGTTATGCCCCTGACTGACTAGGTGTCACCTGGTTGTGGTGGTGGCTCGTCGGCGGTCGACGTGAGAGCGGCTCGACGCGCAGCGTGTTGCTCGACCAGGTCACGCATTGTACGGAGCGGATCGCGATGCAAGCGGTGGAGCAAGCGCCGTGGCGCTTCAGCTTCCTCCAGCCGCCGCCGGTTCTCGCGATACTCCTCCAGAGACACCTGGCGGATCTGCGCTAGCACCTCCTCCTCGCTTTCAGCTAGGAACAGAACCTGGTACTGCCCAAAGTCTCGCAGTTCACGTGTGGATTTCCGGCCACTGACACGGCGCTGATGGCAACGAAGCTGCCCAAACAGAGACTCTAGCATCAAGTTGTCTGGAGGTAAACCAGGAATGTTGTATCAATGTAACAGGTCAGGGCCATAGTCCTCCCAGGTGCGATGCCAAGCCCCATAGAGGGCTGCCGGCGCTGGTTTCCGCTTGAGGTCGGGCTGAAAGGATTGCAGCAACTCTTCCATCTCCTGTTTCACCTGCCCACTGCTCAAAGCAGGCTCAGGTGCAAAGTCCGAAGGCGGATACCGGAGACAATCAGCGATTCGCCGCAGCCACGTATGAGCTTGCCTGAGATCCTCCACGTTGACTCGGTACGTCTCCACTACCCGGTCCACCCGCCTCTTCAGCCGCCACAGATAGTCCGTCTCTGGCTCGTCACACGGTACCTCTTCCAATGCCTTAGCGATCGCGTCGAGTTGCTCATAACCCTTCAGTCCGCCCCAGTAGAATGGCTTGCAACTCTTCCGGTTCAATGCGTCACGGACGGCAACTCGAACCTGCGTCTCTATCTCCATCAACTCCTGATCCCGCTGCTCCCGATTGTCAGGCAAAAAGGGGAAGCGAGCCTCGTACATCGCCCACACCAGATCATCGCTCAGGCTGTGCAGGTCTGCGAATCGTGCCGGCAATGGCGGAAGCGATCCTGGCTGCGGTCCAATCCCTCGGCTTCGCTCGGGACAAGCAAATTAAGTCCGTTCCAGGTCCCAACCCACAGCCTGCCGGCGCTGTCTTCCAGAATGGACATCACCCGGTCATCGCTCAAACTGAACGGATCGTCAGGGTCATGCCGGTAGTGCGTAAAGGTCTGAGTCGAGCGGTCCAGCCGGTTGAGCCCTCCTCCGGACGTGCCGACCCACAGGTCGCCCTGGCGATCCTCATAGATGGTCGACACCCAATTGCTGCTCAGGCTCTGCGGGTCGTGCGGGTTGTGCGAGTAGTAGGTACAGGTTCCGGCCGTTCGATCAAACCGTGCCAGCCCGACATGTGTACCGATCCACAGTTCCCCGTTCCGGTCTTCATGGATCGCCGAAACGATATGATAGCGCAAGTAACGGGTAAACGTCTGAGTGGCGCGATCGTAGCGGTTGAGCCCGCTCACAGTTCCCACCCAGAGCGTTCCCGCTTCGTCCTCATAGATGGAACGGACCTGTCCAGCACTGAGGCTTTTCGGGTCGCTGGGATCGTGCTGGTAATGGATAAACGTTCCGGTCGTTCGATCAAACCGGTCCAGTCCGGCCGACGTACCGATCCAGAGTTCCCCGTCCCGGTCTTCATAGATCGTACGCAGGTCATTATGGGCCAGTGTCGCAGGATCGCCTGGGTCATGTTTGTACACGGTAAACTGATAGCCGTCGTACTTGTTGAGCCCGTCTTCCGTGCCAAACCACATGAACCCCTGCCGATCTTGAAAGATCGAAGTCACGAGGCTGTGGGACAGACCGTCCACGACCGATATTCTCTCAAAGCGAATGGGATCTGTCTCAGCCTGGGGAGGAGGAACCGTCTGAGCCTGGGGGATGTTGCTGGCGGGCAGACTGCCGGCGACATTCCCAGGACTGCGTGCCAGGGCTGGCAGGCTGGCAAGAATCACCAAGCTAACAGCAAGAAGGGTAATAGGGAGTAGCTTGGCAGATTTCATCAAAAGCACCTCTTGGAGTGGTCAGACGAAGGACGCGGATGCGTGCATCCGAAGACGAATGACGAAGCGGTTCGTCGTTCGTCGTTCGTCATTATATACCTGTGACGACAAGCGAGCAAGCACGAGACTTGCTCCTACTGTGGTGGATTCATTCGCTCAGCAGCGTCGTCTTGCCAAAGCCGGCCGGGGCGGAGACGGCGGACGTGGTGATGTCCGCGTCAGCTTGCGGTGGAGCCCTGCGTTCAGTCGCTCAATCAAGCGCGGGCGCGGCACCAGCCTTGTCCTGCCACCGCGAGTACCACCGCGAGTACTCCACTGCGAGTACTCGTGGCAGGCGTGGCGGGGCTCGTGGCGGTGAGCCCAGTCGAAGGATCGGGCCGGACGGAGGGGATGTAGAGTTTGGTAGTCAGCAGTGGCGTGGGCAGTCGTAGGTTTCAGATCTGCGTCTGCCGGATTATAGCACAGGGAGACTGGTTCCGCCAAACAAAGAGCCCGGCCGGTCATAGCCTCGGCCAGGCCCGAACGGAAAAAACCGCCGGCGCGCGCTACGCTCGCCCCAGGAGCGCGCTGAAGAAACGCCTTACCGAGAAGGGCTGCCCGGAGAGCAGGTGCTGGGCGCGAAACATTGCCGCGAC
>CAZMOT010000132.1:0-9304 GCA_964568065.1 uncultured Anaerolineales bacterium
CATCCGTCCCGGTCCAGTGGGGCATCTCCAGCTTCAGGCCCGGCCAGCCCCGCCGCACCCAGACGTCCAGGTGGTTGAGGGCGCAGGCTCGCACTCGCACCCGCACCTGCCCCGGGCCGGGTTCGGGGTCAGGCACATCGTCGTAGCGCAGGACGTCCAACTCGCCGTGTTCGTGGAAACAAAGGGCTTTCATCGGTTCAGCTCTGTCCTCACCTCAGTCCCGTCTCCAGCCGTGCGATCACCATGCGCTGGATCTCGCTGGTACCCTCATAGATCTCGGTGACCTTGGCGTCACGGAAGTAGCGCTCGATGGGCAGTTCCTTGCTGTAGCCCATCCCACCGTGGATCTGAATCGCCTGGGTCGTCACCCACATCGCCGTCTCGGAGGCGAAGAGCTTGGCCATCGAGGCCTCCAGGGTGTAACGGCGGCTGGTCTTTTTGGCCTCATCCTTGGCCAGCGCCGCCTGGTAGATGAGCAACCGGCTGGCCTCGATGCGGCATTTCATGTCGGCCAATTGCTGCTGGATCATTTGGAACTGGCCGATCTTTTGGCCGAAGGCCTCTCGCTCGCGGGCGTATTCCACGGAGGCTTCGTAAGCTGCCTGGGCAATACCCAGCGCCTGGGCAGAGATGCCGATGCGGCCCGCGTCCAGCACCGCCATGGCGATCTTGAAGCCCTCCCCCTCCTGCCCCAGCCGTGTCTCCACCGGGCACTTGTAGTCCTCGAGATGAATCTCGCAGGTGGCAGAGGCGCGGATGCCCAACTTGGGCTCGATCTTGCCTCGTTCGAGGCCCGGCTCGTCGGTGTCAACGATGAAGGCACTCACGCCCCTGTGACGGGGTTTGGCGTCGGGGTCAGTCTGGGCAAAGAGGACGATGTACTTGGCCACTGGCCCGCTGGTGATCCACGACTTGGTGCCGTTGATGACGTAGTGGGAGCCGTCGGGAGAGAGTGCGGCTGTCACCCGTATGTTGCCGGCGTCGGAGCCGGACTGGGGCTCGGTCAGCGCGTAGGCCCCGACGACCTTCCCGCTGGCGACCGCCCGCAGGTACTTTTGCTTCTGCTCCTCCGTACCGTAGTGCAGAATGCCGTAACAGAAGAGGGAGCAGTCGACGGACATGATAGTGCCGTGGGAGGCATCAGCCTTGGAGATCTCCTCCAGGGCCAGCACGTAGGCCAGAGTGTCCATCCCCTGGCCCCCATACTCCTCAGGTACCTCGATGCCCATGAAGCCTTGTTCCCCCATCTTCACAATCGTCTCGTAGGGGAACTCGCCCGTCTCGTCGTGATGAGCGGCGATGGGCGCGATCTCATTTTGGGCAAAGTCCCGTGCCATGTCACGGATCATGCGGTGTTCGTCACCGAGTTGCAGGTCCATTGGAATTTCTCCTTGACATAAGTGATAGTATTGGACAGAATATCCCAAATTGGATTTGGGATAAATTTGGGATAAATAACATTGGTTTGGTCATTTCATAATGTAGTACGTCCCCTTCTTGGCGCCAATCTTGAGCAAGATTCCCTGCTCCACCAGGTCCACCAGGTCGAGCCGCAGGGTCTCGGCGCTGACGTCGGGACAGAGGGAGCGATACTCGCGATTGGTGATGCGGCCGTGTTCCTGCACGTAGGCCAACGCCCTGGCTTGTCGCTCGTTCATCGTGTGCGTCCAGGTAGGCAGGGGAGCGCGCTCGCGGACGTTATAGAGTGTGACGGTGAAGGAATAGGGGGTGTCTCTGAATTTGGGCGGAGGATGACCGGCCCGCACCATCTCCTCGACCATCAGATCCACACCCAATCCCAGTTCCTCGATGTAGCCCCACTGGTATAGGCCGGAGACGAGGCGCGGGTTGCGCGAAAAGTGCTCCTCGATAATGTTGTCCACGGTGATAAAGCCAGGTAGTCCTCCGGGACTGATGATCTCCATGCGGTCGGCGAACATGCGCACCTCGATGCGCCGCCCACCCAGCCGATAGTCCCGGTGCGCCACGGCGTTGACCAATGCCTCGCGCACGGCTGCGACCGGGTACTCGGTGCGTTCCTCCCGCTCAAGCCCGGTGACGACCGCACCGGTGTGCATCTCGTCACCCACGATCTCCCAGGTGCGCTGGATGATGCGCGCCAGCGGCCCGCCGATTTCCTCGCGGCGGCCGTAGCTTGGCTGCCCGGCCTCGCCTCGGGGCTGCGTGCCGACGAACTTGACGAAGGTCAGCCCGCTCCGGGGTAGGAACACCTGAGGATTGCGGGCGAATAGCAACACGCCTGCGACGGTGGGGCGACCGTCCTCATCCACAGCTCCCACTTCGAACAGTAAATCGTCCACAGGGCGCGTCCATTCCCGGTGCCGGCGTTCCTCCCATTTCGCAATGAACTCTGCGATCACCTCGCCATCAAAGTCCCCCCTCTGTGCCCCGGGCGCGGGTTCCGCCTCGAAATCGCCTGTGGACTTTGTGGCGGCCAGTTGGCGAATCTGGTCGCCGCTGAGGGGACGGTTCTCTGCGCCGGTACGGATCAGCACACGCCCGTCGGCCAGGCTGTGAAGTTCGGGACTGCGGGCGACGACGATGGCAAAGACCAGGCCCTCTTCCGCTGCCGCCTGGTGCCAGCGGGCCTCCACCGGCGGGCGACACTCCCGCGCCGCGGCCCGCAGTGCCACCTCGACCTCATCCGCGTAGACTTGCCCGGTGAACTGCCCTCTCTCGTCCACGCCGATGAGAATGGTGCCGCCGTCGGAGTTGGCGAGGGCCACCAGTGTCTCGGCCATCAGTTGGGCCTCCGGCTCCGGCATGAAGGCCAGCAATTGGCCGGGGCGACGCTCACGCAGATCAGTCCACATCTCCCCTCTCCTCCTGTATCAAAGCCTCAGTCGCGATTTCCCGCGCTTCGGCAACACAAGTTATCATCTCGCTCACGACCTCACACTCTCCACTGCTCAATTTGGGAACAGGCGCGGCACGCGCTGGGCATCTTTGCTCTTCATCCCCAGTTTACCAATCTACCAGTTCAGCTCACCACCGCCACCGACGTCGCCTCGTCCCCCGATTTTAATTCCATCACCCTCGTCCCTCGGGTCACCCGCCCCATCTGGGGAATATCGGCCACGGGCGTGCGCAATGCCATGCCCCCCGATGAGATGAGTGTAACCTCATTTTCGGGTCGCACCACGCGGGCGGCGGCGATGACGCCAGTCTGCTCCCGCCTGCCACCCAGGCAGCACACTCCCTTTCCATAGCGTCCTTTGGTCGAAAACTCGCTCAATGGTGTGCGCTTGCTGTACCCTTTGGTCGTGATAATCAACAGTTCAGTGTCCGGTTCGACGACGCATGCGCTGCAGACCCGATCCCCTGGGTCCAGTTTGATGGCATTAACGCCAGCGGCGTTGCGTCTCATTACACGCACCGTTTCCTCGCTGAAACGTAGTGCCTGTCCTTGCTGGGTGACGATAATCAGGTCTTGGTCGCCAGATGTCCATCTAACCCAGCCCAGTCTATCTTCCTCGTCCAAGCGTATAGCGATCAGCCCGCTAGGTCGCACGTTGTTGAACTCACTCAACTGGACACGCTTGGCCCGACCCTGATGCGTGACCATCGTCAGATAGCCATCCTGCCCCTCGACAGGCTCAGGGCACCGTCCGGAATTCGGCAGGGCCACTGCGGCTGTGATTTGCTCGTCGGCGCCAAGGGCAAGGATGCCAGCCAGCAGCACGCCCTTGGCGGTGCGGTCGGTGCTGGGAATCTGGTAGACGCGCTCCTGGTAAACCTTGCCACGGTCGCTAAAGAATAGGATGGAGTCGAGGGTGCGGGCGGAGAAGAGGTAGAGTATGGCATCTGCATCGCGGGTGGTCATCCCGATCACCCCACGCGCACCACGCCTTTGAGCGCGGTAGGCTTCCACGGGCACGCGCTTGATGTAGCCGCGCTGCGTG
Source organism: uncultured Anaerolineales bacterium (assembly GCA_964568065.1). Taxonomy (GTDB): domain Bacteria; phylum Chloroflexota; class Anaerolineae; order B4-G1; family B4-G1; genus CAZMOT01. The sequence continues at coordinate 3,924 of CAZMOT010000132.1, forward strand.
ATCGTGATCAGCACATCCTCCTCGACAACCAGGTCCTCCTCATCAAATGCCGCCTCCTCCTTGACGATGCGGGTGCGGCGGCCGTCGCCGTAGGTGTGCTTCAGGTCGGCCAGTTCCTCTTTGATGAGATACAGAATCTTGCGCGGCGAGGCCAGCAGGTCCTCCAGATAGGCGATGCGTTGGATCAACTCCAGGTACTCGTCCTCAATTTTCTGACGCTCCAGAGCTGCCAATCGCCGCAGTTGCATGTCCAGAATCGCCCGCGCCTGAATTTCCGTCAGTTCGAAGCGCTCCATCAGCCGCTGGCGGGCGGTTTCGACGTCGGGCGACTGGCGGATGGTCTGGATGACGGTGTCCAGGCGGTCGAGAGCGGTCTTCAGGCCTTCGAGGATGTGGGCGCGGTGGCGGGCTTTTTCCAGTTCATATTGCGTGCGGCGGGTAATCACGTCCTGGCGATGCTCGACGTAGAGTTGCAGCGCGCGCTTGAGGCTCAGCAAGCGCGGTTCGCCGTCCACCAGCGCCAACATCTGCGCTCCGAAGGTGGATTGAAGCGGGGTGTACTTGAAGAGTTGGTTGAGTATCTTGCGTGGTTGTGCGCCGCGTTTGAGCTCGACGATGATGCTCATCCCTCGCCGATCCGACTCATCTCGCAGGTCAGAGATGGTATCAATGCGGCCGGAGCGAACGAGGGTAGCTATGCGCTCCAGCAGGGATGATTTATTCGTCTGATAGGGCAGTTCGGTGATGACGATGCGATGACGGTTGCCGGGCATCTCCTCGACGTGGGTCATCGCCCGCACAATAACGCGCCCACGGCCGGTGACGTAGGCCTGGGTGATCCCTTCCCGCCCGACGATGATGCCGCCAGTGGGGAAATCAGGCCCCTCGACGTACTGCATCAGGTCCTCGACGGTCATCTCATCCAGCTCGTCCCAGCGATCAACCAGGTAAGCCAGCGCATCGCATACCTCGCCCAGGTTGTGGGGTGGGATGTTGGTCGCCATGCCGACGGCGATGCCGGAGGAACCGTTGACCAGCAGGTTGGGTAAGCGAGCCGAAAGCACGGCCGGCTCCTGCAACGTGCCGTCGAAATTGTCCACCCAGTCTACAGTGTCTTTCCCGATGTCGAGCAGGATTTCGGTGGCGATGCGGTTCAGGCGAGCCTCGGTATAACGCATGGCGGCGGGGCTGTCGCCGTCCACCGAGCCAAAGTTCCCCTGCCCGTCCACCAGCGGATAGCGCAGGGAGAAATCCTGGGCCATCCGCGCCATCGCGTCGTAGACTGCCGAGTCGCCGTGGGGATGGTACTTGCCCAGCACCTCGCCGACGATACGGGCGGATTTCTTATACGGTGTGTCGGGTTGCATGCCCATATCGTGCATGGCGTAGAGGATGCGGCGCTGGACCGGCTTAAGACCGTCGCGGGCGTCGGGCAGGGCGCGCGAGACGATGACGCTCATCGCATAGTCCAGGTACGCGCTGCGCATCTCGCGCTCAATGTCTACAGGTTGTACGGTGCCGATTTCCAAGCGTGACCTCCAAACATGGGTTCACGGATATTATACCGCAAAGAGGCCAAGAACGCGAAGCCCGTAAAGCGTGAGGGTGTGACGACTGATCGTCGGAAAATGACGGATGTGATAGAATTGTCCCACAATCGGAGGAGGAGGGACGATGAGCAAGGAAATACCAGCCGAGGTGGAGAGGCAAATTGAGGAGATGACAGAAGTGTTTCGTCAAACGTTGATCGACTTGTACCAGTGGAGCAACGGCGAGGGGACGGATCACGAGCCTACGATAGTAGAGATAGAAGACAGGATCCGCGAGTGGATTCGTCGGATAGGGGAAGACACGCAGTTGTTGGTAGTGGGAAGAATGGATCGATACCGCCACAAGGGCAAGGTTGCTTGCCCTGAGTGCGGGGAGAGCGTGTATTGGGAGAGGTACGAACCTCGGTGCTATGTTACCACTGTGGGGGAGATGAAACTGGAGCGGGCATACTATAACCATTCTGCGTGTCACCGCGGGTGGGTGCCGCTGGATGAGCGGTTGGGACTCGGAGCGAGTGAACTGAGCCCGCGCGTACAGGAGATGGTCAGTTACCTGGGGGCATTTATGCCTTTCGAGAAAGCACAAGTCTTTCTGAGCAAGTACTGTAGTATCCACGTGAGCCACGACACGGTGAACAACCACACGGTAGAGATCGGGCAAGCGCTACGTGAGAAGCAGGAAGAGGCTGTACGCCGTGCCTGGGAAGAACATCAGTTGCCGACCTGTGAAGCTGCTGTTCCACCAAAGCGACTGTATGTGAGCGCTGATGGGATCAACTACTTACAGCCAGACGGTCAAGGCAAGGAGATCAAGGTCGCTGCCGTGTACGAGACCGAGGAACGGCGTACCAAGGAGGGCAAGACCGAGATTCATGCCGTCGATATCGAGTATGTCGTGGCCACGGGGGCTGAGAATCTGGCGCGGGCCGCTTACTTGGTGGCCGTGAAACGAGGTGTGGACTTTGCGGAACAGATTCCTGTCTTGGGAGATGGTGCCAGTTGGATCTGGAACCGAGTCGCGGCTGCGTTTCCTCCCCGCAAAACCACCGAGAGCGTGGACTTCTACCACGCCACTGGGTATATCTGGGGTGCAGGGAAATCTGTGCTAGGCGAAGAAACGGATGAAGTCAAAGAGTGGGGTGAGAAGTACTGCCACACCCTCAAGCACGAGGGGCCAGCTCCCGTATTGCGGGAGTTACGTGCTTTCTCCTTGCAGCGTCGCACCAGGCCTGAGCCTTTGGGAGGTGCAATCACGTATTTTGAAAACCAGAGCCCGCGTATGAACTACCCAGAGTACATTGAGCAGGGGCTTCAAATTGGCAGTGGTTCTGCTGAGAGCGCCGTTAAACAGGTCGTGGGAGTTCGCATCAACCAACCTGGTATGCGGTGGAAAGAGGAGCGTGCCGAGGCTGTTTCCCACGTTCGGGCTGCCATCTTGAGTGGCCGGTGGGACGATTTCTGGTCCGAGCACCGTCCACCACCCAGGCAGTATCACCGCAAAGGGGTACCGCTGGCAGCTTGATTTCCGACGATCAATCGTCGCACCCAAAGCGTGAAACGTGGCGCGTCGTGATGAGCGCGCACGCTTCTGAGCGTGCGCGCGCCGAATTCGGGCAATTCATCCGGGAAGAACACCCCGCGGTGGGCCAGGTTGATCTCGCCAAGTCGCGGTCAGTGACCACCACCAACCAGCCTAGCATTGCTGATGGTGCGTGGGATGCACGGAAGGGGCCGTTCGCCTTCGACCATTTCCGCAACTGCGCGTGCCAGTTCCAAAATGCAGAGGAAGACGCGGGCACTCACCTGGAGTTGCTGCATTGCGGCGCGTCCCCAATCCACCATACCCAGTCCAGGGTATCGCGAACGGCGTTATACAACCGCAGGTCGCCGGTGATCAGGGGCTCAACTCTCATCTTGGCCAGTGCCAAGTAGGCTGCGTCGTATGCCGAGCGGTCAAATCGCCGGGCAAGGGGCAGCATCTGCTGCCAGGTCACCGGCTCCATCTCGATACCCAGGCCTTCGAACGCAACCAGTATAGCCTCACCCTCCTCAATGGTGACCCGCCCTCGGTGCATCGCTTGAAGGACGGCGTTGGTTAATTCGTAGAGAAGTGTAGGAGCAACCAGAGTCGCACGCGCCCGGATACGTGGTCGCGGATCAAAGCCTGAGCCTGGGTCTGCTCCAGATTGGCGCAAGAGCTGCATTGGAAATGCGTTAGAAACACAAGACCCCCGCACGCATTGTGGGGATGGCAGCCAAGCAATCGCAGAAGAAGCACGCATCATTTAGTCCGCACTGCGCTCAAATTCGTCGAGCACCTCCCCCTCCCTGGAAATGACCGTCGCCTCAAGACGATTGCCGTCAATCTCTAGCAACACAAAGTGATAGGCCTTCGCAAACGCGGCCTGCGTCGGTTCCTGCTCCTGCATCGCATACAGCGGCGCACCACCCCCGCCGGTGACGACGTAGGTGACGCCGTTCACTTCGTTGCGCTCGTAGTTGTGCTTGTGGCCGTTGAACACCACGTCTACCTCATATTGCTCAAAGAGCGGGGTCAGCGTCTGGCGCACGATCTCCTCGCTATAGTCCTGTACCGAACTGTAGGGTGGTATGTGGAAGTAGACGAAGAGCCAGGGCTGCATATTGGCCGCCAGCGTCGCCTCCAGCCAGGCGTACTGCTCGCTCTGGGGACCAAAGTCCGCGATGCCGTCCACCTGCAGGCATAAGAAGCGGGCGTTACCGTAGTCGAAGACATACCACCCCTCGTTGCCGGGCAGATAAAAGAAGTCAAAGTAGTGCGGGGCATTGCCCTCGTGGTTGCCCAGCGCAGGGAAGAGGGGGACGTGGGCTATCAGTTCCCGCTCAATCTCGAAGAAGGTGTCCCACTGACCGGCGTCCAAGCCATCGGCCACCAGGTCGCCGGTGTGCAACACGAAGTCGGGCTCCTGCGCGACGATGCGCTCCACCACCGCCTGGTGGAATTGATGTTGCGTGCGGGTGTCGCCGAAGACGACAAAGTTGAACGCGGTCTGATTGTGGCCAGCGGCGGTGCGGAAGGTTACGTCCTCGCTCAAAGGTGCGCCACCACTTTCGACGCGGTAGTGGTAGGCGGTGTAGGGCAAAAGGCCAGTGAGGGTGACTGCGTGACGTGTGCCCACCACTGGGTCGGCCACACTCGAACCGTACCCCTCCGTTTCACCATAGATGACCTCGCCATGGGTGGGCCGGTCGGTTTCCCAGGCAACGATGGTCGAGTTTGTCGTAACAGATTGTAGGTAAGGCCCGCGGATGAGGGCAGCGTCGGGGGAAGGAACGGGCGTGAAGGTCAGCAATGGTATAAGCGTGGGGGTAAACGTTGGGGTGGGCGACGGTGCTGAAGTGGGCAGCGACGTTGGAGTCGCCATGGGGAACGGGGTAGCGGTCGGTGGGGCAGATGTCGCGGGTTGGCACGCAGTCAGACTCGCCAACACGACGCATACCATGCCGATGACGAGAGCGCGTTTCAAGTTCCAGACTTTAGGTTTCACGTTGTCCTCCAACATCCATCCTCCATCCTACAGTATGCCACAGATTCCCTGTTCAGGCCAGTTGGCGTAGATAGTCCACCTTGTACCCTGTGTCGTTCTCTGGTATGATGGTCGTATGGTGAGGTCGCGCTACATTCCCGCTCTGATCGTGGCGCTGGTACTGCTCGGGGTCAGCTTGTTGGCTTGCCCGGCTCTCATCCGCGCGCTGCCGGGCCGCTACGCCTACTACCTGCCGGAGCCACTCCAGGAGCTACGTCACAACCCCCACCCGGACATCCTTCCCACTCCTGTCCTCACCTATACC
>CAZMOT010000133.1:0-9279 GCA_964568065.1 uncultured Anaerolineales bacterium
GCATTCTCAGGTCGGTAATAACCAGGTCGAAAGGTCTCGCATTGATCTCATCCAGTGCTTCACGGCCATTCTGGGCAGTCACGATCTCATATCCGTCACTCAGCCTCATCAAGGCACGGCGTAAGACGAAGAGCACCCGCTCGTCGTCGTCAACGACCAGTATGTGCTTACATCTATCCATTCTTACCTTCCCTACTCCTCGGGGGCTCTTCCTAAAGATGGCGTTGATCACTACAAGAGTGCTTCGCTCACCATCGTCGGACAGCGTATTCAACACCTACTCCACCAGATGGTCCGCGACAGCCACTGTCATGTTAGCACAAAAAGCAGACCCAAACCGATGGGCCCGGTCGGGATTACAGTTGAGAATGGTGCAAGAACGTTGGGATTTGGTTGGAACTGGTCAGTGTCGACCTGCCCTGAGCGCAGCCGAAGGGAGACGCTTCTCAGATCTAGTACCACACCTGGCACGGTCCGTTCATCCAAACATCCTCCGGGGGCGCGCCAGGCGGGGCACACGCAGGTGGCCCATGCTGCGCTCGTACGAGTCTCTGTTTATTGACTGGCGTAGAAGATGCGATAGATCACACCCCCTTCGTCGTCCGAGACGAAAAGGCTGCCGTCCGGCCCCGTGAATACATCGACGGGCCGGCCCCATCGCGAACCATCCTCGCGCAACCAGCCGGTGGCGAAGTCGTACACTGGGCCCGGCTCCCCATTCCCCTTCCCCATGGAGACGCGCACGACCTTGTACCCCGTAGGCACGCTGCGGTTCCAGGAGCCGTGAAAGGCGACGAATAGATCGCCTTGGTACTCCTCCGGAAACTGCAGGCCGGTGTAGAAGGTCGGCCCCAGCGGTGCCGAGTGGGCTTGCATCTCGACCGCAGGAGCCGCCACCCCCTCGCACGCTGCAGGCTCCCCGTAGTCCGGATCTACGATGCGCCCGGCGTGGCAGCGTGGCCAGCCTGCATCGTCACCCTGATGGACTACGTAGATCGTCTCCGGTGGCAGGTCGTCGCCCAGCCAGTCACGCCCGTTGTTGGTGGCCCACAGCTCGTCGGTGCCAGGGCGGAAGGTGATGCCGACGGCGTTGCGCAGACCCCGCGCGTAGATCTCCTCGCCGCTTCCATCCGGGTTGTAGCGCACGATGGCCGCCCGTCGCTCGTCACCCTCGATGCAGACGTTGCACGAGGAGCCGATGGAGACGAAAAGGGACGCCCAATCGGGGCTGAAGAGAACAGTGCGGGTGCTGTGGCCGCCATCAGGCAGTCCTTCCACTACCACGTCTTGCTTCTGAAAGACGCCATCCTCGCCCGGTTCGCTCAGGCGCAAGACGCGCGTCGTCTCCCCCACGTAGAGCGACCCATCTCTGTAGAAAGCGATGCTGCTCGGCGCACGCAATCCTTCGGCGACGATCTCGGCAGTGTTGGCCACCCCGTCCCCGTCACGATCAGGCAGGCGGACGATGCGTCCAGCGCTGCGCTCGGCCACATAGAGATACCCGTCAGGTCCGAGGGCCATCATACGCGGTCCTCTGAGGCCTTGGGCGAAAACCGAGACTCCAAAGCCCGGTGGAAGGTTGATCGTTTCTTGCGGCGGGATGATGCGTACGGGCGACTCCACCGGGGCGGGGACAGGCACAGAGGTAGCCATCGCCGTCGCCTCACGAGTGGGCGTTGGCGTACCGGCGGTTGCCCCGGCGACGGTCGTCGAAGAGAGGAATGGCGTCGGGCTGGGAAGCGGGACCGTCGTCGGCGCAGGTGTGTCGTCCAACTCCTCGTGCAGCAACCGCTGTATGCCCCGACAACCACCTATCGTCAGAGCAGCCAGCAGGAAAAAGATAGTCATGATGCGTTTCTTAGTCATCTCTCGTTTCTCCTCAATCAGTTACCCCCTGCGTCGCACATGATCGCCCACTAGTACAGCACGGCGGAAATCCTTCGGCAGTTGTAGGGTAAGCGCCGGTTGAGTAGCTTCGTAGCGTTTAGCGGAGAAGCGTATCGAAACCAAGCGTTTTTTGCCCGTGAGAGCGTTTTTGTGAGCCACGTGGTCTCGATACGGCCCTTCGGGCCTACTCGACCGACGCTCTCGCCCAATGCCTAACTGCGGAAGGATTTACGCCCACGTGTACTAGTGCGTCTCCGTCACAGGCATAGCTCACCGACGCACTCCGCCGGGCACTGCTGGGGCAATGAGCTATCAATAGGCGACAGCAACGCCAACAGCCAGTTCAGCGCCACCCGCAGCCGGTTCTGCCACCCGACGAGGCTGATCAGGTAGTAGAACTTCCACAGTAGCCAGGCCGGGAATCCCCGCAGTCTGAACCCGAGCGGGTCGGCCACGCCGGACAGACGCCCCAGAGAGACCAGGTCACCGATGTAGGTGAAGTCGAACTGCCGGTGAGACCCGCCCAGGATGTCGGCGGCGATGTTGGCCGCGGCGATGGGGGCCTGGCGATAGGCCACCTGGGCCGTGGGTGGATATACCTCGCCGGTGCGCGGATGCTCGGCGTGCGCGGCATCGCCCAGCACGTACACCTCGGGATAGCCCGGCACGCGCAGGGTGCTGTCAACGACGATGCGCCCCATACGATCTTTCTCGAGTGGCAAGTCGTCGAGCACCGGGTTGGCCCGTACGCCGGCCGCCCAGACAACAGTGTCAGTAGGCAACGCCTCCCGGCCATTGGCGAACTCCAGGCCGTCCTCGCCGTAGTGGGTCACCGGCGCATCCAGCATCACCTCGATACCCATCTTCTGCATCCGCCGCAGCGCGGCCTCGGACAGGGAGTGGCCCATCTGGAGAAGCACGCAGTTCTGCGCTTCGACGAGCACCGTACGCATCTCGGCCGGATCAATCAAGCCATACTGCTCCTTGTGCAAGTGCACCAGGTACTCGTGCAGCTCGGTGACCGTCTCCACGCCGGTGCATCCCCCGCCGACCACTACGAAGGTGAGCAGCTTCCTGCGGCGACGGGGATCACTCTCGCGGGTAGCCGCCTCAAGATGGTTGACGACGTGACAGCGCAGCCGGTCGGCGTCGTCGGCGCCCTTGATCTCCAGGGCCTTCTCCCGGATCGAGTCCAACCCGTAGAACTCACTGACCGAACCCAGTGCGATGACCAGCACGTCGTAGGGTATCTGCCTGCAGCAGAGGGTGACCTCCTGCGCTTCCAGGTCGATGCGCTCGACGCGGGCGCGCAGAAAGTGGATCCGTCTGCCGCGCAGGACACGTCGGATGGGCGTCAGAATCAGGCCAGGCTGGATCACGCCAGCGGCAGCCTCGTGGAGCATCGGCGTAAACAGGTGGTAGTGGTGCTGATCTACCAGGGTGATCTCCACAGACGCATCCTCGCCCATAGTTTTGTCCAGGTGGAGCGCCGTGTACAGCCCGGCAAAGCCCGCGCCCAGGATGAGTATTCGTTTATGCGTATCGGCTTTATCCGTCATCCCGCTGCTTCTACTCCAGAAAGCGGTACCTCCCTATGCGTTCAGACCACCACTTGCCCAGCCCAATCCAGCGCCCCGCTCCGACCCTTGCCAGGCCTATCAGGACCAGTACGTAGATGATATGCTCGTCCAGGAACGGATTGTGCTCCAGGGGCAGGTGCGACAGCCACATCAGCAGTACCAGCAGGGCACCAGCATAGCCGGCGATCTTTACCCCGACGCCCAACAGCAACGCCAGACCTGCCAGCAGAAGGCCCACCATAAACAGCCAGTCTACGACGGGGTTGCCGGCGAGGCTCTGGAAGATACCGCTGAACGGCCCGGCCGTAGCGAACTTGAGATACCCGAACGTCGGGGATCCTCCTGCGAGCCACGCATCCTCAGGAGCAGTCGCAAAACTGAGCCCGAACAGCTTATCCAAGAAGGGCCACAGGAAGAGCCATCCCATTCCTATTCTCAACGCTGCCCAGATGTATTTCTCCTTGTCGTTCATTTCTGGGTAGTGGTATAGAGGTAAGTGATGGCTGTTGTACAGCCAGTTTGTCAGCAAGCAGATGCCCCAAAATATGGCGATAGGGTGTCGAAAATCGCTACATCTGGCGGGTTTCCGTATACTTGAACATTGACACCCTTCGCTCATCACTTACCATTTGACCACTACCCATTTCTGCATTCTCCTACAAAGCTTCTCTGAGTTGCATTAGTGAGTCCTCAACTTCCCGGTCCAGTCCTTCGTAGAGCGCATCTACCTTATCCCGGGGAATGCTTATCTCGTCGCTCATGGCACCGTTACCTCCTCGTACTTGTCCATTGGGGAACTACTCCTCAACGTGGATGATCTCGACGGGGCATTCGTCGGCCGCGTCTTCCACGCAGCCTCTCAGTTCCTCAGGTGCTTCTCCCTCACCGGGGTCGTCGTCAACCCTGTATCCCTCGACGACCTGACTGAGCCCGTCCTCAGAGTTCTCCTCAAAGAACTCAGGGCACGTCGCCCAGCACGCGGCACAACTGATGCACTCGTCCCGGTCTATGTGTACTCTGAATTCGCCGCTCATCGCTACTCCTCAGCGCTATCGGACCCGGCCTAGCTCTCGCATGAACTGCTTGACGTGGTAGTCCCACTCGCGGGTCTCCAATTCCACGCTCGTTCCCCCATCCGCTGTACTGGCCGTCACAGAGACGTGCCCGCCACCTCCTTCGAGGTAAACGCAACAAGGATTCCGTTCGACTACTTTGAGCCCGAGGCCCCCTTCACCAAAGTAAGCTTCGGCTTTCTTGATGACCTCTTCAGGGCTCAGTTTGGTCTCAACACCATAGCGTGTCATTTTCTCCCCACCTCCTGTCTTCTGATCGGGCTGCGCTTAAACTGCAGGCTGTCTGTTCTTAGGTTGTCTTCGCCGAAGCACCTCTGCGCCTGCGTTTGGCGAGCTGCTTCTGAGCGAATGTGGCGACGACCACAAGAGCCAGGACGATTGCCACGGCCTTAGCAGGGGCACTTTGGAAGTCTGTGCCTATCATGATGGCGTGAGTGGTCCCCAACAAGAAGGCAACATAATTGAGGAAGTGAATCACTCGCCAAGTCCGGCCAGTGCCCCTACGCAGTGCTGCAGTCAGCGAGGCAGCAGCAAGAAGATACCAGGCCAGACGCCCACCTAACCGGAAAAACGTGGCCAACGAATCGAATCTGGGCAAGAATACACCCACGCTCGCTGCATCGACTGCCGCTCCTATGGGGTGCAACGTAATCAAGATCAGTCCTGCCACAGACAGAACGTGGTGCACTTTGATGAAGGGGCGACCAAAGATACGAAACATCTGCTTCATATACGCAGAAGAGACAATGGCCAGAAAGATAGCCTGGTATCCAAGCAACGCTGTCCCTCGGACGAGCCAGCTTAGAAGGGAGGGGTGTGGCTGCAGTGACATGAGGCTGATCGTCAGAACCAACATAGCAACGCCAACCGGCACAAGGAACCATATTCTGTGAGCTTTCTCACGTTTCATAGCACGTTCGTCTCCTTCAGAAGCTACTTTGAACCATCTCTCTCCTCACGCTCAGCTTAGTCTTGCTCATTCGACCACCGTACCCAGCTCCACCTGCTCATCTTGCAGCCTGACCGCCACGTCCCGATACACCAAGCGTGCTTTGACGAGCGCCTGCATGGGCTTCCGCTCCTCGTCGGGGCGGCCCGCCGCGAGCACGCCCACCATCCTGTCTTGGTCGAAGTAGTAGAAAGCGAAACTGCCCCCCTCTAGTGAGCCCCGGAGCACTGTCTGGTCCCAGGCTGTCAGGTCGCCCCACACCTCGAAACTGAGATCGAAGATATCGGAAAAGAAGTAGGGCAGTGCCGTGTAGGGCTTTTCCTCACCCGCCATGTTTCGCCCAGCCCTCAGTCCCTGGCGACGGGCGACGTCCCAGTGCTCGACCCGCAGGCGCCTGGCGAAGGTGGGATCGGGCCAGACAGCGATGTCGCCAGCGGCGTAGATATTGGGATCACTGGTGCGGAGGTATTGATCCACGATCACAGCCTCCCTCTCTCCCATCTCAAGGCCAGCATCGCGGGCCAGTTCCGTATTGAGCTGGATCCCGACGCCCATCACGACGACGTCGACGTCGAACGTCTCGCCATTGACCAGCACGACTCGTTCGACCCTGTCCCTGCCATCCAGGCGGTCAGGCTTGGTGTCGGTGAGGATGCGCACGCCGTGCGTCTCGTATTTGGCGTCCAGGAAGGTGCTCAGTTCCTCCGGCACGATGCGCTCCAACAGGCGCGTCTCGGGAAAGACCATCGTGACGTTGGTGCCAAGCTGAGCCAGTGAAGCTGCAACCTCAGAGCCGATGAAGCTGCCCCCCACGACCAGGGCTCGTTTGCCGGCGCCAGCGGACTCACGGATGGCATCGGCATCCTCGATCGTCCTCAGGGTAAACACGCCCGGCAAGCCGTTGCCCGGGATCGGCAGGCGCCGGGCGTGGCCGCCGGTTGCCAGCAGCAGCTTCTCGTATCCCAGCGCTCTGCCATCGTCCAGTGTGACATTGCGCGCGGCGGGGTCAATTCTGTTCGCACGTGCGCCACTGATGACCTCGATGTTGTTCTGGGCATAGTAGCTGTTTTCCCTGAGGTAAACTTGATCGAGCCCCTCTTTGCCCGTGAGATAGTCCTTGGAGAGCGGCGGACGCTGGTAGGGCATATGGGGCTCTGCCGTCACCAGAGCGATGCTCCCTTCTGTGTCTACTTTGCGGATTCCGTCACCGCCCCTCTGGCCGGCAAGGCCGCCGCCGATGATCACGTATCTGTAGGTCTCCATTTGTCTCTTCCCTTCTGATGCTGACTGCTTACTCTCCTCTCCCTTTAAGAAGCGGCACCCCCAGATCGGCAGCCACACGGCCGCGGATGGCCGCGTCGTCAATGCTCACCACCTGGCCGTGGAAATCAGTCGCCATCGCCGTGGCGACGATGCCGGGGTATACCGTGTGAACACGAGTGGGCAGGCCGCGCTGATCTATCTCTGCCGCCAGGTTGCGGGCGAAGTGATCCAACCCAGCCTTGGCGGCGCAGTAGGCGCTCCAGCCAGGCACGGGATGCGTCGCCGCGCCGCTGGAGTTAAAGACGATGACCCCGCTGCGGCGGGACACCATCACCGGTAGGAACACGCGGGCCGTATGAAAGGCTCCGGTTAGATTGATGGTCAGATTCTGCGCCCAATCGGCGGGTTCCAGCTCCCAGGTGTCACCCACGGGATCAATGACGCCAGCGTTGGCTACGACGATGTCGGCCGGTCCAAACGCCTGGTCCGTTTCCTCCGTCAGCCGCCGCACCGCCGCCCAGTCGGAGACGTCGGCGGGGACGGCCAGCGCGCGTCCCCCCTCCTGGCGTATGTATTCAGCCGTCTTCTCCACCTGCTCCGCCGTGCGCGCTGTGATCACGACGGCGGAGCCAGCACGGGCCAGGAGGATCGCCGTCGCGCGGCCAATCCCCCGCCCCCCGCCGGTTACGACCGCAACTTCGCCTCCCAGCCGGGCCTCTCTGCGCATCGCCCTGCTTCTTGCTCAGGCCTGTGAAGTCCGGCCTGGCGAATACAGTTGGTCCGTCTTCGCCGCCATGATAAAGTCGTTCTGGTGCACCCCCTTGATCTTGTGCGTCCACCACGTGACCGTCACCCTGCCCCATTCGGTCAAGATGGCAGGATGATGCCCCTCTGCTTCTGCTGCTTGGCCCACCTTGTTCGTGAAAGCCAGGGCCTGGGCAAAGTTGCGGAACTTGAAGCGGCGCTCCAGGCGCTTGATGCCATCGCGCTCCACGACCTCCCATTCGGGCACCTGCACGAGCAGTTCGGCGATCTCTTCGTCTGTGAGCGGTGGTTCGTCACCGCGGCACGCGGTGCACTTCATGTCTGTCAACTCTTGCATACTCAGCCTCCCGACAGCATGTCTCCATATACCATCTCGCTGGCTGGCTCGCTCTCCCTAGCTGGAGAGACGCTTCGCGATTTCGGCCACGTGCCTCCCCTGAGCCCGAGCAATCTCCAGCTCGTCCTCGCTAGGCATCCGGCTTCCCTCCAGACCCGTAATCGTGCTGGCTCCGTAGGGGCTTCCACCGCTCATCTCGTCTACAACCAGGAGCCAATGCTCGGAATAGGGCACGCCCACGATAATCATGCCATGATGCAGGAGCGTGGTGTGAAAACTCAGTATCGTGGATTCCTGCCCGCCGTGCTGGGTGGCGGTGGAAGTGAGCACACTGCCCACCTTTCCAACCAGTGCGACCTGCTGCCACATGGGCCAGATCTTGCCAAGCCAGAACATCGTCCGGGAACCCAATCTCCGGCGTTCAGCGGACGGTTGCGTCAGAAACATTAGGGAGGCCCTGATTGGTGCAGGGCCTCCCCGTTGCCCCGCCAATCCTATTTCATAAACTTGGACACGAAGGGAGAAGTCTCCCCTCGACGCAGAAAGTGGCCGGACGGCCCCTCACCCAGAAACTCGGAGAACCACGATTCGTGCTCGATTTCCTCATTGAGGATCGCCAGAGCCAAATCGTAGGTTCGATGATCCTTGCCTGCCGTCATATTGCAGATCTGGGTGTAGCCACGCACGGCACACCGTTCTGCCTCCACCAACACCGTCAGCATCGCCTTGATGTCAGTGGGGTCACTGGGCAGACGGGCCGGTCGGCAGGCCGATAGGTCGTGGAATTCCTTCATATCCTCCGGAAGTTCTCCTCCAAGTTCGTAGATGCGCGGGACCAGGGCTTCGAAGTGGTTTCGATCCTCGACGCGGGCTGTCTCGGCGATCTCCTTGATACCCTCGCCTTCCAGTCCGATCAAGTTGACCCGCAGAATCGTATAGTAGTAGGTGGTGAGTTCGGCGGCTGCATTCTTGACCAACAGTTCCAGGAGTCGGTCAATATCCACCCCTGTTCTCTCCACCATCTCTCGTGCTACCTTAGCTGCGATGTGACAGCGCATCGTTTAGTTCTATGTGACAGCGAACCGTGGAGATTTGTAATCCCTCCTACTGACAGCATAGCGTGGAGATTGTGTCACTATGATGGGACATCAAATCGCGGAATTCTTGGCACCTGACTTGAGCCAAAATTGCTTTTTAGGCGGTACCGCCGTTTTTTTCAGCTAATTTCACGCTTCTTTCAGCGGTGCCTACTCCCAAGATATGGCGGGCAGGTTAAACGGCCCAAGCCCAATGAGAATCTACTGAAGCGGTTTCTTCATAGCCTCATATACCATTATGTTGCACTGCTATGTTTTCTGAAACGTCAAATCCGGGAGCGTCACACATTGGGGACAAACTCCAGGAAGGCTGAGGCGGGCCACTGAA
>CAZMOT010000134.1:0-9217 GCA_964568065.1 uncultured Anaerolineales bacterium
CACGCCAGTGGTTCACCGATCCCACCTTTGGCACCTGCCTGGTGCGCGTCACCGATCGGGCGGACGACCCATCCCCGGACGACACCTCGCCTGGACTGGCGAACGAATACGCGCGCGTGCAATCCTTCAACGCCGATGGCAGCCAATTGCTGGTGCATGGCACCGAGGGCACGTGGTACCTGTACGACGCCCAGACGCTCCTGCCCCTTGGTGAACTGCCGCTCGAAGTGGAGCCGCGCTGGGACGCAGACAATCCAGACGTGCTCTACTACTCGGACGAGACCCGGTTGATGTCCTACAACGTGCAAACTGCAGAGCAGACCGAGGTCCACGACTTTGCCGACGACCTTCCCGGTCAGAACCTGGCTGCCGTGTGGACGCGCTACGAGGGCAGTCCCTCGCGCGACCGCCGCTACTGGGGCCTCATGGCGGAGAACGAGGACTGGATTCCCGTCGCCTTCCTGGTGTACGACCGGCAAACCGATCAGGTGACCATCCGCGACGTGCGTGACGTGCCGGGCGTGGAGGATGACGTTGACCACGTGACCATGAGTCCCCTGGGAAACTACTTCCTCGCCTCCTTTGACTACTACTGCCAGCCCGGATACCTGGGCGACGACGCGCATCCCTGCGGCCTGATGGTCTACGACCGCGATCTGACCAACGGGCGGGGTCTGCTGCGCATCATCGGACACTACGACCCGGCCCTGGACGCCCAGGGGCGCGAAGTGATAATCTACCAGGACATTGACACCGACTATATCTCCATGCTCGACCTGGCCACCGGGACGGTGACGCCGCTGTGGGAAATAGATTTCAGGCACACGGCGATTGGCCTGCACTTTTCGGGGCTGGCCTTCGACCGGCCCGGCTGGGCCGTGGTCTCCACCCACGACGACGACGTGGCCTCTCACACCTGGATGGACGACCAGGTGTTTCTGGTCGAGCTCAAGCCGGGCGGGCGCGTGGTGCGGCTGGCGCATACCCACTCGCTGGTGGACGAAAGCCAGCCGGAGGAGTACTATTACTGGGCCGAGCCACACGCCAGTGCCAACCCCGACCTGACGCGGGTCCTCTTTACGACCAACTGGGGTCGCTTTGACACGGGCGAGGTAGAGATGTTCATGATCGCACTGCCGCCGGACTGGCCCGAGCGGCTGCCGTGATTTGACCTGTTCGGCAACCCACGACGTTGACGTTCAGGGAAGCGATACGAGGAAAAGCGAGGGAAAGGTAGAAAATGGACCGTGACCACGCGCGCGCGACAGTCTATTTGATGCCAATTATCTTGGCCGGCCTGCTTTTGAGCTGTACCATCGGCACGCCCGCCGCGGACGGTGAGGTTTCAGCACCAGCCCCGTCCCTCACCATCACCGGATTGGCAGCCGGATCCGCCAGCGGTCACCTCACGCCACTTGCTCCCAGCAACATCACGCAGATATGGGCCAACGAGGGTGGCGACAAGGTCACGCGCGACGAACTGCGCGCTACCAGCGACCCGAACGCGGTGCATAACTCGGTGTGGGACGGCACGAGCATCTCCCTGTTTGGCGCCCGCAACGAAGTGGTGGCCTTTAACCTGGTGCTCGAAGCCCCTACGACAGACACCACCAACGTCAACGTGAGCCTGACATCGCTGACTGGCCCTGGCGGTGCCAGCATCACGACCACGCCAGCGACCGGCGACGGTGTCTTTGACTTCGTTGGACGCAACATTGAGCTCTTTTACGTGCGCTACCTGGAAATCCGGGGGCTTAGCGTTGACCTGGCTTATGATGACTACGACGAGCGGCACATCCCAAAACGCTGCCGCCGGCCCCACGACGCCGACGGCAACCCCGAGCCCGGCACGGGCTGGGAGAACCGACGCTGCCACAACA
The DNA here is from genome assembly GCA_964568065.1 of uncultured Anaerolineales bacterium. Taxonomy (GTDB): domain Bacteria; phylum Chloroflexota; class Anaerolineae; order B4-G1; family B4-G1; genus CAZMOT01. Next base: position 1,881 of record CAZMOT010000134.1, read on the forward strand.
AGTTCTACCCTGACATCGCCGTGCCGCTCGAATTCCATTCACCTTTCACCATCGCGGCCGGTACCAACCAGTCCTTATGGGGCGACGTCTACATCCCAAAGACGGCGCCCGCAGGCGACTATACCGGCACGATCACGGTGACGGAAAACGGGACGCTCACCTGGCAGATTACCATCAGCCTGCGCGTGCGCGATTTCACGCTGCCCGACTTGCCCAACGCCAGGACGATGCTGTTTTTTAGTTCCGAGAACATCAACGACCGCTACCTCGGCGAGGACAATGCGTATCCCGAGCCTGGGACCGCTGTCTCCACCCAATCGCTTGAGCTTGCAGATCGGCATTTCCAGATCGCTCACCGCCACAAGATATCGCTCATTGACGGCTTTGACGACACCGAACAAATGGATGAGATCTGGACCTCTCGTCTAAACGGAGAACTCTTCACCCATGCCAAAGGCTATGACGGCGTTGGTATTGGGGTGGGTAACAACGTATATTCGATCGGCACTTACGGTAGCTGGTCTTGGCAGGGAGGCACGCAGGCAGACATGTGGGCCAATACCGATGCGTGGGTGAATTGGTTCGACGCCCAGGCGTTTACCACACCCACCGACTACTTTCTCTATCTCATTGATGAGTCCGACGACTACCCCCAGATCGAGCAATGGGCGCAGTGGATGGACAACAATCCAGGTCCTGGCCAACGATTGATGTCCATGGCCACGATTGACCTGCCCACGGCGGCAGCAGAGACTCTCTCCCTCGACATCCCTACCTCAGGGATGCAAGTGGGTGTCACTGAGGCGTGGCAAAATGCGGCCGATAGCTACACGGCAGACCCCGAAAAGCGGTTCTACTTTTATAACGGCGGTCGGCCAGCCTCCGGCAGCTTTGCCACTGAGGATGATGGAGTCGCTCTGCGGGTATCCGCCTGGGCCCAGTACAAGAAGGGGATTGACCGCTGGTTCTACTGGGAATCTACGTACTACGTCAACTTCCAATGCTATGGCTATACCCCTGAGGCCCAGACCAACGTCTTTCAGCGAGCGCAAACGTTTGGCTGCTACGACTATGACGACGACTCGCTAGGCGAGGCTGGCTGGAACTATTTCAATGGCGATGGGGTGTTATTCTACCCCGGCACCGACACGCGCTACCCCACCGATAGTTATGGCGTGCAGGGACCGTTCGCCTCGCTACGCCTCAAACTGTGGCGACGTGGCATTCAAGACGTGGATTATCTCACGCTGGCGGCGGCCGTCAACCCGACGCGCACCGCTCAGATCGTCAACGAGATGGTCCCCAAGGTGCTGTGGGAGTACGGTGTGAGCGATTCTGAGGATCCGACCTGGGTGCTCACCGACATCAGTTGGTCCACGGACCCCGACGTGTGGGAGGCGGCACGGGCAGAGCTGGCGGACATCATCGAGAGCAACTCCTTGACAGAGCGTATCTACCTGCCAGCCGTGACCAAGCGCGGGAGTCCATCGGCTTCGGGCAAAAAAGCGAAAAGCCCTGGAACAGAATGACCTCTGGTTAACTGAAGGCTTTCTCTCCCAACCGAAGTGAAACGCACCCAAAACAGGAGACGAAAGATGAATCGTGAACATACACGCGCAATAGCCTATTTGATACCGGTGATTCTGACCGGGCTGCTCCTGATCTGCGGCGTCTGTTCGCCTGATTCGGACGGTGAAATCGCGCCTGCCGCCGCCCACTCCCTCGGCCAGCCAACCGGGATAGATGACCTGGCCCAGCCCGGCGCGGTCCATGCCACCACCAACCCGACGCTGCCGCGCACCTTCACTTTCAGCACCCCACTGTTCGCCCCGGATAGCGCCTGGAACCAGACAGTCACCCAGGCAGCGGTCTCGGCCACGAGCGACGAGCAAATCCTGGTCACATATCGCGTGCTGCGCGGCGACACCACGTCACTCCACCCAACTGGACAGCCACCGCCCACTACCTGGCCGTTTCCGTACGTGAACTATGACGACTACACCATTCCCGTGTTTCGCGCGGGCGCGGGGGAGCAATCCGTGTTGATTTGCGACTATGACCACCAGCCGTCGTGGCCCAGCCCCAAGTTCCCGGATGACCAGCAGGAGGGTGGGCCGGTGACCGTTCCCGCTCCCGCTGGCGTGGTGCGCCCCGCCGGGCCGCAGAACACCGACGCCGACGGACACCTGGTGCTCTACGACCCCGGCACGTTCATCGAGTACGACTTCTGGCAAGCGACAACTGTTCGCAACGCAGAGTGCGACAGCCTGGGAGGCGGACTGATGGGGACCGCGATCCTTGAGGCAGGGGCGATTGACTTTTTCGACGTGCGTGGGTCTGGGGCGAATATTGACACGTACTCCAGCGCCCGCGCCACGGGGCCACCGCTGCTCGCCGGACTGATCATGCCCGAGGACATTGAGAGCGGGGCGATTGAGCACGCCCTGGCGGTCGCCATCCCCGGCCTGCGCAACCTCAGTGAGGATCCGTATGCGCCGCTTCCCTCCGACTACTTTTACCCGGCGTCAACGACGGAGACCGATTTCTACAACACCAATCCCAACGCCCTGGCCGCAGGGCAGCGCATCTGCCTGAAGGCAGGGATCGTGGACGAGACGTGCAACTCGATTGACGAGAACTCGTTGGCGCCGATCACCCGCATGTTCCTCGCGGCGCTGCGCACCTACGGCGCGATCCTGGTGGATAACGCCGGCGGATTCACCTTCTATGCCGAGGACATCCACACCGCCGACCTCGATCTGTCCGACGCCCAGGTCCAGGCGCTGATCGGCCAGCCGAGCCTCCCGGCGGGCAAGACCAAGTGGCAGATCGTGATTGAGGCACTAAACCTGGAGTTGGAGCAGATCCCGTTCGCCTGCGGGCCGGAGAACCCCGACCCGGCGCAGGCGACCGTAGACGTCTCCAATTTCGAGGTAGTCACATTGCTCTACCTGATCGCTGCCCCTCCCAGTCGCGCCATTGATCCCGGCGGCGTCGCCACGTACACCATCAGCGTGAGGTCTAGCGGCGGCTCCACCGCCAACGTCAGCCTGGTCACGACCAGCCCATCGCCCAGCCTGACCCTGCAACTTGTCCCGAGCTCGGTGAGCCCACTGGGCCAGGCCACGCTCACCATCACTGATAGACACACCGATCCTGCACTGTTGCCTGGTCAGTGGTACGTTGTGCCGATCACCGCCACGGACGGCGTCACACAGACGGCCAGCGTCAGTCTACTCGTCGGCGGCACGCGAATCTACCTGCCAGCAGTGCTGAAGAATTATTGATTACTCGGGCTGATCGTCAAACTCGGCCACGAGCCGAACTGCCGTCCATAACGGGAGGGTTTGAAATGGGTGCAGTTGCTCTCATTTCCCAACGGCACATTGCTTGCGTTCTTGCCACGAATTACACGAATTTTCACTAATTTTTCTCTTACATTCGTGTCAATTCGTGCAATTCGTGGCGAAATGCCCCCCGGAGAAACAAGAGCGTTTACACCCGTTTGAAATGGAAGGCTTGAAAGCAGTGTTGTGGAATCGGTGGTCACGAGCGATCTTGCTCGCCATGGTCACCGCTGGGGCGACTGCGGGGGTTTTGACGTTCTGCAAACCTGGCCACCTCGCTTTGTCCGAGCGTGCGGTGGAGGCACAAAGGACGGCTTGCGCCATGGTAGGGCAAGATGATGGTGGGAACAACAGCCTTCGCCACACCAGCGCCCTGACCTTCACCCCAGTGGCGACGGCCTACCTGCCTCTGGTGTCGAAGGCTAGTAGCTCGATGCCACTGGCCGATGTTACCTATTGGGCCTACCAACTCCAGGGCATCAGCGAGCCGGGCGCTGTGTATACCTTGACTGCTTCCCACTACGACGTGCTGGTGCTGGAACCGACCTGCACTGATTGGTCATCGGACGACATGGACTTTGACACCCGGGGCATGGTCACGCAACTGAAGAATAGCCCGGCCAGCGATGGAGTGCACCGCAAGCTGGTCATCGCCTACGTGGATATCGGCGAGGCCGAGAACTGGCGCTGGTACTGGATCTGGTCGCCTAGAGAGTGGGACTGCGTAGGCGATCCCCCGGCCACGTGGCCGGATTATATCCTCGCCTGCGATCCCGACGGCTGGTCGGGTAACTACCCGGTTGCGTACTGGGACCCACGCTGGAAAGACATTGTCATCTATGGTAACAATCAGGGAAGCGACCCCGATAGAGACTACAACAGCGTCATTGACGAGGTCATCAAGGACGGCTTCGACGGCATCTACCTCGATTGGGTGGAAGGGTACGAGGATGAGGACGTCGTGGCCGCAGCTCAGGCAGCTGGCAAGGACCCGGCGGTCGAGATGATCGCTTTCATCCAGGAGATGAGGGCGTACGCGGCCGCCCGCAATCCCGACTTTATCATCATCCAACAGAACGGTGCTGCCTTGTGTGATGGACACCTGGATCTGTTCAACCACATTGACGCCATTGCCCAAGAAGCCGTATGGTACGATGGGACCGCCACCGACGACTGGTACGATACCGACGGATACGATTGGCCGAACGACCCTGATCTGACCAACTACTACGTCGGCTATCTCGATCAGTACCTGGGTGCCGGGTTGCCTGTATTCAACTGCGAATATGCGCTGACCTATGCGAACGTTGCCTACACCAACTCAATCAACAAAGGGTATGTGCCCTACGCAACCCGCCGCTCTCTTTCACAGTTGACGACGATGCCCCCACCTGGCTATTGACCAGAACAGCATTCCGCTCCAGCGAGTCCTGGTAGCCCAGTCAGACAAATCTCTCTCCGAGGAGGATAACAAGAATGAATCACCCACGCCCGATCATCTTCTTGACTATGGCCTTTCTCATTGGCTCGGTCCTGGCCTGTGGCATCGGGCCATCCGGTTCAGACGGTGAAATCCCAACGACGACCCACCCGCCCATCGCCACCGGAACGGCACCCGGCCCCACCCCGCCACGACCTCCCACCACAACGACCGAGGTTGACAAGTGGGCGCTGTGGACAGAAGGCACCCAACTGCGCGGTGCTAACATCTATCAGCGTCGCGTGTATACCGAACTGGATGGGGTTGAGTTTATGGGCTCCGGCCCCGTCGGGCCACCTTACACCCAGGAGGATTTTGACCGGCTGGCGGCGCTGGGCGCTAACTATGTCAACGTCTCCCACCCCGGCCTGTTCACCGAAACCCTGCCCTACACCCTCGACCAGGACATCCAGGACAACCTGGATAACTTGCTCGATATGATCGCCCAGGCTGACATGTTCGCCGTGATCTCATTCCGCACCGGGCCGGGCCGCGCCGAGTTCAGCGTTTGCTGCCTCGAAGACGTTGGGGACTGGTACGACGAGAGCTACCTCAACGACGGTGTGTGGCAAAACCAGGCCGCCCAGGACGCCTGGGTGGATATGTGGCGCTACACGGCCGAGCGCTACCGCGACAACCTCATCGTCGTCGGCTACGACCTGATGGTCGAGCCGAACGCCAACGAAGTCTGGCTGGAGGTCTGGGACCCGGAAGAGTTTCACGCCGACTACGAGGGCACCTTGTACGATTGGAACCAGCTCTACCCTCGCATCAGCGCCGCCATCCGCGAGGTGGATGCCGACACCCCCATCCTGATCGGCGGGATGGGCTACAGCGGCGTCGCGTGGCTGCCCTACTTGCAACCCACCGGCGACCCGCGCACGGTCTACGTGGCGCACCAGTACGCGCCACATCAATACACCCACCAGTGGTGGCAGGACCTGGAGTTCGAGTACCCGGACGAATTCGACACGGACTGGGATGGGGAAGACGACCAGTTTGACCGCACCTGGTTGGACGATCTCCTCTCGATGGTTGATGACTTTGCGGCCACGCACGGGGTGCCGGTGGCGGTAAACGAGTTCGGCGTCGTGCGCTGGGTGGGTGGTGCGGCCGAGTTTATGGACGACCAGATGGATCTGTTCGAGCGGCGTGGCCTGAACCACGCATTGTGGGTGTGGGATCCCTCGTGGGGGTCGTGGACGGAGGAGGTGAACGGGTTCAACTTCCGCCACGGCCCCGATCCTCACAATCACACCGACGTTGCAGCGAACGACCTGATGGACGTGATCCTCAAATACTGGGGGCGCAACACGATACGCCCATCCAGCGCCATTGGGCCATCTACCGGCACAACACGTCTGGCAGAGGTGACCCATTGGCTGTACCTGATTGACGTCAACCTGGAGCCAGAGGTCGTGGAGCAGATCGTCGCCTCCGCGTACGACATGGTCGTGCTCGACTTTATCCCCTCCGAGGAGAACAACACCGATTACCCGATGGCCGACGTGGTGGCGCAACTGCACGGTGCTCCCCATCCCAAGCTGGTCATCGCCTATGTGGACATCGCCGAAGCGGAGGAGTATCGCACCTATTGGCAGGAGGGCTGGGGAGTCGGGAACCCCGCATGGATCGCCGGCGACGACCCCGACGGCTGGGAGGGCAACTACCCGGTCGCCTACTGGTACGACGAGTGGCGCGAAATCTGGCTGGGCGAGGGCGGCTATTTGCAGGCCATCCTCGACGCCGGCTTCGATGGGGTGTACCTGGATTGGGTGGAAGCCTACTCCGATGAGAACGTGATCGCCATTGCCGAAGAAGATGGAGTGGATCCGGTGCAGGAGATGATCTGGTGGGTGGAGGACATCGCCGGTTTCACCCGCGCCCAACGGCCCGACTTTATCGTCATCGGCCAAAACGGGGCCGAACTGGCCGAGCGCGACGACTACCTGGCAGCCATTGACGCTATCGCTCAGGAGCAGGTCTGGTTCGACGGCGGGGCCGACAACGACCCGCCCGGCGACTGCCCCCTGCCCCGCACCGACGCCGAGGTAGACACCGACGCCTACCGCGCTTCCCTCTCCGAGCCCTGCCGCAGGGTCTACGACGAGTACCCCGAGAGCACGCTTCACGTCAGCAGCGAGGAATACCTGCGCTACCTGACGCTGGCACAGCGAAAAGGCGTGCTGATCTTCACCGTGGACTATGCCCTGGAGCCGGGGAACGTCGCCTGGGTCTACGAAACGTCCCGGGCGCTGGGCTTTGTGCCGTTCGTCAGCGACCGGGCACTGGATCGCTACATCGAGCCGGTGGACTGACGGGATTCTTCGCTCCCTCCGGTCGCTCAGAATGACACAGCCAACATGTGGGTATTGACAAGTGTGGTATAATTGAGACATGGTCAAGATACGGTCAAGAAATGATTGAGCCATCTTAATACCGGAAAGGGGCTACCCCCCATGCGCGTCAACCTAAGAGAGAACCGGGCAAGACTTTTGCAATTTTGACCA
>CAZMOT010000135.1:0-9146 GCA_964568065.1 uncultured Anaerolineales bacterium
GCTGTCAACAGCCCCGCCGCCCCTTCGCAGCCACCCACCGCCGGCGCAAAAACCTGGCCGCTTCGGCACCGGTGAGCTGCTCCCCCTCACCATCCTGGTCGGCCGCTACGTCATCCTGGAGAGAATCGCCCAGGGGGGCATGGGAGCCATCTACAAAGCTCAGGATCAGCGGCTCCAGGGTAAAGTCGTCGCTGTGAAGGAGATGTCCGAATCGGCCATCGCTCCGTCCGAGCGGACGCGCGTGCTTGAGTCCTTCCAACGCGAGGCGGAACTGCTGGCCCGGCTGGAACACCCCAGCCTGGCGCGGGTAACCGACCGCTTCCAGGAGGGTGAGCGCCACTACATGGTGATGGAACTCATCGAGGGGCAGACTCTCGAGAAACTGATGGAAGGGCGCAGCGACCCGTTCCCCGAGGACCAGGTATTGGCCTGGGCAGACCAACTATGCGACGTGCTCTCCTACCTGCACAGTCAGAAGCCCAAGATCATCTACCGGGACGTGAAGCCAGCCAACGTGATGGTGGTGGACGTCTCCGGCCAGGTCAAGTTAATTGACTTTGGCATTGCGCGCTTCTTCAAGCCGGGCAAGCGGAAGGACACCATCGAGTTCGGCACCGATGGCTATGCTCCACCGGAACAGTACGGCAAATCCCAGACTAATGAGCAGTCTGACATCTATGCGTTGGGGGCGATGCTCCACCAGTTGCTCACCCTGCGTGATCCGCTAACCACCCCGTTCAAATTCCCACCGGTGTGCAGCCTTAACCCCAGAGTGAGCCGTGAGGTGGAGGCCGCGATTGCAAAGGCAGTGGAGCCCCATAAAAGCAAGCGCCATCAGTCTACCGAGGAGATGCGGACCGCCCTTCTGGGAAACGGTACAGTAAAACGGCGACGGCCTCCGGCGAAGGGGAAGAGAAAACCTGCCAGTCCTGCTGCACGTCCGCCCTCCGTGCCAGGTAAACTGGCGTCCACCCCGGCTTCGTTGGACTTTGGAGCGGTGCCAGCCGGCGGTGGTGCGCCAGCCCAGTCTTTGGCGATCACTTTACCTGCTGGCGAGCGGGCTACGCTCAGCACCGACGTTCCGTGGCTCCACGTCCGTCCTCAGAGCGTCAGCAAGAGCGGTAGCCAGGTCACTGTCACGCTGAATACCACCCGTCTCAAGCCAGGACGGTTGCAGTTGCGGGGGGGATGGCTCAAGCGTTGGATTGGCTGGCACACCCGCATTTTTGTGCCTGCCAAGCAGGATGTTCACGCTCACGTAGAGATGGAGTTAAAGGACGGATCGAGACAACGTGTGCTGGTCAGTGTCACCGTCGGTCCACAACCTCTACTGGTGCTGATCGGGTGGATGGTGACCATCGGAGCCATGTTGGTGGAGGCTGCTTTCGTGGTTGGCGCACTGGGGATACTGGTGATAGTGATGTTGCTTGGAATTTAGCGCTTGCGATAACCCGTTTTCACATGGAGGTAGAGCATGCCGCTCAACACCAGTGAGGTAGTAGGAGAGCGCTATAGAGTCGCCAGATTGCTGGGACAAGGCGGGATGGGGGCCGTCTACCGCGCCTGGGACACGCGCCTGAACCGGCCGGTCGCGCTCAAGGAGATGATGCCTCAATCTGGTCTCGACGTCAGTATGTTGGCCCAATTGCGCCAGCAGTTCCAGCAGGAGGCGCAAGTGCTGGCCACGCTCGACCACTCCAGCCTGGTGCGCGTCAACGACTACTTCTCCTGGCAGGGCAACGAGTACCTGGCGATGGATTTTGTCGAGGGGGAGAGCCTGGCGGATCGGATTCAGCGGGAGGGAGCACAGCCGGAAGCGCAGGTGCTGGCGTGGGTTGGACAGTTGCTGGACGCACTGACCTACTGCCACGAACGGGGCGTGATCCATCGAGACATCAAACCGCAGAACATCATCATCACACCAGAAGGCAAGGCGGTGTTGGTTGACTTTGGGTTGGTAAAACTATGGGACCCCCAGGACCCGCGCACGCGGACGGTGATGCGGGGGGCCGGGACGCCCGAGTACGCCCCGCCGGAGCAGTACGATATGGGCCTGGGTCACACCGACCCCCGCAGCGACGTCTACGGCCTGGGCGCGACCATCTATCAGGCTCTCACCGGCCAGGTGCCCCCCACGGCCACGCAGCGTATGGCCAACCCATCCTCCTTCACGCCACCGCGCCGCATCAACGGAGCCGTCAGCCCGAACACGGAAGCGGTTGTACTCAAGTCGTTGGAAATGGCGATGGAACGGCGCTACCAGAGCGCGGGAGAGATGGCACGGGCGCTGGGGTTCGCATCGCGGCGTCCTTCTGTCATTCCTGCCGCACCTCCTCTCATCACACCGGAGGGCAGGCGGATGGCACCTCCAGCCGAAATGAGACCCCCCAAGAAACGAAAGCGGGGTATCTTGCTGGGGCTAGGCGGCGCGGGCCTGGCGGCCGTCGGATTGCTTTGCCTGGCGCTGGTGGCAGGAGCCATCCTGATATTGCCTGCTGTGGGTCAGGTTTTCAGTGATATTAATGAGGGCCTGCTAGCCACGCTCACCGCGGAGGCCACTGCTACGTCCCGACCAGCCACCGCCACGTCTATCCCACCAACGCGGACTCCATCCCCCACGCAGCTGCCCACTGACGAGACGGTAACGCTCACTGTGTACAACAACTCGAGCGAGACCATCTGCTTCGTCTACATCTCCCCCTCGACCAGCGACACGTGGGGAGATGACTGGCTGGGAGATGATGTCATCGTACCTGGGGATATCTACACCTTCGACGTGCCTGCGGGCACCTACGATCTGAGAGCCGACGATTGCGACGGCAATGCTTTGGGCACTCAGGTGGAGATGGATCTGAGCGAGCCGCTGGAGTGGACGTTCAGCGATGCTGGCGAGGGTGCTGGATTGGACTTTACGCTCGGCCCCACCTTTGGGGAGGTGGAGTTGAGTCCCGGCTTCACGCCTGACCCGTTCACAGTGGACTTGCTCAGCGGTGGTGTGGTTGACGTGGAGGCGCTCGATCTGGGCGTTGACTGCGTCGGCTACGCCGCGAGCGCGCCGGACTTTAACTTGTATCTATCGGACGACTCCGGCGATCTGCGCATCTTCTTCGTGGCGGATGGCGGGGAAGATGCCACCCTGATCATCAACGACCCGTACGCCGATTGGGTCTGCAACGACGATGCTCCAGGCGACACCCTCGACCCGATGATTGAGTTTGAGGACGCCTCAAGCGGCTGGTATGCCATCTGGGTAGGCAGTTACTCCTCCGACGAATCCATCGTAGGCACACTGTACATCACCGAAATGGACTATCATCCTGAGTCGCTCCCAGAGGGAGAATCCTCTAGCGACGGCGGCGAGTCGGGCTTCACGCTTGAACCCACCTTTGGGGCAGTGGAGTTGAGCCCCGGCTTCACACCTGCCCCATTCACGGTGGGCTTGCTCAGCGGCGGCACGGTTGACGTGGAGGCACTCGACATGGGCAATGAGTGGTGTGGTGGGTACGACATCTGGGTGGGCAGTTACTCCACCGACGAACACCCACTTCGACGATCTGGTGGTGTACGCTCCCTGATCTGATAAGAAATGCTGCGCAAGGAGATATTGCCATGATTACCTGTCCCAACTGCGGCAAACAGAACCGGCGTGAAGCAAAGTTCTGCTCGTCCTGCGGGGCCAACCTCTCGCCCATCGCCGCCAGGCCGTCTGCGGGGCCTGGTAGAGGCAAGCCAGCCCAACCGGAGACAGGCGTGGTTTCGGGCCTGGTGCAAGCAGTGAAAGACCTGGTGATGGGCACAGAGCCAGGCTCCACGCGCCCCCTGCCCGCGGAAGAATCGGCAACTGAACCACCGGTAACACCTGCGTCCGTCGCTCCGACGCAACCCATGTCGCCGGCGACACCTCAGACCATCGGCCGGCTGCCGCCGCTTCAACCTGGCAGTATCCTATCCCATCCTCGAGAGCCCCAGCGGCAGTACAGCATCGTGACAGCACGCGAACTGGCTCGCTCCACCTACTACGATGCGCTCGGCCTCACCTGTCCTGCCTGTGGAGCGACACAGTCGCATGTTCCCCCCGGCGGCTTGTGCCAGCAATGCCAGGCAGCCTTGCGGCCCGTCCTGATTCACGAACGGCGCTCACACCCGAACAAGCACCTTTCCGCAGCCGATGTAGCACAACTGATCTGCCTGAGCGCTGGTCATCCTAACATTCTGCCCCATCAAGCCATCATTCAGTACCAGGAAAGCGTCTACACTGTGGTGGAACATCCTGGTCGTTGGGGGGTGTTAGTGCGCGGGCGACGACGACGGTCGCCCGACGAGGCGCTCGCCGGCGCCGTGCAGGTTGGTCAGGCCCTGGCCCACCTGCACGATCACGGCTTCACCCACTGCGAGGTTGGCGGAGCGAGCATCGAAAGCCTCATCGTCGCCGGCGGCGAGGAAAGTCTTAAACTGGCCGACTTGAGCTCCTGTGCCCGTCTGCAGCCCGACGATGCCCAGACTCTGCGGGCACAGGTCAACAGCGACGTTGCTTTCCTGGCCTCGTTGCTCTTCTATCTGGCCACCGGCAAGGAATTGCAGCGCACGAGCATTGAGCTCGCCGCACCAGCGCTGCGCCCCTTCATCGAGCGAGCGATGCAGAGCCAGTACGCCTCCGTGCAGGATATGCTGACCGACTTCTCGCTCATGCCAGCCGCCCCGCCCTCGGCCCGGTCCCTCAAGCCCTCTCACGGACAGGCGACCCACCCAGGGCAGAAACACACTCGCAATGAAGATGCAGTGGTCACCTTCACTTTCGATAAGGAGCAGGACGGACGTGCAGTGCCCACCGGCTTCTACCTGGTGGCCGACGGGATGGGTGGGCACGATGCCGGCGACCTTGCCAGCCGCACCGTCAATCAAATCGTGACCGACTGGATCATCAAGACCAAGGTGCTGCCTGATCTGCGAAAGGCAACACGCAAACTGACGACCGAGGATGTACCCGGTGAGTTGTTGACCCAGGCCATTCAGCAAACGAACGAGGCGCTTCTGCACCACGCGCAGACAAAAGGCAGCGATCTGGGCTCTACCGTGACGGCGGCGCTGGTCATAGGGGACGTAGTGACCATCGCCAACGTCGGTGATAGCCGCACCTACCTGCTGCGTGATGGGCGGCTGGAACAGATCACCCAGGATCATTCGCTCGTGGCCCGGCTGGTGGACGCCGGTGTCATCGAGCCGGAAGAGGTGCGCACCCATCCACAACGCAACCAGATCTACCGCTGCCTGGGGCATAAGCCCGACGTAGGGGTGGACACCTTCATACGGCAACTGCAAGCCGGTGACGTGTTAGTGTTATGCTCGGATGGGCTGTGGGAGATGGTGCTGGATGCCGAAATCCAGCGCACCATCGAAGATGCACGCAGCCCGCAGAAGGCTTGCGATGCCCTGGTCGAGGCAGCCAACCAGGCCGGTGGGGAGGACAATATCGCAGTGATCGTGGTGGAGATGGAGTAGTGGCTAATCCAAGATTCCAAATCCCAAACTCCAAATCCCAAATCGTCCTGCTATTCGGGGCAGTTCTCCTGTTGGGAGCAGTGGCGTGGGGGGTAGGATGGACGGCGCGCGCTTTGCGCGATCGCCAAGCCGCGCCGTCGCCCACGGAGACAATGGCCACTCCCGCCGTACCCATACCACTCTCCTCCCCTACGCCAACCACTGCCTCATTAACCAACATACTGGCTCCAACGTCCACCCCCTTGATGCTCACGCCCACACCACTTTCCGTGGAGAGATGGGAAACCGTGCAACAGGATGAGGGATTGTACATGCTCTGCCGCCGCCACTGTCCGGGAAGGTGGCCGCCTGACGACGACGACCTGGTAGAGTGCGCCCAGGAAGTGGCCCGGCTCAATGGCCTATCGTGGCCCGATCCATCTCTGGATAGAAGCCAGAGGTTGCGCATGCCGCCCTGTCCATAAGCGCGCACTACGGAGTAGGATTATGCCTTATCACATTGCCAATGCCAGACACCGAGCGCGAGGAGGCACGAGATGACACTCGATCTTCGCCGCATCTACGTCCACGCCGTCCTGGGCGCTCTGGGCGGGTTGGCCGGCTGGGCGCTCACGATACCCATAGCCTGGCTCCAGTTGACGGGCAGCTTCGGACTGCTGCTGAAAGACGCTCTCATCGGCGCTTTGGTCGGCGTGGCCATCGGCGCAATGCTGGGCACCTACGACGGGCTCTTTGCCAGCCGCTCCTTCGGACGGTTGCTCAAGGGCCTGTTCCTGGGCGGACTCATCGGCGCGTTCGGTGGTGGGCTGGGGCTCGCCCTCAGTGAGGTCATCTTCATTCTCGGAGGAGGTGGGGTGTGGCCGCGAGCGTTGGGCTGGGCGCTTTTCGGGCTGCTGGTGGGTAGCGCCCAGGGCACCAGCCAGCGGTCGCTGACCAGGATCGGGTACGGCTTACTCGGTGGGCTGCTGGGCGGACTGGTCGGTGGCAGTACCTACGAGCGATTGAGTGTTCTCCTGCAAGTGATCACGCACAATCGGGACCTGGGGCTGAGCATCGGTGGCGCGATTGGCCTGATCGTCCTGGGAGCCGCCATCGGCGGACTCATCGGCCTGGTGGAGGTGGTACTGCGCACGGCCTGGCTCAAGTTCACCCGTGGCAAACTGGAAGGGCAGACACTCACCCTCGATCCACGCAGGAAGGTGCAAATAATGGGCCAGGCCGCCGACTGCGCGGTCGTGATCCCCGGCGACCCGGACGTGCAGCCCCACCACGCGGCGGTTCTACAGGAAGGCGCAACGTTGATCATCGAACCTCGCGACGGGACGGTGCTCCTACGAGGGTCACAGGGATATGCACCTGTCCAGCGCCACACTCTCCGCCACCAAGACAGACTGCAAGTGGGTCAGACGCGCTTTGTGTTCCTGAGCGAGCAAAAAGGAGCTCCATCGTGAAACGCTGGCTACTACTGCCTGTGCTATTTATCTGTGCGGTGGGATGGACCGGGCTGATGAGCGTGGACTTTGGGCGTCGCCAGGCCACCCCGGCCTCGGGCGGTTCCACCACCACGATCACCTATTTCGACTACGACAAGACTGCCTTCACCGACGTCACCGTCTACCTCTCCGTGCTCGACGGGAGTGAGGAGCCGGTGGCAGGATTGCCCGAGAGTGCTTTCTCGATTGTCGAAGACGATGTACCAGTGGACATCACCGACTTTATCGGGGGTGGCGCTCAACCGGTGACGGCGGTGATGCTGATTGACCACAGCGGGAGCATGAGCAGTAACACCAAGATGCAAGACGCGATTGATGCCGCCTTGACTTTCCTGGATCACTTGCAGGACGGGCGCGACCGGCTGGGCGTCATCGCGTTCGACGATCAGAGCACGACGTTAGGCAGACTGCGGCTGCTAGACGACACCATTCGTAGCGACCTGCAGGGACGTATCAGACGTCTGAACGCCGAGGGCGGCACGGCCTATTACGACGCCGTCCATCAAGCGGTAGACTTGTTAAGCGGTACCGCCGGCCGCAAAGTTGTGCTGGCGCTGACCGATGGAATTGATGAACACAGCAGCCGCACCGTGTCATCTGCGATAGAACAGGCTCAGGATGATAACGTCGTTCTCTACACCATCGGACTGGGGGAAAACGTGGAGCGGAGAGTGCTACGGAGGATGTCCCAGGAGACCGGGGGGCAGTATCACGAGGAACCATCCAGCAGCGACCTGGCCGACCTATACGCCGAGCTGGCTCAGAGCCTTCAAGATGAATACTCCTTGACCTACAACTCGCCCACGCCTCGGCTCGACGGCACCACCCGTCAGGTGGAGGTGACGGTGGAGTTGGAGATGGCAACAGCCACAGCAGCAGGGAATTACGCCGTAGGCGGCACGCTCACCCCGTCGTTGAACCTGTGGCCTTGCCTGGGAACCTTTCCGCTGCTGGCGATGCTGGTGCTGCCGGGCCTCTACGACCGTGTGCGGGGACGAGGACGGTTGGCCGAGCCAGAGCCTGTCCCTGCGCCATCGTTCGCTCCGCCGCCCCCGGTGCCCGCGCCCCCCGTTTCGCCGCGCATCAAGACGGAGGTGATGAGCGAACCGCCGCCGGTGCCCGTGCCAGTTCCCCCGGCCGCCCATACCCCCACACCTCCTGCTGCTCCCGTCTGCCTCAGTTGCGGGGCGTCGTTGCGACCTGGGGCACGCTTCTGCCCGGCGTGCGGCCAACCCGCGCCCACGGCGTCTCCCCCTTCCCTGACAGGGAAGGGGGCCGGGGGGTTAGGTCCAGCACCGGCCTGCGTCCATTGCAGCGCGCCCATCCGGCCTGGCGCAAAGTTCTGCCGGGCCTGTGGTCAGCCGGTGACAGCGGCCCCGCTATCCTTGACCTGTCCTAACTGCAATGCCCCGTTACAGCCCGGCGTCCAGTTTTGCGCAAAATGCGGACAGAGAGTATAGTTATAGTTGGAGAATCTTGATGCTACAACCAAACATGCTGTTGCAGGATCGGTATCGCATCGTCAAAATGCTGGGCGGCGGAGGGATGGGCCAAGTCTACCTGGCTTACGACACACGGCTGGCCGACAAGCCTTGCGCCGTCAAGGAACTCGTCTCGGACCCGCACGCCACTCTTGAGGAACAGGAACAGGCCGCCGCTCAGTTCCACCGAGAGGCTGCCACCCTGGCCCACCTGAGCCATCTCAACCTCCCCAACGTCTATGACTACTTCGAGGAGCGCGAGCGCTTCTACCTGGTGATGGATTACATTGAGGGGGATACCCTCGCCAACCGGCTGAACCAGACGCCACGTGGAGTGGACCAGGAGACCGTCGTGGGGTGGACGGTCCAGTTGTGCAACGTGCTGGAGTATCTCCACGGCCAGACGCCGCCCGTCATCTTCCGCGACTTGAAGCCGGCCAACGTGATGATCACGCCAGCGGGGGAAGTCAAGTTGATTGACTTTGGCGTGGTGCGCCTCTTCGACCCCACCAAGCGGACCGACACGCTCAAGATGGGCACGGCAGGCTACGCTCCACCGGAGCAATATGCGGGCCAGGGTCAGACTACTCCCCGCTCCGATATCTATGCGTTGGGAGCCACAATCCACGAACTTTTAACCGGCGATGACCCTACCGCCCACCCCTTTGTTTTC
>CAZMOT010000136.1:0-9117 GCA_964568065.1 uncultured Anaerolineales bacterium
CAGCCCGGTACGGAGCAGATTTTGTGCGAAAAACTGGGTGTTCTTCATTGCTGTACCCACAGCATCTTGAAATCGCCGGGCAGCGCCGGCGAGCACGACGTGCCCCTTAAGTTGACGCGCATGGCGTTCAGTCCCACGCTCCCTCTACGGCACGAGCGACACCTCAACCATCACCGTCGCGCCATTAGAGTCCGGGAGGTCGAATGTTCCGCTCTGAGCAAGCAACCTCCATCCCTGGTAGACCCTCCAGCGAAACGGCCCCTTGCCCAGGTCAGACTCGGCGACCCACCACACCTTCTGGCCCACGACCTCCCCACCCTCACCGATTTCGACGTCGTCCAGCGCTCCCTGCCATCCCTCGACGTCGTGCCAGTCCCCCCAAGTATCTTGCCATTGAACGACGGTCCATAACTCTTGCCAGTGAGACTTGGTCCACGGCCACGTTGGGGGGAACTGAACGCGCAGTTCGATCTGCGCCCCGGCGGGCGCAGGTCTGGCCGCAGGCGGGGGCGTGGGTGGGGAGGCAGTGGGAATGGGCGTCTTTGTCGCCGCCGGGCCGGGCGTCCACGTCGGCGCTGGGGATGTGGGCGTCGGCTCCTGGGCCGGCACCGCCTCCGCCGGGAACAGGCTCAGAGTAGCGGCTATAGCCAGGATCAGGACAACCAAGGAGAACCACTTGTTCATGATACCCTCCTGCAATCTAAAGTTTGCTCGACCTCAACGCTCAGGGCTAGTCGGCTTATCCTCTCTGTCTGCGACTCCTGCGCACTGAGAGCACAACCAGTACCGTTACCAATACCACCAATCCTGTAGCCACGCTCCAAAGAGGAGACACTTTGCCGCCCACCACCGGCTCTGCGGTTGGCGATGCCTCTGGGACCAGCATAGGGCTCGGCGGGGGATAAGGCAACGCTGTACCCGTGGTGGGAGCAGGAGAGGAGAGTAGATCCACTCAGGGCTGCGCGGCGACGCGGATCGAGTAGCCTATGTCACAGTCGCCCACGTTCGCGTGGTAGTGCACGATCTTGACGTAGAACGTACCGGCGTGGTACGGGTTAAAGTACAAACGTGATGCGCGCACCCCAGGCTGTGCGTCGTCGTTCCAATCCAACAGCCGCTCTCGATCCGAATCGAACAGATAGATCACGGTATCGGCGTTGCTGGCCAGATCAAAGGTCTCGATCACGTAATCCACGCTCGAGTCCGGTACATCGAAAGCCACCCAGTCCACATCCCCCGGCTGGTGGAAGTTGTGATGCTGGGGCGTGCCATCGGTGGCGATGGCACGGGCATCCGTGGCGACGTCGTCTGGTTCGTAGGTGTCGTTACAAGGCAGGTTGTAATCATAGGCTACTAGCGGTAGGTAGGCTTTGACTCCAGGTGCGAGCAGCGCAAAAGGTCCATACACAGCAACGTTACCCGCCAGATCCCGTGCCTCGACGTATAACTTGTGAAGCCCAGGGTCCTGGATACTCGGCGTATAGCTCCACGTGCCCCCATCAAGATCAAGTGTGTCACTGTACGAGTCGCCTGTGGGCGCGTACACCTGCACGACGACTTCACTCAGCCCCCCCCCATCGCTGACCGTGCCAGTGAGCACTGGCCCACCGATCAAGCTACCAGGCCAGTAATCGAACCACACCACCTCAGTAAAGACTTGAGTTATCGTCACCACAGGCGCGATAGTATCCACCAGGGTCTCCTGCCATGCGGTGGGAGAGCCGACGTTGCCTGCTGTATCGGTGGTGCTGATCCGCAGCGTGTGGATGATGCCGTCTTCCAGAGGCAAGCCCCAGGTAAAGAGCCAGCCATGCTCTCCAATCTCGTCGGGTGCGTACACCAACGCCGGTAGCCATGGGGCTGTATCGTCGTCTAACTGCAACACTACCTGCGCCACCATACCTCCAGTGGGATACGGGTCGGTCGCGGTACCGCCGATCTCGGCGTAATCCCCGGTCAGGATAGCTGGCAGATCCATGGTCGCCGTCGGGGGTGTTTGATCTACGTTGAATGTGATCAGCAGCGGTTCGCTGGCCTGACCATGTTGGTCCTGGGCCCGAACCTCCAACTGCCAGGAGATCGCCGACGGAACGGTCATAGCAGTCGACCAGGCCAACGTGCCATTGGCAGTTTGCCAGGCACCGCTGCCAGGTTCGCGACACTGCACGCTGGCTACACCAACACCATCGCCGTCACCGGCAGTACCGTAGATAGTTTGCAAGCCAACTCCGATCGCTTGCCCTGGGAGCATGGTGACCGTCACTGTAGGGGGCCGTCCGTCCACCAAGTGGCTTAGCGTGTCCTGTGCCAGGGTCGTACTATCCCAGTTGAGCGTGACTGCGGTGGTCACATTCTGAAGATGCATCAGTGTTGCGGCCGGTGCCAGCCGACCGGTCACAGTGATGCGCTGGCTGGCTCCCGCTGGCAGCAGCGGAACATCTAACAGCCAGTTGTCGCTGGTTGTACAATCGGCACAGGTCGCCCCAGACACTGTCTGATAGGTCAGGCCAGTCGTGGCGATGAACGCCAGTTGCAGGCTATCGACTTTATGGGTCTCCAGATTCGTCAGGTCGACCACGTAAGCCAGTTCGTCCTCCGGCCCCCAGGTGGCCTGGGACGCCTGTGGGCTGTCGAGCATCATCCCCACACTGGCCCCCTGCGGCTGTTCGTCGCTGGGTACGTCAACCCCCTCGAGGGTTCCCCACTCATACACGGCGAACCACTGGTCAGCAAGCACACCACTGATAACAGCCCCCTCCAAGGATCGGCCACGCGCGTGCGTCGACCCGGTCGGTGAGAAGAGCGGGTTGGTGGTGGGGAAAACGCTCCACACCCAGCCGTCGTCGTCCACGGCAAAGGCGATCAGGCTCAGCGAGGCGAGTTCGGCGGTGTTCAGCGGTACGCGGATCTCGGTACCGCCGCCGAGGCCATGGGCGAACTCTAGCGGCCCAGGCTGCCAGGCTATCCCGTCGAACTCGTACAGGACGCCGGCGGCGGGATCCGGCCCGGTGACCATCACGGCGTAGTCGGCGTAGAGGGGTAGAGCACCCAACCCTTGCACGCCCATCGGCTGGTTCGTGCCCCCAGCCCCGGTGTCCAGGTAGGCCCACATGATGCCGTCGAGAATCCACCAGGCACCCTGCCAGCCCAGGTAGAGGCCCGTCCCGTCCCAGGTGGCGTAGAAACTCTGCCGCTCATCCGAGCCCTCGGCGTCATCTAGGAACTCGGTGGCGTCCCGCCACTCGTCGTGCTCCAGGTCCAGAAACCCGTCGAGCACGATGGACTGCTGCCTGTCGGCCAGGGGGATGCTGGTGACGTCGAAGGTGCCCAGGTGCCAGGGTCCAAAGTGGCGGGTGAGCCCGTTGCCGGCCACGTCCTGCGCCGCCAAGTGGACGTACCAATTCCCAGGGACGTCCAGGGTGCGTGTAGCGCTGGTGCCCACCACCGGGACAGCGGGCACTGTATCGCTCACCCGGTCTACGGCCAGCAGCACGGTGGCCGCGCCACTCCCGTCGACGGGCGGGCTCCAACTGATGTCCAACGTCGTTGGGCTGTCAAAGTGGGTGCCCTGAGGCGCGCTGAAGGTGACCGGCGACGGCCCGCGCGGGCAGAGGTTATCCACAGTGACTACCCGGTCCGCCACGGTGGCGTTGCCGGCCTTGTCGCTTGCCCGCACCTGGGCCGGGTAGCTGACGAACTCTTGCTCCTGGGGCACCTCCCAGGCCAGGCTCCAGTTGGAGCCGCTCACATTGGCCGGCGTCCAGGTCACACCACCGTCCACGCTGACCTCTACCGAGGCCAGCCCGCTCCCGCCGTCGCTCGCCGTGCCGGCAAAGGTCACCGTAGCGGTCACCCAACTGCCCGGGGCAGGCGAGTCGACGGTCAGGGCCGGCGGCGTGGAGTCTGCGCTGCCCGGCCCGGTTATGGTCAGGACAACCGGACTGCTCTGCCCTACATTGCCCGCCCGGTCCTGGGCGACGGCGACGACGTCGTTGTAGGTCCCTGTACCGGGGGATACCCAGGCTGCAAAGACCCGCGGGTCGCCGCTGTCGGGGTCCCACGGTAGGGCCACCCACTGGGCGGCGTACTCGGTTCCCCCCACCTCGAAGTGAACGCTCTCGACGTTGAACTGCCCCCGAGCGTCATAGTCCGAGACCTGCGCGCGCAGCTCCAGCGGGGCGGTGCGGCTAGACTCACCCGGCGGAGATAGCCACGTGACGACGGGCGGCGTACCGTCGGCCACGAAAGCGCCTTCGAACAAGTCGAGATCGTCCGACTCCTGATTGTCGACCACGTCGGCGGCCCGGCTATAGAGACGATACAGCCCCTCCAGGCCGGGGGCAAAGCTCGTATCCCAGTAGGAGGCGACATCGCCGGGGGTGTCCAGCGTCACTGCGGTCCAGTCACCCGCACCTGGCACCGTGGCCGTGAACGGCTGGCTGGGGTCGCTCACCCACACGATGCCGATCTGCACTTCCCGCACCCCCGAGCTGGCGCTGGCCGTGGAGAGATCCATCTGGCCCAGGAGCAGTGTCACCGGCGCGGCCAGCAGTTCCCGGTAGCCCAGGTCAGCCCGCTCCCCGCCGCCAACCGGGACTGCAGCCAGGGGTGAGGCGCTGTCCACGGCCGGGGAGGTGGACGTGAGACGATAGTCGTTGTTCATAGGGTCGGTGAAGCCAGGGTTGGCGTCGAACTCGTTGGGCGCCTGGGCCAGACCGGTGCCCGCGCCGTCGACGTGGTTGCCACCGGTGTTGTCGTAGAACAGGTTGTAGTCGTTATAGATCTGGCCGTCGCTGAGGGTGTGCGCGCCGATCTGGTCCTGGTAGAGGATGTTGTTGCGCACGATCACCCAGGTGCCGCTGCCGCTGCTGACCACACCGTTATTGTTGTTCTTGACGATGGTGTTAAAGAGCATAGAACCGGTCGCCCGGCCGTCGAAGCGCACGCCGGTGCGGTTGCCGCGGATGATGTTGCGCGTGATCAAGATCTCGTTGGAGCCATTGGTGACGTAGACGCCGCCCGCCGCGCCGGTGCCCGCGCCGGTGAGGGTCAGGTCCCTGACCCCCGCCTGCACCACGCCGTCGAAGGTGACCGGGCTGCCGGTCCCGCTGGCGGTGATAACGGTCTCATCCGCATCAGTGCCCACCAGCCACACGTAGCTTGGAACGCTGACCCTTTCGGTATAGGTGCCAGGACAGACGCCCACCGTGAATCCCCCTTCGGGCAGCCCGCCCTCCAGGACGGCCAGGGTGTCCCTGGCCTGATCGAGCGCGGACTGGACGGTGGCGAAGGCGTCCACTCCCCAGATCAGACCATCGTTGGGACAGACCTCGCAGTATTCGAAGCAGGCGTAAAAGGTCGCCCGGCCCTGCTCGACGTAGCCGATGTCGACCCGGTTGCCGGTGCCCAGCGGGGCCGGGTCGGCCGGGTCGCCGGCGTCGATCACGGGAGAACTGTCCAGCGTGCGATAATCGTGGGTCACGACGTCCACGAACAGCGGTTCGATCAGGATCTCACTGGGGCTCGGCGTGGCTGGGGTGAGGTTGGTCCCGTTGCCCCAATAGTCGTTGTAGTAATGGTTGATGGGCGAGACCGCCGTGCCAAAGCTCAACCCGTAGGTGGTGTTGTAGGCAAAGATGGTGTTGCGCACGTCCACCGGGGCGGCGTCCACGTGCATGCCGTAGCCGTTGCCGACGACTGTGTTGTTGACCACCTCCAGCGTGGTCTGATCACCGGATAGGTAGATGCCGACGGAGGTGCCGCGGACGATGCTGCGGGAGAGAGTGATGTCCTGGGCCATGCGGTTCACTCGCATACCGCTCACGCTGCCATCTCCCGCCAGGGTGACGCGCGAAAGTGTCGCGCCCCTGATCCCCTCAGCGGTGACCAGCGCTGGAGCAGTGTTGCCGGGCGGCCGCTCGACGATGGTCATATCGGCGCTGGCGCCCAGCACTTCCACCCCGCTCACCAGATAGAACGGCTCCTGATAGATGCCCGGCCGGATCAGGACGCGGTTGGCGCCGCTGTCGATCGCGTCCCTGACGCTGGTGAACTCGCCGCCCCCGCCTGGGATCGAGACGGTCGCGTCGGGCCGGTAGGTGTGGTACCCGGCCGAGAGGGCCGAGCCCGAGTCCAGCCGGTAGACGTCGTGATCATAGTCCAAAAAGCTGGCCGCGCCGACGGTGATGGGGGAGTTGGAGGGGGTGGGGGTCCAGGTCGTGGAGGAGCCGGCGACCCAGTCGCTGTTCCCGTTGTCGACCACAACAAAGTCGCCGGGTGGGCTCGCCACGTCGATGTTGGTCCAGGTGCGGCTGGCGGCTGTGGACGGCGCGACAAAGGCCACCTGATCCAGGGTGAGCCTCTCCTGGTTCACACTGACCGGGCCGTAGCGCCACACCCCGCTCGCCCCGCCGCCGGGGACGATGTGGAGGTACTCGCCGCTGCGTACTATGCCGCCGCCGGCGCCGATTGCGTGGGGCACATCGTCGTCGGTCGTCGTGGCCGAACTGCCGTCGCCCAGTACCTCCCACTGGTCGGTGGAGATGCGGTAGCGTTGGAATTTCTTGCTGCCGTCGCCCACCAGGGCGTAGACATAGTCCCCGCCGTCCCAGGCCAGCCCAGCGCCGGCGCCAAAGAGGGCCCCATCTGCCAGCGAGGCCAGGGTCTCCCAACTGCTGGTGCTCGTGTCGTAGCGATAAAAGTCGCCGTTATCGGCCCCGCCGCGGGCGGCATAGACGTAGGGGGCGACCCAGAGCAGCGCACCGCCCGCGCCTACGGTGCCAGGCACGTTGGCCAACTGGGTCCAGGTGCCGGACAGGCCGTTGGAGTCATAGTAGTAGAACTTGTTGGTGCCGCCCTGCAGGGCGTAAAAGCCCGTACCGGCCTTGACCAGGGCCGCGCCAGTGCCCAGATCGACCGGCAGCAAGGTGGCGTAATCCGCAATGATGGGATTAGAGGTCGGCTGCATAAACTGCTGCCCGCTCCAGGTCCAGTCGCTGTCCCAGTAGGCGATGTTGTGCACCAGCCCACCCCCACCCATGCCGACCTGGGAGAAGCTACCGCCCACGTAGAGATCAGTGCCCAGTTCGAGCACGTCGTAGACATTGCCGTTGGGACCGCCCTCGGGCGACAGGCCGCAGTTGTCTCCTCCCTGGAACCAGGCCACGCGGTCGACGGAAATCCCATTGCTGATACCGCAAGCTGTAAAGTCCCCGCCCAGGTAGAAAGCGGTGCCAGGGGCGTAGATAGACCTGACGGTGTCGTTCGTGGAGAGATAGTTGGGGATGGTGTCCCAGGTGGCGGTGCCGATGTCGAACAGCGCCAGGTTGTGGGCAGTCTGCTGGCCGGCTCCGCTGCCGACCACGTCAAAGCTCCCGCCCACCATGACCTGCGTGTCGGAGCTGTAGAGGGAAAGGGCGTGGACCGAGTTGGCGTCCCCGGGGATGCCGCCATCAGAGACCAGCCACGAGTTGGTGCTCGGCTGATAGCGGATAAAGTTGTTCGAGTACCGCTGGATGGGTCCGGCTTGAGCGCCAAAGTCAAAGCGGCCGCCCACGTACAGGTAACTCCCATCCGAGAGCAGGGCGTTCACGCGCCCGGTCAGGAAGCCGTCGTCCGCCACGCCGTTCGCCCAGCCCGTCCCACCCAGCTTGGAGGTGGCGTATGTGGTCAGGTCGTAGACGGCGATGTTGTTGGTGTCGCTGTCGACGTCCGAGTCGGGGTTCATGCAGCCCGGGTCTGTGTCGCAGCACATGGTATAGTCTGGCATGCCGGTGTGGTCAAAGTCGCCGGCGAAATACAGCTTGTTGCCGACCAGCTCCAGGGCGTAGATGTAGCCTGGCTGCGGGTCGGGCCACCAGCACTGCCATTCTTCCCCGGGAGGTCCCTCCCAGGTGCTGTAGAAGGTGGCGTGGTATACAGTAGTCAGCCCGAGCCAATCGCCGGTACTTTGATCGATGCGGGCCAGTCTGTCGCCAGCGCCCACATAGATGTACCCACCGCTGATCAGAATATCATAGACTGGATACGGGAACGAGTATACCGTGGTCCACTGGTTGCCGTCCCACTTGGCCAGGGTGCCGTCCTCGGCGCCGACGTACAGGTCGCCGCCGGATTCGGCCATGACGTTAACCCGGCTGCCAAAGTGGTTGGGATCGCCAAAATCGTCGGCGCGCAGGATGTAGTAATAGCTCCCGTAGTGGGCCATGGCGCTGGGCGGGCCAAAGCCCAGCGGGGCGGTGTCGTCCAGCCCCCAACTGGGGGTGGGGTCAGTGACGAGCGTGAAGTAGGTGTCTGCGGACCCGCCTCCTTCCAAGGCATAGATATAGTCACCTTGCGCATAGATCCCACCGCCGTCGTTGATCGCCAGCCCGCCTGTGATAAAGGGCTCCCAGGTCCGGTCCAGCTCGGGGCCATAGATCTCGATGTGATTGTCACCTCCCGAGAGGGTGCAGCGGGTCAGCTCGGCGGTGCTGTCACGGCTCATGTAGACGGCGTGACTGGTATAGTCGTGGATCACCAGCGAGTCGATCACCGTCACCAGGGTGGGGTCGTCGTGCCCGCCCACGCCAGCGCTGTCCAGGTGCAGCGGGTAGTCTGCGTTACGCAGGGTCATGTTCTCCAGGCGCACGCCGGTGGCGTTCTGGATCTGGGCGGCGTGAGTGCCGCCTCCGCCGTCCACAAAGACTGCGTCGGGGTTGACGCCAGAGATGGTCAGGTCGTCTTTGCTGACGACGAACTTGGTGTACACGCCCGGCAGCACGACTATCGTATCCCCCGCGCTGGCGGCGGTGATGGCAGCCGAAAGCCAGTCGAAGGCATCCACACCCCAGGTGTGGCCGCCGTTGGAGCAGCCGTCGCAGTAGTCGTCGTCCACATAGCGGGTGATGACGGCAGTAACGGCCAGGGGAGCCGCCATCATCAGTTGGGTCGCGCCCGGCGCCGTTCCCGTCCCACCGGCCAAGACCGGCAGCGCGCTTGGGTCCACGTGCCCCGCCCCACCAAAGCCGGCCGAGGCCATCCCCAGCGAGGCCCCCGCCGCCGCGGCTGGCACCCGCAGCAGACCGGAGGAGCCATCACTGTTCACGTCGGCGCCGGCGGCGTAGGGGGCCGAGGCCG
>CAZMOT010000137.1:0-9096 GCA_964568065.1 uncultured Anaerolineales bacterium
CCCCAACCGAAGCCACCACAACAGCCTCCCATTTTACACCTCCTCAACTAGCTCTCGAGCCGGGCACGAATTGCCTCGTACTCTTCCCGGCTGATCTCCCCCCGGGCGAACCGCTCGTCCAGGACCTGGCGCGCCGTCGGCCGGCGCTGCCCGCCTGGCGGGCATGTGCCGGTTGTCTGACGGAACACCAAGGCCGCACCCCCTACCACGAGGGCGAGCAGAGCGCCCCAGAAGAGAAGCATTCCTAGAAAACCGAATCCCATTCCCATCATCATCTTTCACCTCCTGTCTCGTTTATCGTGCTTCCATTGTACAGCGGCAGCCGCCCGGCGACCAGAGATGTTTGGCGCGTTTCCGCCCCCGCCGTTTGGCGGGTGTGCAAAAAAAGGTCCTCTGCCAATGAGTAGCCGGCAGGGAACCCTTCCTGGCAAGAGGAGGAAACTGCTCAGTGCTTGTGGTGATGCTGTTCCTCGTCGCTCGCGGCCCCCTGCAGGTACTTCTCCGGGTCCTTCTCGAAGGCCGCCTTGCAGTCCGGGGCGCAGAAGTAGTAGGTCTGCCCCTTGTACTCCGTCTTGGTCGGAGCCGTTTCAGGGTCTACCATCATTCCGCAGACTAGATCCTTCACCATCTTGCTCACCTCCTTCCCTCCAGAGTCTAAACGCCAGTTTTGGTAGCCGGAATCATTGGCCGACCTCGCCGAAGGCCAGTGACGCCGATGACGATGAAACAAATGGAGTAGGTCATCACCTCCAACAGCGACGGATTGCCATTGTAGCCGAAGAGCGTCTTGAGAAACGTCCCCACCGGACCGCGCTCGTCGAGGATGAAGTTGACGTCCCACACGTGTTCAACAAAGGTGGGAAGGAGCGCCGCCTCCTGGAGTTCGTGCACCCCATGCGCCGCCAACCCGGCGGCAAAGAGGATCAGCAGGACACTCGTCACGCGGAAGAAGGCACGCACATCGAGCCGTTTGCCCGCGGCGAATATCAGCCAGCCCAGCGTAAAGGCGACGGTCAGTCCCAGCGCACCACCGATCAGAGTCTGCGCGGGGGTCGTGCTGAAGGCGGCGGCCTTCAGGAAAAGCACCGTCTCAATCCCTTCCCGCACGACGGCCACGAAGGCCAGGCCGAACAAGGCCCACGCGCTGCCAGTGGTGGTGGCCCTGCGCACGTCCAACTCCAGTTCCACCTGGATTTGCCGCCCCTGGCGCTGCATCCAGAAGATCATCCAGGTTAGCACCCCGGCGGCCAGCAACATGGCCACACCTTCAAAGATCTCCTCGCCGCGTCCCTCAAAGACTACCCCCAGTCCATTGAGCGCCAGGCCAGCAGCGACGCTGACTATGACGGCCACCAGCACGCCAGCCCACACCGGCCGGCTGCGGTTCGTGTGCCCCAGCTTGCGCAGCACACCCAGCACAACGCCGACGATCAACGCGGCTTCCAACCCTTCACGTAGCATGATTAATGCAGCAGCAAGCATGTTTTCCTCCTATTCTGCTATCAGGACCTGCTCCTGAATCACGTCGGCGACCCCAGGCCTCGACACAGCCAGCGCTTCCCGCAGGTAGGTCGGCCGGATCTCCACCCGCCGTAGCGTGTTGGCGTTGGTGACCACGGTCACGGAGGAAGTCGCCATCGCGATCTCCGCCAGCACCGGGTGCATCCAGCCGATGAGCGCCAGCGGGATCATCACCACGTTGTAGAAGAAGGCCCAGAACAGATTCTGTTTGATCTTGCGGAACGTCGCCCGGCTCAGGTTGACCGCCTCCACGACGCCGGTCAACTCCCCGCGCACCAGCGTCACGTCGCTGGCCTCGATGGCGATGTCGGTGCCGGTGCCGATGGCTAGACCTACGTTGGCCTGGGTCAAGGCTGGAGCGTCGTTGATGCCATCACCCACGAAGGCCACCAGGCCGAACCGCTCCTGCAACTTTTCCACCTCGGCCACTTTGCCATCGGGCAGCACCTCCGCCAGCACGTGGTCAATGCCCACCCGGCGGGCGATGGCCTCGGCGGTGCGCCGGTTGTCGCCGGTGATCATCGCCGTCTCCAGGCCCATCCGATGCAGATCCCGGATAGCGTCCGCCGAGTCCTCCTTCAACGTGTCGGCCACGGCGACGACCCCGCCCAGTTCGCCGTCCACGGCCACCAACATGGCCGTCTTGGCCTCCTCCTCCAGCAAGCGCAGCGTCTCCTCCAATGGTGTTGGGTCCAGGCCATGCTCCTGCATCAGCCGCCGGGAGCCCACCAGCACCCGGCGTCCGTCCACCGTCGCCACCACACCCTTGCCCCGCACTGCCTGGAACGCCTGCGGCTCGGCCAGTATAACTCCCTCCGCCTCAGCCCGCTCGACGACGGCCCGTCCCAGGGGATGCTCACTGCCCCGCTCAGCGCTCGCCGCCCAGCGCAAGATTTGGTCATTTGTCATTTGCTCACTTGTCATTCCCACCACATCGGTCACCTCGGGCTTCCCTTTGGTAATCGTCCCTGTCTTGTCAAAGACGACGACGCGGACGTCCTTCAACGTCTGAATGGCCTCACCGGAGCGGATGAGGATGCCGTGCTCGGCACCCAGACCGCTGCCAACCATCAGTGCTGTGGGGGTGGCCAGACCCAGGGCGCACGGGCAGGCGATGACCAACACCGCGACCATAGAAACGACGGCCAGGGTGACGACGCCGAGGTTCGGGTTGACCCAGGGCAGGAAGGATCCCGCCCCCACCAGGAACGACATCGTTTCCGGGAAGAGCAGCCAGGCAGCGATGGTCAGCACGGCGATGATGATGATCACCGGCACAAAGACCCCGGTCACCCGATCGGCGAATTCCTGGATGGGGACCTTGGAGCCCTGGGCCTCCTCGACCAGTTTGATCACCTGGGCCAGGAAAGTATCCTTGCCCACCCTGGTGGCCCGCACCTTCAGCAATCCCTCCTGGTTGACCGTCGCACCGATGACCTCATCGTCGGGCCGCTTGTTGACCGGCATAGACTCGCCGGTGGCCATAGACTCGTCCAGGGCGCTCTCTCCTTCCACGACCACGCCGTCGGTGGGCACCTTTTCCCCGGGGCGGACGACCATCACGTCACCCACCAGGATTTGCTCGATGGGAACCTCGACCTCGCGTCCATCCCGCATCACGCGGGCGGTCTTGGCCCCCAGCTCCAGCAGTTTGCGGATGGCCTGGGAGGCCCGTCCCTTGGCCGTCTCCTCCACGTAGCGCCCGGTGAGGTGAAAGGCCATGATCATCGCCGACACACCAGCGTAGTTGGCCACGGGGAAGAACAACGAGGCCGGGCCGGTGAGCAGAGAAGCGCCGGTGCCCAGCATAATGAGTGTGTCCATATTGGCGTAGCCGTGCAGCACTGCCGTCAGCCCGCTGCGGTAGGTGCGGCGTCCTACCCACAGGAGAACCGGCAGGGCCAGGAGGATCATCCCCAGGTTGAATATCGTCTCATCCGGCCACATCACCCCAAAGATCATCTCAGGGAGCATCCAGAGAGCGATGGGCGCGGTGAAGGCCCAGGCGACGAGCATGCGGAAGCGAGCCTGGCGCATCTTACGCTCCGCCTCGTCTTCTTGCTCTTCGACGGCGACCTCGCGGATAAACTGCATCCGTTGGGGAATCTCCAGCACCTCGTACCCCGCCTCAGCCACTGCTCGCTCAAAGTCGGCCAGGCCTGCCACGCCGGGGACGAAGGCCACGGTGGCCTTCTCGGTGGCCAGGTTGACGTTGGCCTCGATGACCCCCGGCACCTTGCTCAGGGCCTTCTCCACGTGGGCCGCGCACGAACCGCACGTCATCCCGCCGATGGGCAGAATGATCGTCTCCGCAGGTATCTCGTAGCCGGTCTCCTGCACCGCCTCCACCAGATGCCCGATGTCCAACGCGTCGGTGCTGAACCAGACGCTGGCTTTTTCGGTGGCCAGGTTGACGTTGGCGTCGGTCACCCCGTCCACACCTTTCAAAGCTCGTTCCACGTGCGTCACGCACGAAGCGCAAGTCATCCCACGCACAGATAAGGTTACTCGTTGTTCAGACATCGGCTGTCTCCTTTCTTCTTGCCAGGATAACTGTACCCTGAAAGGAATGTCACCATAAGCATACACCCAGGTTCCAAGGGGCGCAACCGCCATTTCCAGGGGTTTCGGATAGGCTGTTTGGCCTACTGTCTCAACAGCTCGTAGCCGGCTGCCTCCCAGGCCCGCGCGGATAAACTACATCCGAGCGTGCGTCCCACCATGTCCCGCACCGTGCCCAGGTGGGCGGCGATCTCCTCCTGCGTCCGGTGCCGGGTGACCGCGTCCGCTTCGGCGACTTCGAGTTCAGTCGAGGCGTGTTCCAGCAAGAAGCGGGCCAGCCGCCCCCACTTGCCGAGCGCGAGCTTATCACGCTAGGGACAAGAATAAGAGGAAATAGGGCCACAGCGTTCGTTAAAAGGGGAAAAAGGGAGCTGTCACCGGAATACAATGGGAAGTGCCAGCCTTGGAATTCACTTGCCACTTGCCCCCTCGCGCACCTTCCTCATAAGGGCTCTCCACGTCATCGCCCACTGCGACGGATCGTCCAGGGGGGCGTGGTCAATCGTGTGAATGGTGCTGTTGTGCGGAGCAGTCTTGACCAACTCGGGCTTCGTGCGTGCCTCATCTGCCACGTGAGCCACAATAGCCACGTATTCGTCCAGTTCGTCCTTGGAAAATGACTCGGTAGGTTCGAGGGTGCAAGGCTCCGGAACGATGAATGGGTGATGGCTGGTCCAGTAATGGATGCCAAAATCCGCCGCCCGCATGCCGAGCTCCTCAGAATGGACGCCCGTCTCCTGCGCCAGCTCTTCCCAGCTATAGCGTACCTGCTCGATGCGGCGCTTGCCCTTGGCATACGGCGCGCTCACGCCTGGGATCTCTAACATCTTGTTGAGCAAGTAGTTGTTGTTGAGCACGGCGATCTCGGCGACCTCCCGCAAGCCCTCCGCGCCAAGGCTCATGACCCAGGCATACGCTCTCAGAACGACGGGAGCGTATCCGTAGAATGGCCGTAACTTGCCAACGCTATCAGGCCGGTCATAGTCCAGATAATACTTCTCCCCATCAAACTCGATCACAGGCACCGGCAGGAACCTGGCCAGCTCTTCGGTCACGCCGCTGGCCCCGGCCCCCGGCCCCCCGCAGCCGTGGGGCGACGAGAAGGTCTTGTGCAGGTTAAAGTGGCACAGGTCGAAGCCGGCGTCCCCGGCCCGGATGATGCCCAGGATGCCGTTGGCGTTCGCCTGGTCGTAGCAGCACAGCCCCCCCGCATCGTGGACGACCTTCACGAACTCCTCGATCCTGGGATTGAAAATGCCCGTGTCTTCCGGGTTGGTGATCATCAGCGCAGCGGTCCGCTCCGAAACGGCCGCCCTCAACGCATCCAGGTCGGGATAGCCATCATCGTCAGGGTATAGGGTGATGACCTTGAAGCCGGCTGTCTGGGCGCACGCCGCATTGGAGGGATGGGAGAAAATGGTGGTGATGATCTCGTCCCGCTGATCCGCTTCTCCACGAGATTCGTGATAAGCTCTTATGATCGAGGCGTTGGTGTAGATCGCTGCGGAACCGGCGGCAGGCTGTAGTGAGAAGCGATCCATGCCCGAAATCTCTTTGAGCATCTGCTCGAATCGGTACATGATCTCCAGGATGCCCTGAACCGTTTCTTCGTCTTGCAAGGGGTGAAGGTCTGCCAATTTGGGCAAGTTGGCCAATTGATCGTTGATCTTGGGGCTGTACTTCATGGTGCAGGTTCCCTGCCCAATCTCAATGTTCAGGTCTGCTCCCAGGTTTTCTTGTGAGAGCCTCAAATAGTGCCTGAGCACCTGGGGCTGAGAGAGTTCGGGCAGCCTGGGCGGCTGCTTCCTGCGCATGGTTTCGGGCAGGGTCGCCGCCGGATGTTTTTTATCCGCCGGATGTTGTCGACCGCTGCGGTCGGCGTTATCAGCGACATCCCCAACCTCATTCCTGATTCCATCTTCGACCTCGGGGACAAGAATGCCCCGCTGTCCCTCACGGCTCAGCTCAAAGATGATCGGCTCATCCCATCTGGCCTGGTGAAATCGTCTCAGGTTTGGCTTTCCGTTCGTGTACCTGTGCTTGGTAATATCTTGTTGAGCCATTTTACTTAACGACCTCCTTCAGCGCATCCACCAGCCGGTCAATGTCACCCTTGGTGTGAACCTCAGTCACACAGTATAGAGCACTGTTGCCCAGTTCGGGGAATTCTTTGGTCAAGTCCTTGCCGCCAAAGATTGCCCGCGCCAGCAGTGCCTTGTTGATCTCGGCGACCGTCTTGCCCGTGCCGTCGAAATTGACGACAAATTCCCTGAAATGGGGTGACTGGAAAACAGGAGCCTCGACACCCTCGATCTTGTCTATTTCCAGCATCGCGTAACGCGACCTCGCCACGATGCCCTCTCCGATTTCCACCATGCCCTGAGGCCCCATCAGCGCCAGGTAGACGCCGGCCGTGATGCCCCACAAAGCAGCGGCCGTGCCGACCCACTCCTTGCCCTCCTCCCGGACCGCAAAAGAGGTCCTTTCGTAGGCCACGTCGCCGAATCCGTACTCTCCCGGAACGGACGTCGGGGCGATGCCGAACAGCCGGGAGGGATATTCCATCACGTACCTTTCTTCATCCCGGGTAGCGATGAATCCAGCCTGGCCGCCGCCAAACTGCATGTGCATCCCCAGCGGCTGGATATCGCCGCAGACGATGTCGGCACCATAGTCAGCCGGCGGTGTCAGGACGCCCAGCGAGATTGGGTCAGCCCCGACGACGCAGACTGCCCCGTGGTCGTGGGCTATCCTGGAAATCTCATCTCCACGAGTCTCGATAAACCCAAGGTAGGATGGATTCTCAAAGTAGACGGCGGCAGTCTCCGAGGAAATCTCCGCCTCGAGGGCATCGAGGTCCAATTGTCCCGTCTCGGAATCGTAGCCTATCAGCTTGACTTTTACATTGGGCTTGCAATAGTCCCTGATTCTGGACAGCAGATCAGTGCTGATGGTTTTGGCTATCAACACCTCGTGCCGGCCTGTGATCCGCGTTGCCATGCGGAGCGCAGTGGCGATGGCCTGGAAGCCATCGTACGTCGGGACGTTGACGACGTCCATATTCAGCAGCTCGCCCATCATACTGGCGTACTCAAAAAGCGCCTGAAACCGGCCGTGGTCGTCATACGGCTCGCCCGCGTAGGCGGTCAAGAACTCGCCTCGCCGGTTCACCTCATCACATACGGCTGGAACATAATGCTGCCAGCACCCGGCGCCCAGGAAGCTAAGGTACTCCCGAGCGGTCTTGTTTTTTGCCAGGATGCTTTCTACGTGCCTTTTTAAGGCATATTCAGACAAGAGAGGTTCAGGCAAGTTCATGCTTTCCTTGAGTCGGAGTTTCTCCGGGACATCCTCGTAGAGATCCTCCACGCTCTCTGCGCCGATCTCTTTGAGCATGTGCTCCTTTACCGCGGGCACAGAATTGGGGATGTAAGGGTAAACAGTCGGACGTTCTTTGCTCATATCTCATTCCTCCATAGGTCTGTTAACGTCTCGATTCGCGGGGTTATTCTGCGGGTCGCTATTGTACCACAAACTAGCGCATTTTACAGTTCTGACGTGAGTGCATTTGAGATTGAGCGCAAGGTGAAATTATGGCCTTGCGCTTTGTTGAAACCGGCATACACGCAATGGACGATCTTGAATGGCTGGGGCGGTTTGTTTTGACTTTTGTGCAAAGTGGCGATATACTAATATACGGCGTAAAGATTTTGTTTGGGCTGGGCCGTGGGACGTGTCTTATGGGGCCAAAAGTCCGCACAAAACCGGGAAAGGGAACATACGCCGGAAAAAAGTCTCATAAAACACTACGGAGGGGTTTTATTCTGGAGAAGGGTTGCATAAAATGTCATTTCCGGGTTTTATGGGGGAGAAAGCTGGGGTAATAAAGAGTTAGCCGCGCATAACTGTGTGGAAGTTGATGAAGAACTCTCGAATTAGTCTGCGCATTGGACGACGCAATGTCAGAACACTATAGTCCTTCATTTGGAGGCTACAAATGGCTATTGCATCCGTGAAAGTAATTGGTCTGTTTGGATATTTCGACCACGAGATACCCCTAAAGATGAAGGATCGAATTACAATAATCCATGGCGCCAATGGCGTGGGAAAGACAACAATTCTTCGCCTCCTGCATAACCTTTTCGCTATCAAGTTGAGCGCAATACGCCGTGTGCCCTTTAGCAAGATTATAGTCAGTTTCTCACCCAAAGGAACTTTGACAGTTTTCAGAGATTCGACTGATGAAAAAGAACTCCCACATCTTCGGCTGATCTACCGTAGTGGCAAAGAAAAAGTCGAGTGTAGTGTTGAGGAAATTACAGAAAAGAATCTCCGCCGACGAATTCCGATTGGCGTTATAGAAAATCTTATAGACCCACTTGAACGGGTAGGGCCAGCGGAATGGCTTGACCAAAGCACGGGAGATGTTTTAACCCTTGAAGAAATCCTTTTTAAGTACGGCGACTTTTTTCCTGAAGATCTTCGGTTGTTCACAACAGCGATACCGGAGAAGCTTCAACGAGTGCTCAATGAGACGAATGTTTATCTTATAGAAACTCAGCGCCTCTTCATAAAATCGCCACAAGAGGCATACAAAGCTCGTCACAGGCGTGTTGAATCGCGAGAGCGGATGACTGTAGAGGAATATTCAGATGACCTAGTCAATAATGTCCAGAGTCGACTCCGCGAATCAGGCACTCTGTCTGCTTCGCTCGACAGAGACTTTCCACGCCGTCTCTTAGAGACGCCCCTACCAACAGAAGCAACAGAGGAAACGATACGCACACTTTACGCCGAGCAGAGCAGATATCGTGATAGGTTGATGCGGGCTGGCCTTATGAAGCTAGAGCAACAAGTTCCACTGCCGAAAGAAGAGCTTGAGGAAATTGAGCGCAAAGTGCTCTGGATATATCTGACTGATGTTCAGAAGAAGCTGGAGTTATTTGATGACTTGTTGCTTAGCGTAACGGTTGCGCAATCAGAAGGCACATGTTTCATGAAGGCTCGAATTTG
>CAZMOT010000138.1:0-3303 GCA_964568065.1 uncultured Anaerolineales bacterium
GCCCACAAAGGGCCTCAAGGTGTTACGTATAACCTCAGCACCAGCGGCAGGTAGACTTTCTGCTCGCCGGTCTCGACGGTGGTAGTCTCTGTGTCCGTGTTGTTCATTACAATGGGGTCGTACTCAATACCTCTTACGCTGACCATATTGGTGATCGTAGCCTCCACTGTGGGAGTGACGATGATGGTGACTGTAACGATACCGGCTCTGTCCAAGGCGCCCAGCGTGCAGGTGACGACGTTGCCCGATTCGCCGCAGCCCGTCCCCTGGCTGGGTATAGCCAAACCAAAGATCACGCTCAAAGACAGCGTGTCGGTCAAGATCACCCCAGTGGCCGCCGAGGGGCCGTTGTTGGTGATAGCGACCGTGTAGGTCAGAGAGTGCCCTGCCGTCACCACATCAGACGAACCGAGCTTAGCGACCGCTAGATCGGCCTCTGCGCTGATCATAGTTTCTTTCGTGTATACGTTGTTGCCCATAATGAGATCGGTCTCGTCGCCCGCCACCCTGACCGTATTGGTAATCGTCCCCCGCGCTAGAGGATCAACGATGACGGTGATGGTGATCGTCGCAGTAACGTTGGGATTCAGGGTGTCCAGGGTACAGGTTATGGTGTTCGTCCCAGTGCAGACCCCCTGATTGGTTGTGACCTTATCAAGAGTCACGCTCAAGGGCAGCGTGTCGGTCAAGGTCACCCCAGTGGCCGCCGAGGGGCCGTTGTTGGTGATAGCGACCGTGTAGGTCAGAGAGTGCCCTGCCGTCACCACATCAGACGAACCGAGCTTAGCGACCGCTAGATCGGCCTCTGCGCTGATCATAGTTTCTTTCGTGTATACGTTGTTGCCCATAATGAGATCGGTCTCGTCGCCCGCCACCCTGACCGTATTGGTAATCGTCCCCCGCGCTAGAGGATCAACGATGACGGTGATGGTGATCGTCGCAGTAACGTTGGGATTCAGGGTGTCCAGGGTACAGGTTATGGTGTTCGTCCCAGTGCAGACCCCCTGATTGGTTGTGACCTTATCAAGAGTCACGCTCACAGGCAGCGTGTCGGTCAAGATCGCTCCAATGGCTGCCGCTGGGCCAATGTTGGTGACGGTGACTGTGTATGTCAGGGGTTGCCCCGCCGCCACCCCGCCAGATGAACCAGTCTTGATGACCGCCAAATCGGCCTCTGCGTACACCCCGGTTTCTTCTATGTCCTCATTATCGTATGTGTCAGGGTCGGTCTCTGCACTTGCCACCTCGACTGCGTTGGTGATCCCCCCCCGCGCCAGGGGGTCAACGATGACGGTGATGGTGACGGTCGCCGTTTCGTTGAAACCGAGAGTGCCCAGGGCGCAGGTGACAACGCCACCCGATTCATTGCAACTTGTCCCTTGACTGGGTATGGCCGCATCCAGAGTCACACTCAAAGGCAACATGTCGGTCAGCGTGACACTCGTGGCACTCGAAGGGCCGTAGTTGGTGATGGTAAGCGTGTAGGTGAAAAGATCTCCTACCAACGCCAAGACGGGCGAGACAGAACCAGTGACCGCCAGATCGGCATCGTCCATGCTCGCACACATTGCCTTCCTAAGCCAGGGGTCGAAATCCACGTAATCACTGACCGTATCGCCTGAGCCGCCAGGCTTGGGGCCGGTGGGGCTACCCCACCAATTGTAGGGAACCGTCACCGTCACGCCGGTGCCATTGTTCAAGCCATAATCGACATTGTCACCGATGGCAGAACTGAAGAGGAAGAGGGTGCCTCCACTGGTGAGGTGGATGCCATCTTGGTTGTTGGCGACGGTGACGCAGGTCAGATCAGCATGGCTGCTTTCCACCTTGACACCGGTGCCCACGTTGTCCCGAATGGTGCTGCCAGTGACGGTAATGACACTCCCACCAGTGGCATAGAGCCCATAGTCGGCGGTACTGCTATCCCCGTTATCATAGAACACTGTATCACTGACCACTACATAGCTGTCGGAGGCGTATAGCCCGTGGCCAGTTGTGCTCAGCACCCAGCTATTCTCGATGCGCACCTCCCCAGTCAGCACGTTCCATACCGTGATGTTGGTGTTCACACCAACGCTGTCACCTTGCCCACCGTAGCGCACGGTGGCATAGCGCAGATGCCCGGTGCCGCCATTGAAGACCAGTCCATCCCACCCCTCAGGGCCGCTGTTGGTCGCCGAAGTGAACGTGATGGGTTGGGCCTCCGTCCCCAGCGCCGACAGGTGCCCCTGCACGGTCAGTTGTTTATCATTCCCTCCCATCACCGTCACTCCTGGCTCCACCGTCAGTGTCACACTGTCCGGCACGGTCAGACTGACCCCCAGTTCATACCCCTCCAGACCGGTTTGGCGGGTCAGGGTGGTACCGGTGACCACCAACCCGCCGGCGATCAGCACCCGGTCGTACGTGTTGCCGCCGAAACTGTTGCCCGTCACCCGCTGCACGCCGTCCGCCAACACTCTCACCGCATAACCGTTGTTCTCGAAAGTGCTGCCGGTGACGGTGACGACGCCTCCTGTGTCGACATACAGCCCATAGCTACCGTTGTTGGCAAAGAGAGTGTCGCTGACCGCTACCAGGCTGTCGTTGACGTACAGTCCACCATCACTACTATTTGAGGTCAGCACCCAGCTATCCTCGATGCGCACCTCTCCCGTCAGCACATCCCGCACCGTGATGTTGGTAAACTTAACGCCGTCCGAATCGCCGCCGTAGCGCACGGTGACATAGCGCAGATGCCCGGTGCCACCATCGAAGAGCAACCCATCCCATTCCCCAGAGCCAGCGTCGGCCGCCGAGGTAAACGTGATGGATTGGGTCTCCAGCCCCACCGCAAAAAGGTGTCCCTGCACTACCAGCGACTGATCATCCCCCCCCATCACCATCACCCCAGGCTCCACCGTCAGTGTCACACCGTCCGGCACGGTCATACTGCTCCCCAGTTCGTACCCCTCCAGGCCGGTTTGGGAGACCAGCGTGGTATTGGTCACCACCGACCCGCTGGCGATCAGCACCCGGTCGTACGTGTTGCCGCTGAAACTGTTGCCCGTCACCCGCTGCACGCCGTCCGCCAACACTCTCACCGCATAACCGTTGTTGTTGGCGAAGGTGCAACCCGTGACGGTGACGACGCTGTTCGCGTCGGCGACGTACAGCCCATAGTCGTCGCTGACGCCGTTATCGGCAAAGGCAGTGTTGCTAACCACCACGTAGCTGTTCAAGACGTACAGCCCGTAGTCGCCATCTGTGGTCAGCACCCAGCTATTCTCGATGCGCACCTCCCCGCTCAACACGTCCCGTACC
>CAZMOT010000138.1:3403-8823 GCA_964568065.1 uncultured Anaerolineales bacterium
ATGCCCGGTGCCACCGTCGAAGAGCAGCCCATCCCACTCCCCAGCGCCGCTGTCGAGCCACGAGGTGAACGTGATGGGTTGGGTCACCAGCCCCACCGCCGACAGGTGCCCCAGCACGTTCAGGTTCTTGCTGTTCCCCCCCATCACCTTCACTCCAGGCTCCACCGTCAGCGTCACGCCGTCCGGCACTTCCACACTACTGGTGACCCCCAGCTCGTATCCCTCCAGGCCGGTTTGGGGAACCAGCGTGGCCCCGGTCACCACCGACCCGCCGGCGACCCGCACCCGGTCGTACCCGTTGCCGCTGAAAGTGTTGCCCGTCACCCGCTGCACACTGTCCGCCCACACCCCCACCGCGTAGCCGTTGTTGTTCTCAAAGATGCAGCCGGTGACGGTGACGATGCTAGTTGCGTCGGCGTACAGGCCGTAGTCGCCGCTGCTGTTGCCATTGTTGGCGAAGAGGGTACCGCTGACGACCACCCGGCTGTCTTGGGCATGCAGTCCGTAGTTACCATTTGAGGTCAGCACCCAGCTATTCTCAATGTGCACCTCCCCGGTCAGCACGCCGTATACCGTGATGTTGGTATCCTGATACTTGTCACTCTGCCCACCGTAGCGCACGACGGCATAGCGCAAATGCCCGGTGCCACCGTCGAAGAGCAGCCCATCCCACTCCCCAGCGCCGCTGTCGAGCCACGAGGTGAACGTGATGGGTTGGGTCACCAGCCCCACCGCCGACAGGTGCCCCAGCACGTTCAGGTTCTTGCTGTTCCCCCCCATCACCGTCACTCCAGGCTCCACCGTCAGCGTCACGCCAGCGGGCACAGCCACGCTACTGCCTCCCAGTTCGTACCCCTCCAGGCCGGTTTGGGGAGCCAGCGTGGCCCCGGTCACCACCGACCCGCCGGTGATCCACACCCGGTCGTACTCGTTGCCGCTGAAAGTGCTGCCCGTCACTCGGTGCACGCTGTCCGCTCTTACCCCCACCGGTCTGTTGTTGTTGTTCTCGAATCTGCAGCCGGTGACTGTGATGGTGACGGCACTGGATGGATCGGTGTATAGCCCGTAGTCGCCGCTCTCGCCAGTATTGCCGTTGCCTGCAAAGAGGGTGTCGCTGACCAGCACATAACTGTTTCCAATATATAGCCCATAGTCGTTACTAGAGCTTCTAGATGCACTCAACACACTGCTGTTCTCAATCCGTACCTCGCCGGTCAGCACATCCAGCACCGCGATATTGCTGCGCAGATCGCCCGGAACACCGTCCAGCACATCACCGCCGTAGCGCACAATGGCATGGCTCAACTCCCCTGTTCCTCCCTTGAACAGAAGACCCGCCCAAGTATGGGGGGCGTTGTCTGCCACTGAGGTGAAGGTGATGGGTCGGGTCACCAGCCCCACCGCCTGCAGATGTCCCCGTATCTCCAGTTGCACGCTCCCTTCTCCTCTCACCATCACTCCTGGTTCGATAGTCAGGGTGACGCCATTGGTGACCACGATATCGGTGGTCAGAACGTAGGGGGTGCCAGTGTAGTACCAGGTGGTGTCGGTGTCAATGGTGCCGCTGACATCGGTGCTCAGCGGTCGCGCCAAACCCACCTGAGACATCACCTCCAGCAACCCCAAGGTCAGAACGATCAGACCTATGGAAAGACCAAGTGATACGAAAAGTCCGCGCTTGTGAGCATACATGGCAATTATCCTCCTGCACTCAGTTATTCGTCTCTAGCGAGCGGGAACTGGCTGGCTGCTTCCACAAAGTACATCAGTCAAGTGGAACACGCGCAATCAGCACTCATGCCACAGTATAGTGAAATCTTGCCCGAAAGTCAATTGCCCAGAAATGGGGGGTTTCGTGAAAGAGCAGACGCATCCCCCACACGAGG
This sequence comes from uncultured Anaerolineales bacterium, assembly GCA_964568065.1. Lineage (GTDB taxonomy): Bacteria > Chloroflexota > Anaerolineae > B4-G1 > B4-G1 > CAZMOT01. Next base: position 5,290 of record CAZMOT010000138.1, read on the forward strand.
ATGAGAGATGCGCCTGTGTGATGGAAGCACCAGAGGTAGAGGTGCTTCCTGACCTATCGGTGGTGAACGTGCCGGAATAGACAGTCTTGGAAGCGGAACGCGCTTCGCTACTGCTCAGGTTGCGTGCCCAACGACCGGCCGGAACTTGTAACCGTAGACGATCGCCCCCTCCTCGCCACCACTTTGCACTTTGCGCGTCACCATCTCCACCGGCATGCCGATGCTAACCTGGTCGGCATTCACGTCGGCAAGCTGCGCGGTGACCAGCGGCCCCTCCTCCAACCGTACCAGCGCCACGGTGTAAGGAGCAAACTCCTCGAACCCCCGAGGGGGGTGGTAGACGGTGCTGTAGGAGTAGACCTCACCCCGCCCGCTGAAGGTGAACGGCGTCTGGGCCGGCTTCTCGCACTCCGGGCAGACATCGCGAGCCGGGAAGATCCTGGCCCCACACTTCTCGCATACTTCTCCGACCAGCCGGTAACGTTGTGTCTGAAGTCTCCAGTTTCCCGGTATACTCATTGTAGCCTCCTCCTAATCTATCATCCTTGTCAGAATGTGCGTAATGACCGTCGCGCCGCTGCCGCCGATATTCTGGGCCATCCCCAGTCGCGCGTCCGGCACCTGATTGTCCCCGGCCAGGCCGCGCAACTGCTGCACCACCTCGACGACCTGGTAGACACCGGTGGCTCCGACGGGGTGTCCTCGCGCCTTCAACCCACCCATCGTGGCGATGGGCACACGGCCCTCGATCCCGATCTCGCCTTCCAGAGCCAACCGCAGGCCCCGGCCCTTGCCCGCAAACCCGGCTGCCTCCAGGCTCAGAGCTGCCATGATGCTGAAAGCATCGTGTAACTCAAACAGGTCAACGTCATCTGGTCCAACTTCTGCCTGCTCATAAGCGCGACGTGTTGAAATGACGGCCCCATTCAGCACCAGCGGATCCTGCCGGTCGTGCACGGCCAGAGTGTCGGTTCCCACGGCCGAGGCGACGATGCGCACCGGTGCAGCCGCAAGCGTACGCGCCGCATCGGCTGGTGCCAACACCACTACCGCTGCCCCGTCGCAGACAGGAGAGCTATCCAGCAAATTGATCGGATCGCAGATCATCCTCGCCCTGGCAAAGCGCTCAGCCTTGACCGGGAAGCGGAACATCGCGTGCGGATTATTCACCGCATTCCGGTGGGCATTGACGGCGAAGGGGGCAAAGTCCTCGAGACTATAGCCGTACTCGTGCATATAGCGCCGCATCAGCAGCGCGTTGATGGCGACGAAGGAGAGTCCCTGCGCGGCCTCGTGGTCGCCGTCAGCCGCCATCGCCAGAGCTGCGGTCGTATCGGGCACGGGGGCGTCGGTCATCTTCTCTACCCCCACCACGATGACGATGTCCGCCAGCCCACCGGCGACGGCCGCGTATCCCATCCGCAGCGCCGCCGCCCCAGCACCGCAGGCTGCCTCGACCTTGAAGGCCTCGATCCCTCGCAGCCCCGCGAAATCGGCGATCAGCGCGCCCAGGTGTTCCTGACCAGTCAATTCACCCGACAGCATATTGCCCACGTAGAGCGCATCGGCCCGCGCCACGCCCGCGTCGGTCAAGGCTGCCTGGATGGCCTCAAGCGCCAGGTGTCGCAGGCTGATGCCCCAGTGCTCTCCTACTTTGGTCTGTCCGACTCCGATGATGGCAACGTCTCTCATCTTATCAATTTCCTGGTGAAGCGCACGTAGGTCGCGTAGTCAATCTCAACACGTCGGGCAATGTAGTCACGAATCGTCGGCGCCCGCTGCTGACGCTCCAGGATGGCATCGGTGACGCGGAGCGAAATAGCATCCGACCCCGCCCCGGAGCCGTAGCTAACCAACAACACCCGGTCTCCCGGCGCGGCCACGTCCAGAATTGCCGTCAGGCCGATGAGCGAGGAACCGGCATAGGTATTGCCAATCTCGTTGGCCAGGAGCCCGGCCTCGATCTGCGCGGGCAGGAAGCCCAACTGCTTGGCCGCCGTCTGCGGGAACTTGGCGTTGGGCTGGTGAAAGACGGCGTAGGCGTAATCGGCCGGCTTCCTCCCCAGCGCCTCCATCAGCCCCTGCGCGGCGGCGATGGTGTGCTTGAAATAGGCCGGTTGGCCGGTGAACCGTCCGCCGTGAGAGGGGTAGTGCTGGTAGGCCCGCCGCCAGAAATCGGGGGTGTCGGTGACGTAGGAGAACGATCCCTCGAATACTGCCAGGGCCTCCCCTGCCGGGCCGACCAGGTAGGCCGCGCCTCCCGCGCTGGCCGTGTATTCCAGCGCGTCGCCGGGGCGAGCCTGGGCCGTGTCCATCCCGATGGCGAGCGCATACCGCGCCATTCCAGAGCCCACGAAGCCTATGGCCGCCTGAAGCGCCTCGGTGCCGGCCTTGCAGGCGAACTCCCAGTCGGCGGCCTGCGTGTGGGGCGTGGCGCCGATGGCCTCGGCCACGATGGTCGCGGTCGGCTTGACGGCGTAGGGATGGGATTCGCTCCCGACCCACATGGCACGAATGAGCGCCGGGTCCACGTCGCCAGCGCGGGCCAGCGCGTTGCGGGCCGCCTCAATGGACATGGTCACCACGTCCTCGTCCAGCCCCGGTACCGACTTTTCCTTGATCGGCGTGCCGCCCTGCCCGCCCGTCCAGATGCGGGCCACTTCGGCGGCCGGCAGCCGGTATCTGGGAACGTAGGCCCCGTAGCCGATGATGCCGACCTCGCGGTCTGGTTTCAGGAGTTTTGCGTCACGTCCCGCCAACGTGATCGCAGTTTCTGGTGTTTGTTGTGTTGTCGCAGTCAAATCAAATCTCGCTAACTGGGATCGGCACACCGCGTCCAGCTTGCAACTCTAACTCGATTGCCCCCTCGGGGCAAACCTCGACGCATCGGCCGCACCCAAAGCAACGCTCGTCCGAAAAATGCAACGCGCCATCTTCTAGCCACCGGGCGTCGAAGAAACAACTCTCCTGACACAGCCCGCAGTGGGCGCAAAGCGTCGCGTCGGTGACGGCCACGTATCCCGATCTCAATTGGTCCCCATAGTTACCCTCCCGCTTCAACTGCAGGAGAGGAGCGCAACAACAGGCGCAGCAACTACAGACCTCGGTTAATTGAAGACTGGCCGGCTTGTAAAAGAGCCGGTAGACCACCCCCCGCTCGGCGGTCGTTTCCAAGATCGAGAGCGCCGCGTCCGTCGTTATGAGCCTGGCATCTCGCAGATCGTCTTCAGATGCGTGTTCAAAAAGCAGGCATACCTCCCAGGTGTCGCGGGGACAGACCTGCTCGCGGGCACGACATACACAGTCACGAACATAGACCTTACCAGACTGTGCTACGATTTCCAGAGCCTCAGCGGGCGGTATGATGATATGATTTGTGCTTTCCGATTCACACATCTTTTTCTCTTAACCTCGCAGCGAGCGCAGGATTGCCTCGGCCCGGTCGGGGCGGACGTAGCTTTCGGCTATCATACGCTTCACGACCGGTGCTACTTCGTCCCCCGTGGCGCCGGCGGCGATGGCCACCTGCCGGGC
>CAZMOT010000139.1:0-8721 GCA_964568065.1 uncultured Anaerolineales bacterium
GGCGTGATCTCCGCGATGACAACTTCTTGTGGTGTGGGTGTCGCTTCAGCCGTTCTCCAGCCCCAGGGGTCGTTCTGCCACAGCCACCAACCCCCTGCCGCCACAAGTAGCAAGAGCGGCAGCCCGATGAGGAACATCGGCAACGACCGCCGCTTCTGGCCCAGTACAGCCGCCTCCAGCGCGCGCGCGGAGGGAAAACGGTCGGCGGGGTCCAACTCTACTGCCTTGGCTATAGCGCGGGCAGTGCGCGCCGAGATTTTGCGGTTCAACCGGCGTACAGAGGTGAAGACAAAGGGGTGGGCCTCCGGGCTATCGCCGGTGAAAATCTGGTAGAGCGTCGCTCCCAGCGCGTAGACGTCGGAACGGGGCGTCGTCTGCCCCTTGCCGGCGTACTGCTCCGGCGGTGCGTAGCCCACCGTGCCCATCTTGAGCGTGTCGGTGCCTTTGGCCGGGTCGAACAGCCGCGCCACGCCAAAGTCAATTAACTTGACCTGTTCCTGCGGCGTGATCATTACGTTGGCCGGCTTGAGGTCGCGGAAGATGACCGGCGGGTCGTGCTTGTGCAGGTAGTCCAACACATCGCATATTTGTGTTGTCCAACTCAGCACCTGCTCCTCTGGCAGATAGTCGCCAGGTGTGGCTTTCATGATTTCCCCTAGCGTCTGCCCCTCGATGAACTCCATCACCAGGTAGTGGCGCCCGCCCTCCTCAAAGGCGTCCACCACTTGAGGGAGGTTAGGGTGGCGCAGGCCGACCAGGATCTGCACCTCGCGCTGAAACTGTGTGACAGCCTCTGCCCGCTCGGCCGGGTCAGTGAAGTGCTCCAGCAGCTCCTTCATCGCCCAGTGCTTGCCATACAATTCCTGGTCTTCGACCAGGTAGACGGCCCCCATCCCTCCTTTGCCCAGCGCCCGCACGACGCGGTATCTGTCGTGCAGCACGGTGCCTGCGGAGAGCAGCAGCGCGTGTCTTTCAGCGCTCAACGTTTGGCCGCAGCGGGCGCAGAAACGGGCTGTGTCTCGGTTGGCCTCGAAGCCGCACTTTTCACATACGCGCATCCTGTTCACCTCCGAGGTGCGACGCACCTTCATTACCCCACATCTTTTCGCTTCAGCGCGATTGCCGTGGCCAGGCCGAACACCAATCCGAACCCGATCAGCAGCCCCCAGTCCAAAAGCAGGTGGGCCACTGTGCGGGTGTAGCTGATTTGGAATTCCTGCTCACTTTTGACATCCATCGGCTCCGGTTCGACGGTGAACTCTTTCGTGACCGTCTCTGTGACTGTGATCAGCTCGTTCACGGTCACCTCCGGGACGGAGATGGGCACGGTCTGGGTGACGACGGGCTGGGAGGGGTCTGGCGACTCGATGGGTATCTCGATCTCCTGTGTGACCGTCACTACCGTCACCGGCTCCCAGTCGTCGGCCGGCTTCTCGACCTCCGTCGAGACTTCCTCGGCGACTTCTTCGGGCTGGAAGCGGGTCTGGGTGAGGCTGTTCAGCCGCTCCATGTCGGCCGAGGTGCCCAGCCCCTCCATCGCCCAGCGGGTGAGCGTGAGGCTGGAGAACTGATTGGTAAAGCCTGGCAGGTCGAAGAGCACGCCGGCAAAGATCATCTGGAAGAACAGCACCAGGAACACGATGTAGATCACCGTGTTGAGGTTGGGCACGATGGTGGAGATGAGCAGGCCCATCAGGATCGCCGCCATCGTCCCCACGACCAGCGTGATGTACATCTCCACCAGGGCCGGGAGGAACACCCCTTCCTTGGGGTAGTCCACCTTGAGGCCAATCACCAGCATCAACAGGAGGCACTGGATCAGGGCGAAGAAGCCCAACACCACCACCTTGGAGGCGATGTAAGGCAAGATGCGCAGGCTGACCATGCGCTCCCGCTGGTAGATCGACCACTCTTTCACAATCTCGTAGACGGAGGCAAACAGCCCCAACAACACCGACGCCAACCCCATGATGAACAGAAGAGTCTGGCTGTCACCGACGATGGCGTAGGTTTCGCTGGTTGCGGTTCTCAATCCTTCGTGCAGTATTCTATCAATCTCGTTGCTCGAGTCGCCGACCAGCCAGTTAGCGTCCGAAACCAGCAACACCAGGGCTCCAATGATAGGCATCACCAACATCAGGACGGATAGGAGCAGTTTATCTCGCAGCACCAGGTCCAGGTAGCGGCGAGTGAGGACGAGGAACTGGCGTATCACACTGACCTTGGGCCGCTGTCGGTATTCGGTCTTGGCCGCCTCCTTTTGAACTTGAGGAAGCTCGCGCTGCCGGTCATACACGTAGCGCTGGTAGTGGGACGAACGTTTAAAGTTCTCTTCGCTGGCGGCTGCTTTCTGCCGCGCTACCTTTGGATCGGGGTCATCCAGTTGGTCGTAGATGTCGGCAAAATCGCCGCTCGTCACGCCAAAGTAATCCAGCGCCTCCTCAGGCGGCCCGTAGTAGACCATGCGCCCCTGGGAGAGGAAACAGACGTGGTCGCACTGGACGATGTTGGCGGTGGCGTGGGTCACCAGGAGGATCGTCCGCCCACCATCGGCCAGGCGGCGCAGCGTGTGCATCATCTTCTTCTCCAGACCCGGATCCAACCCGGAGGTGGGCTCGTCGAGGAAGAACAGGTTGGGCTCGGCCAGCAACTCGGCGGCGATGCTGACCCGCTTGCGCTGTCCCCCGCTCAGGCTGGTGACAACCTGGTCCTTCTGGCCTATCATCTCCACCTGCTGGAGAACGTGGTCAATGCGCTGCTCGATTTCCTGGGCGGAGGTGTCGGGAGGCAGCCGCAGCCGGGCCGTGTAGCGGAGCGCGTTGCCGACGGTCAGGTTCTTGTGGATGATGTCATCCTGGGGGACGTATCCGACCATCGTGCGGTACAGGTCGAAGTGGCGATACAGGTTATCCCCGTTGACCAGCACCTGTCCGTCGGCGCGGGTGAAGCCGTTGAGGGCCATCATGAGGGTGGATTTGCCCGCGCCGCTGGTGCCCACCAGCGAGATAAACTCGCGGGGGTAGACTGATATGCTGATATCGTTGAGGATACGCTTTGTTCGATCCCCTTGCCCCACTTCACGGATCAACTGCACGCCATCCAGCCGCACGCCGCCGGTGGCCGCGTACTGCTGGAAGCCGGTCGCCTCGTACTCCAGCCTGAAGGGGCCGATCTGCACCACGTCCCCTTGTTGGAGGAGGTGGGGGCGCGTCAGACGTTGACCATTGACGAAGGTGCCGTTGGTGCTGTTCAGGTCGGTGAGGGTGTGCCCTTGTGGCGTGCGGTCGAGCTGGGCGTGGTGCCAGGAGACGATCGGTGTGGGGAGGGGGATATCGGCCTGGGGATTGCGCCCGATGATGAAAGTGTCCTTCATCTTCAGGGCGGTGACCCCTATACGAATGGTGCCGGTGACGGGTGCCGGCGCGCCCACCGCCCCGGCTGCGCGGAAGGTGAGGCTGGCCGAGTTGCCCTGGGGGTCGCCAATGCGCATGATGTCGCCATCGCGGAGGACGGCGTTCTGTACGCGCTGGCCATTGACGAAGGTGCCGTTGGTGCTTCCCAGGTCTATATAGTGCCACGCTGTCCCCCGCTGCTCCAGCCGGCCATGGTAGCCGGAGACGTAGCTGAGCGACAGGACGATGTCGTTATCCGGCTTGCGACCGACGGTGAATGCCGTCTGGTCCAGGGGCAGCTCTTGCAGCGGCTGCCCGGCCACGCGGATGACCAGGCGTGGCTGCTCCTGGGGGGCCGCCGCAGGCGGGCTAGTCGGGGTCAGTTGACGCCCACAGGCTGAGCAGAAGCGGGCGTCGGGTTTCTTCAACTCATTACCGCAGAAACGACAGAAACGAGGCATGTTGCTTACCTCCTCATCAAATGATAGATCACGTCAAAGGCGTAATTTCCTTGAGCGCGACGGGGACGTCGGCCCGTGTGTCCCAGGCGCGGTAGACGGCCCCCATCCCGCCCTGACCCAGCAGGGAGACGATGCGGTAGCGGTTACCGATAATCTGCCCTGTAGTAGACGGCATAACGATCCACCTCTGGGCAAAGCGGTGCGCGTGAACCCTGGGTTTCTAGCGACATCCCCCATCCCAACCAACGTGGGTGTCATAACACACAATTGAGCAAACGATGCCCGCTCGTATTCTCAGGGAGAGTGTACCGGTTTGGCCACGCGGTCCAAGGAATGCCTGCCAATTGTAATCGCCCGGCACAACATCGTCGCGGGAGGCAGGGTATCCAGGAGCTGCGTCCAACAGAAAATCAGTACCCATTCCCCACACACTGATCCGGCACGTCGCACCCACCGGGGCCTGGCTTTCCAGATGGATGGTGCCATTTCCTGTGCTCGGAGCAGCAGGCTCAGTGGGGGCAAGAACGGGCGCTGCCGTGGGTGGCGCCGCCGTGGGAGGAGCCGCCGTGGGCGGCACGGCCGTGGGTGGTGCTGCTTCTCTCGTCGGCGTGGGAACCACTCTCGTTGACGTGGGAAGCGGTGTTGGTAGCGGAGTCGAAGTGGGGCGGGGTGTCTGCGTGGGAGTTGGGATCGGGGTGTCTGTTGGGGCGACCGCCGTCATGGTCGCCGTCGGCATCGGTGTGGGAGGTGGCGCGGGTTTGAGGGACGGGAAGATCCTTGGCACAACTAGAATGGCTATCAGCGCACTGCACAGTAACGTGCCTAGCCCCAGTCCCACCAGCAATATCGCCCACCCCCACCTGCAACCAGGCTGTGCTGGTGGCGGCTGATTTGCTGCGCTAAATTTTGACATATCACGCCTCCTTAGCGAGACTGCCATCTCTCGGACAGATTGCAGCGTTGATCCCCGATGGCTTCGGGGATGATTTGGGTCCGGCTAAAACAGATTAGGGAAACCTTGCGAAGGGCGTATCTAAAGTTGGGGGACTAGCAGACCTCGGAGGTCTATACGGTGCTTTTCTCGACCAAAATGTGTTGGCTGAAGCAGTTTTTGAGTCCGAAAAAAGCCATTTGGAGACCTCCGAGGTCTTGACTGGTGATACTCCCCCAAGTTTTGCATGCACCCCCTGGCGAAGGTTGTTCTTGCAAACCTTCGCCAGGTTGAAAGTCTAAGTCATTTTAGCCACACCCAGATGATTAGTGATCAGGCTCTGCCAGGCGGGGGCGACGTGTACCCCGTCAGTACGTGGTACAGCGCCGCCCCCGGGTCGTAAAGTTTGCTGCGGGGATAGGTTCGGCCACTGGCAGTTGTAGCTCCGGTGTGCCTACCCCCCGCGATGTGTCCCTCGATTTCAATTTCTATTGGGTCAAACGTGCCCCGGCCGCCTATCGCTGCTCAACGGACATATCGTACGTATTGGCACCTTTGCTTGGCGCTATGTCTGTGTTGACCACGACAAAGTACTTTTTACTGGCACTGAGTGTGCAGTCCACGGATTTGGCCTGGTCCCCTGGGGTGCCGATATGGCAGACATAGGGATAGCCACCTGCGTCCTCGTAGATCGCAGCGTCCCAGTTGGTGCCAGACGGCAGGTTAAACAGTCGCAAGCGGATGTCCGTTGCGCCGTTCAGGTTCAGCGAGTAGTAGTCTCTCTTATCGGTAGTGCTGAAGGAACCGTCACAGGTAGCACCCACTGTGGTAGACCCGCGTTGAGTTGTCGAATCCGGCTCATAAGGCGTGCAGGTGGGCCCAGCCAGAGGTTTGGATACGAGAGGCAGATAGATTTTCTGCGGGCCGGTTTGGTAGCACAGTCTCACCTGTGCGTCATCCAGCCAGACGACCTCACTCAGAGACGTTCGGTTGCTAAACATACCAAACATGAGCACGAGGGACTTGCCGGACGCTGTGACCAACCCGGAACTGGACAATGTCCCTGCGCGGTTGCTCCAGCCTGACGGACTTGAGCCAATCGACCAAGCGGCTATTACATCGTCCAGATAACCCTCGTCCAACGTCCACAAGGCGTAAAAGGAATAGTCGGTGCTGTTCGCATTATCATACAACCTGCTGTATGAGACTTGGAGGGAGGTCAAGTTACTGGGAGCCTGGAATGCTTGTCCAAACGCGTCATAGTCCGTATAGGCATCTAAAAGATCTGTATCTGACCCATCGGTCTCGTCCACCATGACCAGAGAATGGTACGGTGAATTGTAATACCCTGAGCGGTTGTCATAGTAAATCTTCTGAGCCACGATTGACCAGTAGTCTACCGTGCCGGTTCCATCACCGAATTCCGTCACATCCATTTTGGAGTTCAAGAGCTTGTCTATGCACGTCTGTGATGGCGATTGGGGCGATGCGCTTCCGGCAACTCCCATTCCTGGGGCTGGCACCTGGAAACGCATACCTGCCTGGCGCAGGGCCTGGGCGTGCTGCAGCAATCGTTGGATTTGGGCGTCGTCCTGAACCTGCTGGTCGGCGACCGGTACCTCTGATTGTGCCTGTTCCGGCACTCCCGCCATGGCCAGTGACGACGGGGCTTGATAGACCGTAGATCGATTATGCCCCATTGGCGCAGCCGGTGTGTTGGTTGGTTGCACCGGCACTCCTGAGTTTAGCACCTGGAAACGCACACCCTCCTGGTGCAGGGCCTGGGCGTGCTGTAGCAACCGCTGAATCTGGGCATCATCCTGAATCTGCTGGTCGGTGACCGCCCCCCCGGGTTGTGCCTGTTCCGGCATACTCTCCACACCCGACGGCGGTAGGGCTTCATAGATTGTGGATCGGAGCCCCTCCCCCGGCGCGGGCGGTGTGTTGGTTGGCTGTACTACTAGCGGGCTGCCTGGCGTGACCGCACCTGCTTCCAGTGCATTCCACACCAGCATCAACCCGATCAAGCACGTTCCAACGATGACGAGCGGTATAACTCTCTTCATTCTTTGTACCTCCTTATCTGAACTGAGTGCCTACTCAAACGCCAGTTTTCCATGCGATGAAGTCTACCGAGTACTCTTGTCCTTAATCTTCCATCTGCTACCTCCATTCAGAGAACTGACGGCGTACTTGTCCGGATTGCCTCCTACTGTTGCAAACCGGAGTTGAACCAGGCTGTTCCTATTGCTATTGACTGCCCGTCTACTCGCCCCTCGTAGTAACCCTCTGGTTGTGGCACTTGATGATTCTACTTAGACTATCATAGTGGTCCAGTTCCAGGGCGTCCCTCATGGAGGAGGTGGTGTGTTCGGAGGAGGTGGTGTGTTCGGGCCATCACCATCACCATCGCCACCTTCACCAAATTCGCTGAACCAGAACATCCGCTCGGGTGAGGTGGCCGCCACGCTTCCATCTCTGATCACCGAGACGCACCAACGCCATTCACCGAATCGGTCGCCAGGCAGGTACTGTTCCCAGCTCTGGGTTGTCAGCAGTCCGCTCTGAAGCGTATGGCCGCTCTCAGGATGATAGGCCGTGACCTGATACGTCTGGCCCGCGCCCAGCGAACCGCTCCATTGGAAGACGATGGGGTTCTTGAATGTGCCTCCCTCAGGCGGGCCTATCAGTTGCGGTGGGACGACGGGAACCGGCGTCGCTGTGACTGGACGACGTGTTGGTGTGGCTGTCGGCGTCGGCGTCGGCGTGTCGGTGGGTGGCCCGGTGGAGGTGGGCGCAGGCGTGCGCGTCGCTGTGGCCGTCGGCGAAGGAGAGGGTGAAGGCGTGTCTGTTTCCTGCTCTTCCTCCTCCGTAGGAGTGGCAGTAGGAGCTGCTTCCACCGCTGTCGGCGTGAGCTTAGAGCCGGCCATCAGATCTGGCATTATCGTTAGCGCTACCACTCCCACCACCAATCCTATCAGTCCCATCGAGACCAGCCCTCCCAGCACCCAGACCCACCTGGGCACGCGGCGGCGCTCCCTGGCAACTGTAGCTCCCTTCGCCAGTTTCAGCGTGCCCCCCCGCCCTGACGGGGCAGGAACGATTTGCTTGACCTCTCCCTCCACACGCCAGGCCGGAACGGATACTTCCAGCGCCTGGGCCATCGCTGCCGCGCTCTGCCAGCGCTGCGAACGGGCTAACTCCAGTGCCTTCAGCACTGCCGCCTCTGTCTTCTGACTCACCTTGGACATCACCGCCTGCCGTGATGCGAACTGCTCCGGGTCTGCCATGCGCAGCGTCGCCGTCAGCGGGGCCTGGCCCGTGAGCGCGTGATACAGCGTTGCTCCCAGGCCGTAGATGTCGCTGCGGGCGTCGGTGTGTCCCGCCTGCGTATCGTACTGCTCCGGCGGGGCATACTCCGGCGTGCCCATCCCGCGCATGGCCGTCCGCGTGCGCGGGTCACGGGGGTCCCACAACTTTACCAGCCCAAAGTCCACCAGCACTGCCTGCCCATCGGGCCGGATGATGACGTTCTGGGGCTTGACGTCACGGTGGATGATGCCCTGGCTGTGGCAGTAGGCCAGGGCGTCCAGCAGTTGTTCCGCCCAGACCAACACCCGCTCCTCCGGCAGCGATTCCTCCTGCTTGATCCTTTTGTCCAGGCCCTCCCCCTCCACAAAGTCCATCGTCAGATAGGCGTTGCTTCCTTCCTCAAAGAAGTCGCCCACCCGTACCAGGTTGGGATGATTCAGCCGAGCCAGGATTTGCGCTTCCTGCTGGAACTGCTGGCGCAGGTCAGCCAGGGTTTGGAGGTCCAGCCCCGGTTGAGGGATCATCTCCTTGAGAGCCACAGGGATGTTGAGGCGGGTATCCCAGGCCCGGTAGACCGCGCCCATCCCGCCCCGGCCCAACTGGGAGACGATGCGGTAGCGGTTTT
>CAZMOT010000140.1:0-8639 GCA_964568065.1 uncultured Anaerolineales bacterium
CCGCAGTCGTGAGCGCCGGTGACCCGCGTCAGCCTGACCTGCCCGGTCTCCACGTCCACTTCCACCTCGACCACGAAAGCGCCAAAGCTAAAGGTGCCCGCCTGCTGCCCCCGGGGGTTGCTGACCCACTCCCGCTTCTGATCCACCTGGGGCATGTAGGAACCCCGCCCCATGATCGGTTTGTCCCGCAGCAGGGCGTAGCGGATGACCTTGTGCAGGGGCACGTTCCGGTCGGGGGCGTCCACCTCGTAGACCCGGTGATCTCCGAGTTCCAGGGTCGCCACGTCGGTCTCCAGCATCTCGGACGCGACGATCAAGAGTTGCTCTCGGGCATCCATCGCCGCCGCCCGCACCGCGTTGCCGGAGACGAAGGCCGCCGCCTGGGAGTAGGCCCCCTGATCGAGCGTGGTGATCTCAGAGTCGGCGGAGACCAGGTTGATCTCGTCCATGCGCATCCCCAGCACTTCGGCGGCGATCTGCACCATCATGCTGTCGTTCCCCTGGCCGTTATCAGCCACGCCAGAGATGAGAGTGGCCCCGGCGTCCTCGTTGAACTTCAAATAGGCCGAAGAGCCGCCGCGAATCCCCATGGGGAAGCCGACCATCATCCCGTTGCATCCCATCCCGATCCCTTTGCCGTAAGGGAGCTTTCCTCGCTTCTCCTTCCAGCCTGATTTTTCGGCCGCCTGCCGGATCGCCTCCGACAGACCGCAGCTAAAGACCTGGGAGCCGGTAGCCTGGGTATCGCCGGTGCGCAGCGCGTTGCGCAAGCGAATCTCCACCGGGTCAATTCCCAGCTCCTCGGCGATCATGTCGAGCTGTATCCCCAGCCCGCCCAGGAAGGCCCGGCCGTGGGAGGGGTACATCCCCCGCACCGGCTTGTTGGTGTAGACCCGGTAGCCGTGGAAGCGGACGTTGGGCAGCCGGTAGGTCTCTTCCCACACCAGGAAGGGCACCGAGGCGGCAATCGGCCCGGTGCTGGAGTAGGCCCCACCATCCATAATGGATGTGATCTCGGTGGCGATGAAGGTGCCATCCTCTTTCACTCCCGTCTTGAGGTCCACCACCATCGAGTGCACCTGGCGGATGCATGTCAGGCTTTCCTCTCGCGTGTAGACGATCTTGACCGGTCGCCTCGCCTTGAGGCACAGCAGGGCAGCGATGAACTCGCCAGGGAAGATATCGGAGCGCCCGCCAAAAGCGCCGCCGCTGTAGACCTTGCGCACCTTGACCTTGTGCAGTGGCATCTTGAGCAGATTGGCCAGCGCCTTGGCCTTGGTGTGGGGCGAGGCGGTAGGCAGCCAGATCTCCAGATTCCCTGCAGTATCGCCATTGACCAACACGGCATAAGGCTCGGCCTGATAATAGCCGTGCTCGTTGGCGCTGAAGCGATCCTCACGGATGTAGTGGGCCTCTCGAAAGCCCTGCTCGACATCCCCCACCTCGATGGGGACAAAGATGTTGACGTTGTTCTCCGCGTGGTCGTGGATGCGGGGCGCTCCCTCTTTCATCGCCCCGATGGGATCGAACACGGCGGGCAGCACCTCGTACTCGACCTCGATCAGCCCCAGGGCCTCCAGGGCCGTGTCCTCGTCCACGGCGGCGACGGCAGCCACGTCCTCGCCAATGTAGCGCACCTTGTCCAGCGCCAGCATGGCCTGATCCCGCGTGTAGCGAAACACGCCCCACTTGACCCCGGCGGCGTCCTGCCCGGTGATGACCGCCCTGACGCCGGGCAACTGCTCGGCCTTGCTGGTGTCAACGTGCAGGATGCGGGCGTGGGCGTGGGTGCTCCTGAGTATCTTGCCGTGGAGCATGCGCGGGAGCGTCAGGTCTGCGGTGTAGCGGGCATCGCCCGTGGCCTTGGCCACCGAATCAATCCTGACCACCCTCTTCCCGGCGACAGAATGTTCACTCATGATGACCTCCTTCGACCATCTCCGCAGCCTTCAGTATGGCCGTGACGATTTTGGCGTAGCCTGTGCAGCGACAAAAGTTCCCCGAAATGACTTCCCTGGCCTCCTGCTCCGTGGGATGGGGGTTCTCGTCGAGCAGGGACTTGGTGACGAGGATCATGCCTGGCGAGCAAAAACCGCACTGGATGGCCCCGTGTTCGACAAACGCTTGCTGAACCGGATGCAACTCGCCGCCTTCCGCCAGCTCCTCAATGGTGGTGATCGCTTTCCCCTGCACCTCCACCGCCAGCGTCAGACAAGAACGCACCGGCTGTCCGTCCAGCAAGACGGTGCACGCGCCGCAGGTTCCTTCGCCACACCCCTCTTTGGCACCGGTCAGGCTCAAGTCGTCCCGCAGTACTTCGAGGAGCGTCCGGTTGGGCGCGACGACGAGATCGCACTCCTCGCCGTTGACCGTTAGTTGAATGATTCGCTTTTCCATAGTCTAGCTCCTTTCCAGACTAGAAACCCGGTTTTTGGCGTTTCGCAAACAGAGTGGTGTTGGCTGCAGGCACTTTCTGGAGGCTAGAGGGGGTTCCTAGCTCAGGAAAAACCGAGTTTCTTTCCCCACACGTTGGTGATCGCCCGCCGGGTCAGCACGCGCACCATCTTGCGGCGGTAGCGCGGCGTGCTGCCAATCTTGGCGACGGGGTGGGCCGCATCGTAGGCGGCCTCGGCCGCCTGGGCGATGGTCTTCTCGTTAATCTCCTTTCCCTGAAGAACCGCCCCCGCCTCCTCCATCACGACGGGAGCCGACCCAACCGCCGTCACCACGATCCTGGCCTGCACACACTTCTCCCCGTTACTATTGGGGACAGGGCTCAGCACGGCAGCTACTCCCACCAGCGGATAGTCCATCGCTCCCCGGTAGCGCAGCTTTTGATAGTCGCCACCCCACGGCCCGGTCGGGCGTGGAACCTCGATCTCGGTCAATACCTCATCCGGTGCCAGCCCGATGGGGTTTTCCCCCTTGCCCGTGTACAACTCGACCAGCGGGATCGTCCGCTGGCCTCCTTTTTTCACCAGCTTGACTCGGGCCTCCAGCGCGATCAAGACGGGAGCCAGGTCGCCCTGATAGGCCGAGTAGCAGCGGTCGCCACCGCTGACCGCCTGGCAGACCGCCCCCCCGCTCTTGAAGCAATCGGGCCGGGCCTCTCGCCAGAACTCGGACTGGTTGTAGTAGAAGCAGCGGGTGTCCTGGCACAGATTCCCCCCCAGCGTGGCCATCGTCTGGATGGGCGGCGCGGCCACGCTCCGGGCCGCCTGGGCGATCACGGAGAAATGCTCCCTCACCAAGGAAGACCGGATCAGCGTCGCCAGCCGGGTAAGGGCGCCGACCCGCAGCCCCCTCTCCTCGTCGTACGTCACGAAATCCAGTTCTGGAATCTCCTTGAGGTTGATCAGGTACCGGGGGGTGAGTAGTCTATGTTTCATGGAAACCAGAAGGTCCGTCCCCCCGGCATTGACCTGGGCTTCCTGCCCGTATTCGGCCAAAAGCCCCACAGCCTCGTCCAGGGATTCAGGCTGGAGATGTTCAAATTCCGGTAGACGCATTGTTGCCTCCTGTTCCTATCTTCTGCCTTTTCTCAACTCGTAGGTGATGATGTTGAGGATCATCGTCTGAGTGCCTGCACCGTAGAGAAGCCAACGCATATCGCGGAAATAACGTTGTATGTTCATGTCCATAGATGCGCCGTAGCCTCCGAAGATGCGGGTGGCGTCGTCGACGATCCTGAGCCCCCCTTCGGTGACGTAATACTTGCACACGGCGGCCTCCACGTTGTGGGGCATCTCCTGATCCATCAGCCAGGCCGCGTAGTAGATCAGAAGCTTCGACGCTTGGATATCCACCTCCATCTGAGCCAGCTTGTGCGCGATGGCCTGATGCTTGATGATGGCCCGTCCGTAAGCCACGCGCTGCTGGGCATACTCGAAGGATTCTTCGTAAGCGGCCCGGGCTATCCCCAGACCCATAGCCGCGGTGTGGACCCGGATGTCATTCAGGATACCGCGCAAGAGTCTGAAACCCTTGCCCTCCTCTCCGCCGTAAAGATGGTCGGCCGGAATGCGGACGTCGCGGAAGAACACCTCGTAACACCCTGAACCCCAGGCGATCATTTTTTCGAGCCTCTTTCCCACCTCCACCCCGGGCCTGTCTTTTTCCACCAGAAACAGGTCAACGCCCCTGAACCCGGCCTCAGGATCGGTCTTGACGGCCACGGTGAAGAAATCGCACATCTCGGCGCCGGTGCTCCAGCTCTTCTGCCCGTTGATGACGTATTCGTTGCCCTCGCGCACAGCGGTGGTCTGTATGGCCCCCAGGTCGGTGCCGCCGGCTGGTTCCGTCATGCACAGGATGCCGTATCGCTCTCCCTTGATGGCGGGGATGAGAAAGTCTCGCTTCTGTTCCTCGGTGCCGAAGCGGTAGAGGAAATCGGTGCCCATCAGGCACTGCATTGTGGCTCTTGCCGCTGTGCTCATGTAACAGCGAGCCATCTCCTCGACGAAGATGGCGAACAGAACATTGTCCCCGCCCTGTCCCCCGATCTCCTCCGGATAGCGCAGGCCGTAGAAGCCCTGCTCGGCCATCTTATCATAGATGTCGCGGGGAATCTCCTTCTTTTCCTCCATCTCCGGGATGCAAGGTCTAACGTGCCTGTCGGCGAACTCGCGCACAGTGCGGCGAAAAATCTCCTGTTCGGGGGTAAAGCTGAAATTCATTGCGGGCTCCTTTCGTTTCACGTTTCACGTGCTATACCACTCCTCTGGCTTTCAGACCAGCCAGGTGTCTGGCATCGTAACCCAAAACGCCGCCGTAGATCTCTGCGTTGTGCTCGCCCAGCCGGGGCGGGAAGCCCATCTGGAAGCCCGCCGCTTCGAGGAAAGGGGTGATGGTCGGCGGCGGCGGCAGGCGGATCTCCAGCCCGCTGCGGGGGTCACGGGCGGTGACCATCCTGGTGCGGATGTAAGGGTCTTGCACCACATCGCGCACGCTGTTGACCCGCGAGGCAGGCACGCCGATGGAGCGAAAGGCGGCCACCAGCCCGTCGGCCGGCCGCGTGCGAAAGATCGCCGCCAGCGCTTCGTTGAGCCGCTCCACATCGGCGATACGACCGGCGTTGGTGCGGTATTCCTCGCGGGCCAGCCCCTCGAAGCCAGGCAGTTCGGTGATCGCCTGCCACTGGCGGTCGTTGCCCACGGCGAGGTAGAGATAGCCGTCCTGCGCCTCGAAGGCCGAGGCAGGGGCGAAAAAGCGGTGGGTGTTCCCATGTCGCTCGATCTCGATGCCCAGACTGGTCGCCAGCATCAGCGGGTTGACCATCCACGAGACGACGCTCTGAAACATCGAGATGTCAATGCGGCTGCCTTGGCCCGTCAGTGCCCGCCGGTAGAGCGCCTTCATAATCTGGCCAAAGCCGTGCTCGCCGGAGCCGATGTCGGCCAGCGGCAGGCCGGAGAGCATCGGCGGACCGTCGGCCTCGCCCGTCAGCCCCATCAGCCCCGACCGGGCCTGCAACATCGGGTCGTAGGCCGGTTCGTCGCTCTCCGGGCCAAAGCCTGTGATCCCCAGCCAGATCAGGTCCGGCTTGATCGCCTGCAGCGTCTCGTAGTCTATGCCCAGCTTTTTGTAGCTGCGCGCCAGTTGGTTGGTGCAAAAGATGTCCACCGGCAGGTCGGTGATCAGTTCGTGCAGGATCGCCCGTCCCTCGTCCGTCTGCAGATTCAGCGTGATCGCTTGCTTGCCCACGTTGTTGGGGAAGAAGTAGGCGTTCATCCCCTCCCCGTCCAGCACCACCGGCCCCACCCAGCGATTGGGATCGCCTCGCTGCGGATGCTCCAGCCGGATCACTCGCATCCCTTCGAAGGCCAGGCGCATCGTGAGGAAGGGCAGCGTGGTGGCTTGCTCCATGCTGAGCACAATCAGGTCGGTGAGCAAATCGTCCATGATCTCTCACCCGACACGGCCAATGATGACGCGGTCGGGGTCTATGTCTTCCCGCAGCATCTCCAGTTCGGCCAGGCGGGGCGGTTCCATAAGCATCAGTTCGTCCGCTGGGGCGACCAGTGGCTCAAAGCCCATCTCGGCCAATACGCCATCCACCGTCGTCCCCGGCGCCAGGCCGATGAGCCGCATCCGGCGGGTCTCCTCGTCGTAGTCAAAGATCGCCTTATCGGTGACGACCCGATAGGGACCGCCGTCGCGGGGCAGGCCGGCCCGCTCGCGGGCCCCCGGCGACCCGTCCAGGTAACCAGGCGAGGTGATAAATTCCACTTTTTCCACAAACTTGCGCTTCTGGTGGCGCATCAGGATGACGGTACGCAGGCAGAGCGAGGCGACCTCGTTGCCGCCGCCGCTGCCGGTGAAGCGCCGGCCAGGCCGCTCGTACGTGCCGCCGATCATGGTCGAGTTGATGTTGCCGTAGGGATCGAGTTGGGCCGCCCCCAGGAAGCCATAGTCAATGTAACCGGCTGAGGCCATCCACATGATCGGGTTCATCGTCGTCCAGGCCAGGGCGCGGTAGCTGTTGCGGGCGTCGGCCATCATGTTGCGGCGGAAGGGAGTGGCCACCTCGGGGCCAACCGCGCCGTACTCGTAGACCTGGATGATGTTGGGCGCGTACAGCCGTTGCGCCAGGATGGCCGCGATCTGCGGCATGCCGTAGCCCACAAAGACCGTCCGCTCGTCCTCGACGAGCCGGGCGGCCATGCAGATCATCAGTTCGACGTTGGTGTACTTTTCCATAGTGCGTCACCTTTCAGAAACACGGTTTTTGAGAAAAACCGGGTTTCTACACATAATACCCCTCACGGATGCGCTCGGCTTCTCTGAGACTCAGCAGCTTCTCGATACCGATCACCTCCAGGTACTCCTGGTGTGAGGCCACGCCATAGACGTACTTGTCCAGGTAGACTTGCATCGCTTCGTCGGTGGTGGCGGCGAAGAACTCGTCCAGGTGCTCGGCGTCGTAGGCGTATAGCCCTGGGCAGGTGCCAGGGTGAGCGCCGTAGGGAGCCAACACTACCGCATCCACCAGGAAATAGGGGATCGTCGTCCGATTCGGCGAGCGCCTGATCTGCTCGGTCTCAATGATCTCCTCGGTGGACAGCACCACCCGCTTGCTGGCCATGGCCGTCTCCACGGGCGTGATGCTGGGACCGAAGATGCGGGCGTTGCCGTAGATATCAGCCTGGTTGACGTGGATGATGGCCACGTCGGGGTTGACCGCTGGCACCAGCACCACCCGCTTGCCGGTGAAGGGTTCCTCGATCAACTTGGCCCCGGAGTGCTTGAAGGTGTCGGTGCCGCCCAGGGAGCGTGTGGGCAGGAAAGGCACACCCATCGCCCCGGCCAGGTGGCGCAGCGCCAGCGTGCCGTTGCTCCAGTCGAATATCTGCACCCGCCCCTGCTCGATGGCTTTGAACAGCGTCCGTCCCAGCCCGGCAAAGCCGACGTCAATCTTGCTGACGCAGCCGCCGGCCACCAGGATCGTCGTGTCGAGCAGGGTGAACTTGGCTGCCACCCACAGGTCGCGGATGCCCTGGCGCACGACCTCTCGCTCCAGCGAGGCTGGCCCGCGCACCATAGAACTGAGATCGTAGCTCAAGTAGGCCCCGTCGTGGACAAAGCGGGAGACCGCCTCCTGCTCTGTCATCCGCTTGTCCACCAGGGCGCGGCTCTTGTTATCGCGCATCCAGGCGCGCACGTCGTCCACGTCTTGGAGCAAGACCTGGGCCTGGCCGGATTCGAGCACCTTGAAGGTATCCTCTATCGCTCGTTGCATAGTTTTCTCCTCCCTAATCTCCAATCTCTAATCTCTATGATTCTCCCAACAATGCCCGCAGCACCTTCTCTCCCGTGATGGGCAGGCTGGTGATCCGCACCCCGATGGCGTTGTACACCGCGTTGGCTACGGCGGCAGCGATGGCGTTGGTCCCCATCTCGCCCACCCCCTTGGCGCCAAACGGCCCCTCGGGATCGTCCGTCTCGACGATGATCGTCTCAATCTCTGGCATATCGGCCGCCGTGTACAGGCGATAGTCCAGGAAGTCGGGATTGCGCACCCGGCCATCCTCCACCAGCACCTCCTCGGTCAGCGCGTAGCCCAGACCCATCTGGATCCCGCCCTCGATCTGCCCCTCGACTGACATGGGGTTGATCGCCCGGCCCACGTCGTGAGCGGCGACGACCCGCAGCGGGCGCACCAGCCCCGTCTCCAGGTCTACCTCGACCTCCACCGCCTGGGCGCCAAAGCCATAGGCAGCCGAGATGTTTCCCTTGTAGGTGTCCTTGTCCACCAATTGGGTCGGCGGGTCGTACCAGCCCTGGCCGATGACCACCTGTCCACCGGCGCAAAAGTGGCGTCGCCGCACCACCTTGTCCAGTGGAACCCCCTGCTCCGGCTTTCCCTCGACGTAGATCATTCCTTCCCCGGCGACCAGCCTCGGTTGGATCAAATCGGGGTCGGTTTCGAGCAGCGCAGCGGCCGTCTCAAAGATCTGTCGCCGGGCGTCCAGCGCTGCCAGCCGGGCCGCGTTGCCGGCGATAAAGGTCGTGCGGCTGGCGTGCACCCCCACGTCCCAGGGCCGGATCGCCGTGTCGTCGTTGACCACCGTCACGTCGGCCGGCTCCACCCCCAGCACCTCGGCCACGATTTGTGAAAGAACCACGTCCGACCCCTGCCC
>CAZMOT010000141.1:0-8435 GCA_964568065.1 uncultured Anaerolineales bacterium
GGTTTACGAGAGCCCCAGCCCCTCCCGTGCCCAGGCCGGGGCCCAAGCACTGGCCGAGGTTCTGCGCGATGCACTGACCAGGTGGGGTCTTCCCACCACCGACCTGATCGGCCCTGCTCCCCCTTTCTTCGCCCGCTTGCGAGGCCATTACCGGTGGCAAATCATCCTCCGCCACGCCGACCCGTCCGCTTTCCTTCGCACTGTCCCAATCCCCTCCGGCTGGCGCGTGGATGTAGACCCCGTGAGCGTACTGTAGCGCCCGAAGGGCCTTATGGCGACCCATACTGACGAGCAACTCGACCGCGTGCTGGCAACCTTTGCGGAGGTGGGGCGGACGTTGGGGCTCATCGCGTAGCGGGTGGCCTTGACGGTGAGGCCAAACGAGGGTACAATAACCTGCAAGACTGAGAAAGTGGAACATGAGGCAAGGGCAATGCCACTATACGAGTACAAGTGTCTCGATTGCGAAACTTGTTTCGACACCCTACGGGCGATGTCGGATGCTGACGCACCCATCGCCTGTCCCAAGTGCGGCGGCGGGAACACGTGCCGTATGATCTCACTTTTTTCGGCTGTTGGAAGCGAAGGGGTGATCGCGGGTGCGGGGGCATCGTGTGGTTCCTGCACACCATCGGCCTCGTGCGCCACCTGTGGTGTCAAATCGTCGCGCTGAGCTGCAAGACGCAGAGGATAGGGTCGCTGCCAGTAAGAGGTGGCGGCCTTCTATGTTGCCTGGAGTGCGTGCTAGTCGCCTTCCCACTCCTGGATGGCGTCTTGGATGAGAGCCTTTACCTGGGGGTCGGAGATGTCGTCCACCGCGTCGAAGGCCTGCTGTCCTACATAGATGCACAGGCCACCGGCTACGCCGGTGGTCAGCCGAACCTGGCGGTCAGCCAGATCGGGCCGTTCCTGCAGCCGCTGTTGCACCAGGTTGTCAATCTCGTCTACGAGAGATAGTGGGTCCAGCATGCCGTCCGGCGATCGCGCCTGTAGTGTCTGCAGTCCACTGAGCAAGCCAGGTGGCTTGGCGGAGGAGGGTGGAGGTGGCTGGCGCAACTGGCTGAGGAATTCTGCCTGGTCTGCAGCGGGTGCTGCGGGGGTGGACGGGGCTATCTGCTTGCGTGTCGAGGGAAGCCAGCCCTCGGCAAACGTTAGCATAGCCTTGAGGGCTTCGATCGTCTCGCCCCTCATCTGTAGATCGGTGATCTCCCGCAGGTGGCGGTGACGCTGGCCTTGCACGAAGACGACCAGTTCACCCTTCTTCGTACGCGAGACACGCAGCAGTTCTTGCTCGCCCGTCAACACAGGAGGCTCTAGCTCTCCTGGTGCTACAGTGGTTAGCGGCTGTTCACGCTCTTTGGAGCTTTTCTTGTCGCTGCCGCTGACATAGCCAATAACCCAAACGAGCAATCCTCCGGCTATAGTGAAGACGGCCAGTGTGAAGAGAAGGTAAACAACAGGAGGCAGTGCATTCATTGGTAGCCTACTTATCGTGCAAAACGCAAAGCTCTGATTGGCTGGCGGCTTTCCGACCAATGGTGGCCTACAGCCCCGTTTTGCACCGAGAACTAGCCTAATGATACCACAGACGACGTGACATGTCCATAGGAAAGCAGTAAGGTGTATTTCAGTTCCAGGGCAAACAGGCGGACTCAATTGAAATGGGTGTAAACGCTCTTGTTTCTCCGGGGGGCATTTCGCCACGAATTGCACGAATTGACACGAATGTAAGAGAAAAATTAGTGAAAATTCGTGTAATTCGTGGCAAGAACGCAAGCAATGTGCCGTTGGGAAATGAGAGCAACTGCACCCAATTAAAATGCACTCTGAGGCAATCGAGCTTTCATTTCCATCATATTGCGGTATAATGGGACGCGAGGTTGATGACTATGCCACCCATATTCCCATTCACTGCTATCGTAGGACAGGAGCGCATGAAGCGCGCTCTGATACTCAATGCCATTCACCCTCAGATCGGTGGTGTGCTCCTCCGGGGCGAGCGCGGCACGGCGAAATCTGTCACAGCCCGTGCGCTGGCCGCGCTGTTACCCGAGATTGAGTTGGTCGCCGACTGTCCCTTTGGCTGCGATCCTGATCAGCCGGCGACATTATGCACCGAATGCCGTGAGCGGGTTGAGGCAGGAGAGGAGTTGCCCCGCGCTCGCCGGCGCACGCGCTTCGTGGATCTCCCCGTCAGCGCGACCGAGGACCGCGTCGTGGGCACGCTGGACATCGAGCGCGCTATCCAAAAGGGAGAGCGACGCTTCGAGCCGGGAGTCCTCGCCGCGGCCAACCGGGGTGTGCTCTATGTGGATGAGGTCAACCTGCTGGACGACCACGTCGTGGATTTGCTGCTCGACGCGGCGGCAATGGGGGTCAACGTCGTGGAGCGGGAGAGCATCTCCTTCACCCACCCTGCTCGCTTCATCCTCATCGGCACGATGAATCCAGAGGAAGGGGACCTGCGTCCTCAACTTCTCGACCGCTTCGCCCTCTGCGTGGACATCCAGGGCATCCGTGCCCCCGCTGCCCGGATGGCGATCATGGAGCGGAATCTGGCCTACGAGACCGATCCCGAGGGATTCTACAAAGAGTTGGCGTCCCAGGAGCAGGCACTTTCGAGAG
Organism: uncultured Anaerolineales bacterium; assembly: GCA_964568065.1. Taxonomy (GTDB): domain Bacteria; phylum Chloroflexota; class Anaerolineae; order B4-G1; family B4-G1; genus CAZMOT01. The sequence continues at coordinate 2,626 of CAZMOT010000141.1, forward strand.
AGATTGCCCGCGCCCGCGAACTCTTGCCTGAGATCAGACACTCTCAGTCTGATCTGGCGACCATCGCGACGATGATGAGCGAGTTGGGGGTAGACGGCCATCGCGCTGACTTGGTGGTGCTCAAGACCGCCCGCGCCCACGCTGCCTTCGAGGGGCGTACCCACTTGAGCGACCGTGACATCCTGTTGGCTGCCGAGCTGGCCTTGCCCCACCGGTTGAAGCGACATCCGTTACAGGAGACAGAGGTCACGCTGGGAGACCTTTCGGAGCGGCTGGCCGAGGCCCGCACCCAAAACCCGGCCAAGGCGGGGGGTGATGAGGACGACGAGGCCCCCGAAGTAGCCGATAAAAAAAAAGTCGCATCTGGGGAGACTTGTGACGAGGAGGCTCCCACCGAGCGAGGCAAGGTAGCGCGGGAGCCGGTTCTGCAGACTGTCCCCCAGTGGCCGTCGGAGGGACGCTGGTGGGAGGGCGGCGAGAAGGTCGCCTCCAGCGAGGACTTTGCCCCGCGCCGGCTGGATACGCCCCTCGATCGGTTGACCCGTTCCAGCGGTGGCCGGCGCAGCCAAACCCGTACCGATCGCAAGAGCGGCCGCTACATCCAGGCCCGGCCCTCTCCTGGCGATCTCAGCGACCTGGCTTTTGATGCCACACTCCGCGCTGCTGCTCCCCACCAGAGAGAGCGCCGGAGCAAAGAAGGCTCGGCGAACGCAGTGCGGTGCGCGCTGGCCTTGCACCCCGACGACTATCAGCGGAAGGTGCGCGTGAAACGCGCTGCCAACCTGGTGCTCTTCGTCGTGGATGCTTCCTGGTCTATGGCGGTGGCCGAGCGTATGCAGGCGACGAAGGGGGCTGTCATGTCACTGCTGATGGATGCCTACCAGCGGCGCGACCGGGTGGGGCTGGTCGTCTTCCAGAAAAACAACGCCCGCATCGTGCTCCCGCCCACCAACAGCGTCGAACTGGCGCGGCGGGTGCTGACCGACATCCCTGTTGGCGGCAAGACACCCCTTTCGGCCGGGCTACACACTGCTTACAAAGTCATCACCCGCGAGCTGCGGCAGCACCCCGATCTGATGCCGCTGATGGTGCTCTTGACCGACGGTGCGGGAAACGTCTCGATGACGAACCTGCCGCCGCAGGAAGAGGCCTTCCGCATCGCGGAGATGTTCCCGCAGGCCCACATCCGCTCGGTGGTGATCAACATGGAGCACGAAGCCTTCGACCAGGGGCTGGCGCAGGCGCTGTCCGAGCACCTGGAGGCTCCCTGCTATACGCTGGCCGAGTTGAGGGCTGAGGCGCTGCTGAGCACGGTGCGGGGGGAGTTGGCGGAACAAATATCTTGATCCGCAAGTAGGAGACGAAAAACCGTGCACGCCGGCACAGGGTCGTGCGTGCACGGTTTTCTTTGTGCGCGCTTGTGTAGCGTGTCTAATAGCGGCGGCGTCGTCCCCCGCGTGGTTCGTCGCGGAAGCCACGAGGCTGTTGCGGACGAGCCTCCGCCACCTTGATCGCCCGGCCCTCCAACTCGCGCCCGTTGAGTTGGTCTACGGCCTGTTGGGCGGCTGTGCTATCTGCCATCTCGACAAAGCCGAAACCACGCGATCTACCCGTCATGCGGTCGGTGATGACGTTGACTGATGTGACCTCACCGACGGAGGAGAACAACTCCTCCAAGCTGCCCTGAGTTACAGCGTAACTCAGGTTGCCGACGTACAATTTCTTTGTCATGTTACCTCCTCTGAGTGTGGCCTGCTGCCACTTCGGATAACAGCCCGCTTTCAGTTTTACAGCGGGATGACGTGGGTGGCCTGCAAGCCTTTAGGGCCGTCCTCGACGTTGAATTCGACTCGCTGGCCTTCATCCAGCGTCTTGAAGCCTTCGCCTTCGATGGCGGTGTAGTGGACAAACACATCCCCGCCCTCGTCGCGCTGGATGAATCCGTAGCCCTTGGCGTTGCTGAACCACTTGACTGTTCCCACTTCTTTCTCGTTCACCTTACTTTTACTCCTTGCTTGTGATATTCTGTAGGCTGGAGCGGTTCATCAGAGGAGGCAGATACACAAACCGCCCAGGCCTCGTAAGCCCGAGCGGGATGAGTATCGCTACCTGAACTTACCGCGTCCTACAGGATAAATATACCACGTTTGTATCTAAACGTCAAATCGGTCGGTGAGCCGCGCCTTGCTGGCAAGTGCGGCTTGCCAAGCAAGCCGGTGGCTTGGCGACGGGCGCATCGTCGTGTATAATCATCGCTGATGCGCGTCTCCGTCGTCGTCACGGTGCTGAACGAGGCCAGCAGTCTGCCCCGTCTACTGGATAGCCTGTCCGCTCAGACCCGCCTCCCGGACGAGGTGGTCATCTGCGATGGGGGCTCGACCGACGGTACGCTACCGCTGCTGGAGGCCGAGGGCCGCCTGCCCCTGCGCGTCATCCAGCGGCCAGGGACCAATATCTCGCAGGGGCGCAACGCGGCGATTGAGACCGCTACGGGCGAGGTCATCGCCGTGACCGACGCGGGTGTGCGGTTGACCTTGCAGTGGCTGGAGAAGATCGTCGCGCCGTTTGAAGATGCAGGAACACAGGCCGTCGCTGGCTTCTTCCGCCCCGACCCGCGTACTGTCTTCGAGACGGCGATGGGCGCGACAGTGCTCCCAGAGTTGCGGGAGATCAACCCGGTGCACTTTAACCCTTCCAGTCGTTCGGTCGCCTTTCGCAAGAGTGCCTGGGCAGCGGTGGGGGGCTATCCTGAGTGGCTCGATTACTGTGAGGATCTGATCTTCGACTTCCGGCTGCGCGAGCGGTATGGGCCGTTCGTCTTTGCGCCTGAGGCGTTGGTTCACTTCCGGCCGCGTCCTAGCTTGTCTGCTTTCTTCGTGCAGTATTATCGCTACGGGCGGGGCGACGGTAAGGCAGACCTGTGGCGCGGGCGGCACGCCATCCGCTATCTGACCTACCTGGTCGCCGCGCCGCTCATCGCTGCTGCCGGGGCCTGGCTCAGCCCGTGGTGGTGGGCGCTCTACCTGATCGGTATACCGGGGATGTTCTGGGTGGGCTGGCGGCGGCTGGCGCGGGCGTGGGACGGCCTGAGCCTCGCCCAGAAGTTGCAGGCAGCGCTGTGGGTGCCGCTCATCCGCGTCACGGGCGACGTCGCCAAGATGGTCGGTTACCCGATGGGGGTGTGGTGGCGCTGGCACCACCGGGCGCAGGTGCCGGATTGGCGCGAGCGGTGGGGAGATGAGTAAATGGAGAGGCACGTCATCCTGCTTGAGACGAGGGCGCGCGTGCTCGCGCTCCTGGCGATGGCGTGGGATGAAGGAGCAGATGGGATGTGGTGCACCGAGGTGGTACACCGTGATCAAAGCAAGGGGGACACAGGATGACAAAGAAAAAGCGAGAGGGGTCAGTTTTCCATCCCGGTGGAGTACGCAAGCTGCTGGAGGGCAAGTGGGAGGATTTGACCGACGATGAGCAGGCTCTGGTGCTGGCGTTGGCCAGTGTGGACGCTGAAACCGGCGGGAAGCTCGACGAGGAAGAGCGCGCTGCACTGGATAAACTGATGGAACAGGTGGAGGGCTACGACCCGGAGGAACTGGAGCAGGCGATACAACACCTGATCACAGCCAAATCCCAGGAGGGCCGGACTCTGGAGTGGCCGGAACTGAAGCTCAGGCAGCTCCACCGGCGTTCATCAGAAGAGTAGCCTCCCTCAAGAGTACAGTTCCATATCAATGAGGATCGCCAGCGCGGCCAGGACCAAAAGGGCCTGGCGCAGCGGCGCGGCGTCGGATTCGACAATGTAGCCGGGGCCAGCCGTCGGACGCTGAATTTGTCCGACCCTCACATTGCTGGGGCTGGAGTCTTCTTCTGCTTCCTCTATCTCTTCGACTACTCTTTCCTCTACTTCTTCATCCTCTTCACGGGGGCGGAAGATCTCGTAGAAGCATTCCCCGTAGCGACTGCCCTGAACGACGTAACAGTGCTCCCCCAGTTGCACCTCGTAGCGCGGCAGGCGCAACAGCAGGATGTCCACCAGCCTCCACCGCTCCCTGATCACCGCGTGGGGTTCCTCTGCCTTCTCTCCGACGAAGACTTCGTAGCGCCTATTGCGCTGCCACGGGGCGATGTCCGGGGGTTGAAGACGACCCGATAAGTTGTGGTCAGAGTCGAAGAACTCGACCAGGCGCGTTGGAGAGGGGAACAGCATGCCTGTCCGCTCAGCCACGTAACGCACGTTTCCGGCGTCGTCGGAAATGTGATAGCGGTAGGCCCGTCCGTCGGAGTAGGTCAGTTTGTGGATCGCATAACCCATTATCCTTCTCCCTGCGGATTGAGTAGCGCGTGGGCGGCGTTGGGGAAGACCTCGCGTGCCTTGCCGCCCGATGGCTGGGGCCCGACGACCCCGTTCTCTTCGAGGATGTCCATGATCCGCGAGGCCCGCGTGTAGCCGATGCGCAGTTTGCGCTGCATGAGTGAGATGGAGGCCCGCTGCTCCCGCAATACCAGGTCAATCACGTCGGGCAATAGCTCGTCTGCGTACTTTACTTGCTGCGCTTTCTGGCGCATATCTTCCCACAGCGGTTGTTGCACCGTCTTTTCGGCCGGTATCGCCTCTGGCCTCGCTTGCCCCTTCCAGTACTGCACCAGCCGTCGCAGTTCTTCGTCAGAGACGAAGGCACCCTGCAAGCGCAGGGGTAGGGGGGCATCGGGGGGTAGGAACAGCATGTCGCCCTGGCCCAGCAGTTGTTCGGCGCCGGCCATATCGAGGATGACGCGCGAATCCACAGTCGAGGCCACGTTGAAGGCGATACGCGCTGGGAAGTTGGCCTTGATGAGCCCCGTGACCACGTCCACGCTGGGACGCTGGGTGGCGATCACCATGTGGATGCCAGTTGCCCGTGCCATCTGCGCGACGCGGCAGAGGGAACGCTCTGTCTCCTGCGGGGCCATCATCATCAGGTCGGCCAGCTCGTCTACGACGACCACGATGTAAGGCAGTGGGTTTTCGCCCAGGCGCGGCGCGACGGTCTCGTTGTAATCGCGGATGTGGGTAGCGCGTGCTTTGGAGAAGCGGCGGTATCTCCCGTCCATCTCACGCAGCACCCATTGGAGCGCGCTCGTCACCCGCTCCATCTCTACCACGACCTTCGACAGCAGGTGCGGAATGCCGTCGTACCCTGTCAACTCCACGCGCTTGGGGTCTACCATCAGGAACTTTAAATCATCGGGGGTGTTCTGCAAGAGCAGCGCGGCGACGAGGGCGTTGATGCAGACCGACTTGCCCGATCCGGTCGTGCCGGCGATGAGCAGGTGGGGCATCGCGGTCAAGTCGGCGACTGCGGGATTGCCGGAGACGTCCTGCCCCAGGCACAGCCGCAACGGGGAATCAATCTCCGCAAATGGTTCCGACTCCATCACGTCTCGCAGCGCGACCAGCGAAATCTCCGGGTTGGGCACCTCAATGCCGATCAGTCCTTTGCCGGGGATGGGGGCTTCAACGCGCAGGGTCCTGGCTTCCAGCGCCAGCGCCACGTCGTCGGCCAGCGCGTTGATGCGGCTGACCTTGACTTTGGTCTCTGTGCCGTTGCTAGCGGTGACCACGAGCGGCTCGACGGCGAATTGGGTCACGACCGGCCCACGGTTGATCTCCCTGACTCTGACCGGTGCGCCCAGGCTTTCCAGTGTATCCTCGATGATGCGGACCTGCTGGCGCAGTATTTCCGCGCTAAAGTCCTGTCCATCGCCGGGCTCGAGGATCTCGTCGAGTGTGGGAAGTTGCCACACTCGGGCGTCGCTGACGAGGTGCGATC
>CAZMOT010000142.1:0-8286 GCA_964568065.1 uncultured Anaerolineales bacterium
GTTTGCCTCATGATACCACATTCCTCATCTCAATGCCAGAGGGCCATCACCAGAATTCGCACCACGATGAGCACCAGAATAAGCCAACCAATCACAACACCAAACGGGCAGTCAAGACAAATAGACCTGGATTTGGTGCATTGTGTCCGTGAGTACAACTACCGCCGCACCCCTGAGCGGCGGGTTCGCACGGTGGAGGAGGCCCGCACCTTCATTGAGGAGGTTGGCTTTTGCCACTTCTGGCCCATCAAGGGAATAGAGATGCCGAATTTGTTCCACGCCATTGCCGGGCGGGTGCGTCCTGTGCCGATGGAGCACGACGATCCTGACATCAGCAAGTGCTGGGGCTGGAAAGATAGCTCGCTGGATCAGCGGTGGTGGTATTACGGGAAGCTCCTGCGGAGGCGCGCCACGCTGGTGTCGCTGGACATGCTTCCCGTATTCTACGCCTGCAGCGAGAATTATGGAGATCTTGATGACTATTTGGAAGAATATCGTGCTGGGACGATGACGGCCGAGGCCAAACGGATCTACGAAGCTCTCCTCACGCACGGCCCGTTGGATACGGTGCGGCTGCGCCGCGAGGCGCGCATGAGCGCCGAGAGCGCCAAATCCCGTTTCGAGCGGGCGCTGGTAGAGTTGCAGGTTGAGCTGAAGGTGCTCCCCATCGGCGTGGCCGAGGCCGGTGCCTGGCGATATGCGTTTGTCTACGACATTGTGCAGCGGCATTTTCCCGAGCTGCCGGAGCAGGCACGCCACATCAAGCGGAGTGAGGCCCGCTGTACGCTGGTGTCGCGATACCTCGACAACGTGGTTACGGCAGACCGGAGGATGATCGGCAAAGTATTCCACGTTCTGAAGTGGACGCCAGCCGAACTGGATCGCACAATAGCTATGCTGCTCCAAGAGGGCGCGATTCGGGAAGTGCAAGTTGAGGGGTTGAAGCATCCGCAGCTCGTTTCGACTCGTGCCCTTGAGCCCGCTCTGTAGGCTCGTGGTCGTTGATCTCGGACGCCTACCTGTTCTGCGCGATTTGACCGGCTACACCTGGTAAAGCAAAGCTAAAGACGCTCCCCTGGCCTACTTCGCTCTCGACCCCCACCTGTCCGCCCAGCTTCTCCACGATGCGCCGCACGATGGACAACCCCAGTCCGTGACCGTTGGCACGAGCCGGGTCGAGCCGCGTAAACGACGTGAACAAGCGTGCCTGCTCCTCTGGCGTGATGCCGGGACCGTTGTCGCGCACCCAGAAGCGCACCATACCATCCGCTTCGGCCATCGCGCCCAGCTCCACCCGCGGCGGACGGTCGCCGTACTTGAGCGCGTTGCTGACATAGTTGACCCATACCTCTTCGACCCACGAACCGTGGCCCAGCGCCACCGGCCAGGCGTCCGGCAGAATGATCTCGGCCTGATACTCCTCGATCATGTGGGCCAACCGCTGCCGGGCCTCGGCCACGATGTGCGCCATGTCCAGCGGCTTCATCTCTACTTCTCCCACCTTGCGCATGCTGGACAGCAGTAACAACTCGTCAATGATATTGCACATCTTGCGCCCACCCTGCGCAATCACACGGAGACAGTTGTGCCGATCCTTGTCCGGCAGCGCAGCATAATCCTGCTCCAACACTTGGGCAAAGCCAACCATGTACCCCAACGACCCCTTGAGGTCGTGGGCCACTGTGTGGGCAAAGGCATCTAGCTCCTCATTGCGCGCCTTCAGTTCGGCAGCGTATTGGCGCAGCGTTTTCTCTGCTCGCTTGCGCTCGGTGATGTCCCGGAAGACCAAAACGATGCCGACGATGTTGTCCTTGTCATCTCTGATGGGGGCGGCGCTGTCATCAATGGGGATTTTGCTGCCGTCCTTTGCAATGAGCAGGGTGTGATCCTTCAGCCAGACAAGCCGACCCTCCTGGAGCACCTGCGTGACAGGGCTCTCGGTCGGCGTCTGTGTTTCTCCGTTGATGATGTTGAATACTTCCATCAGATCCTGACCCAAGGCATCTCCCTGTTTCCACCCTGTCAGGGCTTCCGCCACGGGATTCATGAACTTGATACGGCCCTGGGCATCGGAGGCAATCACCGCGTCGCCGATACTCTTGAGGGTGGTGGCCAGCCACTGTTCTCTCTCTCTTAGTTTTCGCTCCATCTCGTGCTTGTAAAGAGCTATCTCGATGGCGGTGTGTAACTCCCTTTCTTCGAACGGCTTGAGTACATAGCCATAAGGCTCTGTTACCCTTGCTCGTCGCAGTGTGTCTTCATCTGCAAAAGCGGTAAGATAGACCACCGGAATGTCGAAACGGGCGCGGATTTTCTCGGCGGCTTCAATACCGTCCATATCCCCACTTAGCCGAATATCCATCAGCACCAAATTCGGGTGCGTCTCGGCTGCTTTTTGAATCGCTTCTTCTCCAGAAGCAGCGACGGCAGCAACGGAATATCTCAGGCTTCTTAGCCTGTTCTCCAGGTCCAGGGCAACGATGCTTTCATCTTCGACAATAAGGATCTTTGCATTAGTCACTGCGTTCACCCCCTTCCCTGGTTATGGCTGCTCGCTGAACAGCCGATCTCAGAATAAACCTTCCTGCCGTTCCATCTCCTCAGCTTTTCCAGGCTCTCGGCCAGCGCCATAGCCACAGTCGGTTAGCCGGTTAACTTAATCGCATACATACTATAACACAAGTCACGCCGTGTGCCGTTAGCGTTGTGTGGCAGTTTTGTGGCGGTTGTGTTTGTGCACAAAAAATCGGGGGACCGGTTCCGGTCGCCCCTTCGTCGTCGCACGGGCTGGTCGCGTAGAAATCAGGTTTCTTGGAAAAACCTGGTTTCTGATCCCTACTCACCTATCGTATACCCCACCCCGCGCACGGTGCGGATGACACCCGTGCGTCCGGTGGACGCTTTGATTTTCCGTCGGACGCGATAGACGTGGTAGCGCACTGTGTCGCGTGCTTCCCATGGTTCACTCTCGTATCCTTGCACCTCACGCACCAGCTCCTGCGGTGAGATAACGCGCGGGGCCTCGCTGACCAGGTGGGCCAGCAGGTCAAACTCGGTGGGGCTGAGTTCCAGCAGGTGGCCGTCCAGCGTGATCACGTGCCGCATAAGGTCCACGATCAACCCACCTCGTTCCAGGAAACGCGCCTGCTCCACAGCGGGCTCGGCGACGGCAGGGCGTGGAGGGACGGGCTGTTCCACGGCGGTGGCGCGAATCTCTTCCAGGTTGCTGGTCAGGCTACGTTCCAGTTGGGCCAGTATCCCACGTCGCCTGAGCTCTCGCTGGCGCTTGAGCAGCCCAGTGCGCACACTCTCACGCAGTTCGACCGTTTTGCAGGGCTTGAACAAATAATCGTGCGCACCCTGTCGCAATGCTTCGACCGCCGTCACCAGCGAGGCGTGGGCAGTGAGTACGATGGCGGCCGTGTCCGGCGACTGGCGGCACAGCACCGCCAGCACCTCCATGCCCCCTATGCCCTTCATCATCAAGTCAATCAGCGCCAGGTCAAACTCCTGGGTCGCAATACACTCCAGCGCGGCCTCCCCGCTCTCCACGGCCACCACCTGGTGACCGTCGCGTGTGAGCACCTCCTCCAGGAAGAAGCGTACTCCGGCGTCATCGTCCACGACCAGGACTTTGGCTCTTGGGACCACAAGTCGCTCCTTACCTTATCCTCTCTCCCAGAACACACAACACGCAACACGTATCACGGCTGTTCCACAGGCAACAGGATAGTGAAGGTCGTCCCCACCCCCACCTGGCTCGTCACCGTGATCTCTCCGCCGTGGGACTGGATGATCCCATAACTGATGGACAACCCCAATCCCGACCCATGCTCCTTGGTGGTGAAAAAGGGCTCAAAGAGGTGAGATAATACTTCCGGTGGCATGCCCTCCCCGGTGTCGCTGAACTCGATGCGCATCGCTGGCCGCGGCCGCTGGCCGCCACCAGCCGCCATCTGATCCAGTCCAGTGGACATGCGCAACGTTCCACCGGCTGGCATGGCATCAATCCCGTTGAGCACCAGATTCAGAAAGACCTGCTTGAGTTGGTCAGCGTTGGCCCGGATCATGGGCAACGGTTCGGCCCCCTTCTGAAAACATCGCTCGACGGCGATGTCGCTGTGTTGCAACTGCCCGTTGGTGAGTTCCAACACGCTCTCCAGCACACCGTGCAGGTCAGTGGGTTGCAGCCCCTCGCGCGCCGGGCGGTAGAAGTTGCGCATGCGGAGCACGATGGCCGCGATGCGCTCGATTTCACTCCCGGCGATGTCCAGGTAGCGATCCATCTTTTCGCGGCGCTGGCGCCCGTCCAGTTCTTCCTCGGCCAGTGCCAGACAGCCCTGCACTGCCTGGAGCGGGTTGTTGATCTCGTGGGCGATGGAGGCGGCCAGCCGGCCCAGGGCGGCCACCTTTTCGCTGTGGATCAGTTGCGCCTGGGCTCGCTCCCGCTCGCGCAGCAGCGTCTTCAGTTCGTCGTAGAGGTGGGCATTGTCCAGCGCCACCGCCAGCGTAGAGGCGAGGGCCTGCAGGGTGCGCAGCTCGTCGCGGGTGTAGGCGTCGGGTTGGCTGCTGGTCACCTCGATGACGCCGATACTGCGCTCGGCCATCAGCAATGGGACCGCCATCACCGCGCGGGTTGGACTCTGCAGGTGCTGGTCCACGCGGTCCGAGAAGCGCGGGTCGGCCTGCGCGTCCTTGATCAGCACCGGCTGGCGATGCTCCAGCGCCCAGCCGGCGATGCCCTCGCCAGGCTGCAGGCGCACCGGGACCTCGACCGGGGTTCTGCCGACCAGCGCCCGCACAAAACAAAGCTCACCCGTCTGGAGGTCGGGCTGGAGCAACGACACGTTCTCGGCCCGGAAGAGGCGCTGAACCTGGCTCAGGGCGGCGTGGACCACTGTGGAAAAGTCCAGCGTGGAGGTCAGTGCCAGCCCGATCTCGTTCAGCAGCACCAACTCATCGGCGCGCGCCTGCGTGGCCATGTAGAGGCGAGTGCTGTCCAGGGCCGCAGCGGCAATGGAGGACACGGCCTCCAGCAGGCTCAAATCATCGCCGGTGAATGCGCCCTCACGCTTGTTGACGATCTCGATCACGCCGGCGACCTTTCCACGGTACCTCAAGGGCGCGCAACACAGCGAACGCGTTTCAAAGCCGGTGGCTGCATCCACGCCCTCGTACCAGCGCGGGTCGCGGCGCACATCGTTCACGTACACCGGTTGGTCGTGCTGCGCCACCCAGCCGGCGATGCCCTGCCCCGGAGCGACGTGTTGGCCGCGCAGGCCCCCGCTGGAGTCGTCGTCCGCCAAGGTCAGCGCGAAGAACAGCCCCCCCATGTCTGGCTCGCTCAACAGGATGGCCCCTTCGACCGCGTCCAGCGCCTGGCAGGTCAGCTCCAGGACCTGCCGCAACACGGTGTCCAACTCCAGCGACGAGACGGCGGCAGTGCTGATGGCGTTGAGGGTGGCCAGGCGCGCGACTTGCTCCCGGATGGCCCGGTAGAGACGAGCGTTCTCCACGGCCACGGCGGTCTGATTGGCCAGGGCTTGCAGCAGTTGCTGGTCGGCGGGCGTAAAGCGGCCCGGCTCGACGCTCTCGGCATTCAGCACACCAATGATCCGCTCACCGACCTTCATGGGCACGCACAGCTCTGAACGGCCGGGCTGGTCTCCCGGCCCGGAGACGTAGCGGGCGTCTTGCGTGACGTCGGGCACGTTAAGCACCTGACCGCTGCGGGCCACAGCCACGCTGATGCCCCGTTCCCCATCCAGCGGCAGGCGCGACTCGGCTGTCTCCAGCGCCCCGTTGATTATGCGGTGCTGATACGCCAGTTCGCCGGCCGCCTCGTCCACCAGGGCGTAGTCAATGGACTTGAACTGGAGCACGTCGGCGGCCGTCTCCAACACCCGTTGGACGATGGCGTCCTCGTCGCGGAGCAGGGTTAGTTCCTGTCCCAGTCGGTAGATGGCCCCCAGTCGCTCTTCCAACTGCACCCGTTCAGTGATGTCGCGGGCGTTGATCACAATCCCTGCCACCACCGGGTCATCGAGCAGGTTACGGCCTATGCCTTCGAAAAAACGGTGTGAGCCGTCTCTGTGCCGAAATCGGAACTCGGCAGACAGAATAAGCGCCGGATTTTGGATGATTTGAACGAGGGCGTCAATCAGTCTTGGTGCATCGTCCGGGTGAAGCAACTCGAAGGCATTCTTACCAATTAGCTCGTCTGGCTTGTATTCGAGCATCCGTCCAATGGAGGGGCTCAAGTAGCTTATGACGCCATCGCCATCCAAAACCGTGATGATGTCTGAGGCGTTTTCGATGAGCGCACGGAAGTGTTCTTCGCTCCCCCGCAGCACCCCCTCCGCCCACTTGCGCCCGGTGATATCCCGGAAGACCAGGACAAAACCGATGATGTCCCCTTTCTCATCTCTAATCGGTGCAGCGCTATCATCAATGAATGTTTCTGTTCCGTCCTTGGCAATGAGCACGTGATCGGCCGGGCCGACGGCAATGCCCTCCTCGAGCGCCCTGGCTAGAGAGCTCTCGGGGGTGCCCGTTTCTTCGTCTATGATATTGAACACTTTTTTCCAATCTCTACCCAAAGCGGCTTCCTGGCCCCAGCCCGTCAGTGCCTCGGCAGTGGAATTCATAAACATCACAAATCCTTCCTTGCCGATGGCTATCACAGCATCGCTTATGCTCCTGAGTGTGGTGGCCAGCCACTGTTCGCTCTCCCTCAACTTCCTTTCCATCGTATGCTTATGCAGCGCTATCTCGATGGTCTTATATAGTTCTCTATCTTCGAACGGTTTGAGAACATAACCAAGCGGCTCCGTGATCTTGGCTTGCCGCAGCGTGTCGTCATCTGCGAGAGCAGTGAGATAGACCACCGGAATGTCGAAACGGGCACGGATTTCCTGGGCAGCTTCAATGCCATCCATATCCCCTTTCAACCGAATATCCATCAGCACCATATCCGGGCGCGTCTCGGCTGCTTGTTGAATTGCTTCTTCTCCAGAAGCAGCGACAGCAGCAACGGAATATCCCAGACTCTCTAGCCTGTTCTCCAGGTCCAGGGCAGCAATGCTTTCATCTTCAACAATAAGGATCTTTGCATTTGCCACTGTGCTGCCTCCTTATTCTTGGTTATGACCGTCCGCTGGGGGCCAAGAAACCGGGTTTTTCGTACAGGAAAACCTCCCTGGCAGCGGGAAAGCATCTGCAAGCAATACTACTTTGCTCGCTTACATGTATTAACTAACGCAGGAGGGGTAGGGGAGATACGCGCGGGAAAGCATCTGCAAGCAATACTACTTTGCTCGTAGAGCATCAAAAACCCGGTTTCTGGTCTACCTCCTGAACGGATACGATTAACGTTCTCGTATCCCGGCAATCCAAGTCTTTTGAGCCCCATACTGCTGCGTGTGGGCTCTTATATTATATTAGGAATTCGACGCTGAGGCAAGTTCCTGGCACGGTGGGATTGCCAAGCGAGAATTGGTGGAAATTGGAGTAAAGAGGGCGTGAGGGACGGCGATCCTGTGGCCCCGGCCCACCTGCGAACCGGGGCCACTTGATGTTTGTTCACCCTACCACGGCCTGCTCACCGTACCGGTGGTGCCATCGCTGTCACAGTCTGGGTCATAGTTGTCGGTCGGTTGATAGGTGAATGTCACGTGGGTCACGTCGTCCACCGTGGCCGTCGCGCTTGTTTTACGATGATGTATCTTGGGGGTGGTCAGGCTGCACTGGCCCTCTCCGTCGGTGGTGCAGGTTTCGGTGCGCCAGTAAGCACCATCCAGCCAGCCACTGACGGTGACGGTCGCATCCGGAACCGGCGCACCGTCGGCGTCGTGCACCGCGACGGTGACGGTAGCCCGCCACCCGTTGCCATCCGCGAAGCTCACCCCATCCAGGTCGGCCACGTGCATGGTGGTCGGTGTTGGGTCAGGCGTCGGTTCCGGCGTCGGTTCGGGTGGTCGGTTCCGGTGTTGGGTCGGATGTCGGCTCTGGCGTTGGGTCGGACGGCGTGTCGTCAACCCAGGTGGTGGCATCCACCGAATACGTGATTAACGGCAGAAATACGTGATTAACGGCAGAAAGATGTTCATCACCACAGGCGGCGTGTCGTCAACCCAGGTGGTAGCATCCACTGCGCCGGCCCAGGTCATGCCGCCAGCCCAGGTCATTCCACCGGCCCACGTCATCCCGCCGGCCCAGGTCATGCCGCCAGCCCACGTCATCCCGCCAGCCCACGTCATCCCACCGGCCCAGGTCATCCCGCCAGCC
>CAZMOT010000143.1:0-8149 GCA_964568065.1 uncultured Anaerolineales bacterium
GCCAGGCCGGGTAGAGCGAGGCCAGCGCGGCGATGACGCCGACGGTCAGCGCCCGCCCCACCAGCACATCTATCCCAATTCGGAGGTAGAGTCGCTCACCCATCAGTCCGATCAGTTCGCCGAACTCGCCTATGTCTACTCCTCCATAAAGGGCCATCCAATCGATGCCGACTCGTCCAAAATAGGCGCCTATTACCCCACCCAGCACGCAACCAGCCAGCGCGCCCAGCAACCCAATCAGCACCCCCTCCAGCAGGAACAGCACCATGGTCTCCCGCCGTTTCAACCCCATCGCCGCCAGCAGGCCGATCTCGCGTGTGCGCTCGAACACCGCCATCAGCATCAGGTTGAGGATGCCAACGCCGGCGATCAACAGGATGATCAACCCAAACATATTCATGATTTGAGCCTCTAACTCCATCATCTCCTTTGTCGTGGGATCCAGTGTGTCCCAGGCATCCACCTCGTAGCCGGGCAAGGCCGTTTGCAGCCTCTCGACCACCGGCGGCTCCTGCCCCACCCGTTCGAGGTAAATGGCAACCTCGGTAGCCTGATCGCGCAAGTCAAAGAGCGTCTGCGCTTCGAGCAGCGAGACATAGACCATGCTCTTTTCTATCTCTGCAATCCCCAGGTCATAGATGCCGACAATCGTCATCGTGCGGCGCCGCATCTGCTGGTGGGTGGCGCGTCCTACCAATGTGACGCGGTCGCCTATGGTCACCTCGAGCCGCTCGGCCATCGCCTGGCCGATGAGGAGGACGTCTTCATCGTTACTTTGCAGCCAGCGGCCCTGGACGACGTTCTCCGCCACCATGCTCACTGGCGCTTCCTTTTCCGGTTCGATGCCGGTGATGGCGACCGACAGCGTCCCCTCGCGGCTGCTGACCATGCCGCCGGTTTCGACTCGCTGCGCTACGGAGATTACCTCCGGCTGGGCCCACGCTGCCTCCACCGCCGCCCCCGGATCGGCCAGAGGCAGCAGCGGCATCCTGTTCGCCTTTTCCAGGAAGCCTGGCGCGTGTACCTGCACGTGGCCGCCCTGCAGCTTGACCGTGTTACCGTAAAGGGCCTCGTTCATCCCGCCCAGCATGCCGTCAAACATGAGTATGAGAGTCAGCCCCAGCGCGATGGCGATCCCGGCGATCACCGTCCGCCTCCAATTGCGCCACACGTTACGCCACGCCATTTTCAAGAGTTTTCCCATTATTCACCTCCTTGCTATTGATGCGGTAACCGTTCAGGTGGATGTTCAGAATGGGCAAGATTGCCTCTGGATTTGTCATTGCGAGCGAAGCGAAGCAATCTCCAAGGTGCGGTTACTATCAAAGGTGGAGATTGCTTCGCCACTTTGTTCCTCGCAATGACACCCCCTGAACGCTTACCCGATGCGAACTTTTCCTCCGACTCGATTTGGGTAACGGAAATCCTAAGTCCCAGATCTTGGACAGGATGCCACGTAATTTGGTCTGGTCGGCAACAGCGCCGGTTGGCGTGGTGATCGGCGGGCCATCACATTCGTTTTCACACTCTTGTCATGCCATTCGAGAAACCGATTTTCACCAGCTTGTCAGAGTCATTGTTCATTTTCTTCCCTCGCCCCTTTAGAGGTTGCAGTTTTAGAGGTTAGCATTATAACTGAGGCGTTAGTTTCATAACCACGTTTAATTATACTCCAATTCCCCCGGTTTGTTAAGTGACGGAACCTTAAAATTGGACTTGAGACAAAACAGTTTTTGCCCCCATGCCAGTTATGCCCGTTATGTCTGCCCCGGTTGCCAGTACGAGCGCTATGTCCCCTTCGACAGGCTCAGGGCAGGCTCTTTCTCCTGCAAGACCCGCTTCTGTCCTTCCTGTGGCAAGGTCCGTGTCGACAACGCGAACTCCTCAGAGTTCGAGTTAGCGACATCGCCTGCGATCTCTACGACGTGCCGCACCTCCACGTCACCCTCACCACCGATGATCTCCTGTGGCCGTTCTCTTTCGCCGACCGCCCACTCCTAAAGGTACTCCTAACCCGGACAAGCCGGAACCAAGCAGGAAAGACTCAACGCAAAGACGCCAAGGCGCAGAGGCGCAGAGATAACTCTTTGCGACTCTGCGTCTCTGCGTTAGATTCTTGCTCAATGTACAAGAATTTCAGTGTTCAGGTACTAAAGACCACAGCCCAGGCCTGCCCTGAGCGCAGTCGAAGGGCCGTCCGCGAGTTGGCGCAAGAACCCTACCCTGGCGTGCGCATCGGCATGATCTACACCGTCCACACCGGCGGGCGCGATCTCGGCTTCAAACCCCACGTCCACCCTTCGACCCTGCTCAGGGCAGGCCTCGTGATGACCAAAGGCGGCCTGAAAGACGGTGAGTGGGTAGAGATCGAAAGTGGCTGACCAGGGACGGTCACCCCGGCCTGAGCACGGTCACGCATTCGCTCAACAGTGTGGTCTTGCCAAAACCCGCCGGGGCGGATGATGAAGCCGATGCTTCGCATCGGGGTGAGCTTGCGGTGCAGTCCTGCGTTCAGCCGCTCGATCAAACGCGGGCGCGGCGGCGGGATGTAGAGTTTGGTGGTCAGGAGTGGGCTGGACATTGGTAAATTGTACCGGAGGGGAGTTTGTTTTGTCAAACGGAAATTCAAGTCCAGGTCAGGCTCGACGCTCACTCATCAGTGGATTGCAAGCCCGTATCGGTGGTTTCTCGTCTACCTTGGGAAATCCAGACCAGGCTGATCAAAAACCCGACGAACATGATCACCGCGCCGCTGAGATAGGGGTAGTTGACGTTTGTATCAAAGATGAAACCAGCCCAGACCGGCCCAGTGATGCGGCCCAGGCTCATAAAAGAGTTACTCAAGCCCATCGCCGCGCCCTGACCAGCGGATGCACGTTTAGAGATCAAGGAGAACGCCGCTGGACGCAACAATGTCTTGGATAGGATGAAAAAGCCGGTGGCGAGCAAGATGGTAGCATAGGTGTTGGCCGCCAGCAAGACCAGGGATAGTGTCACCAAGTTTTCGCAAATTTGAACGACGAGTCTGAAGCACCTTAAAAACTACCGGAAAACGTGGCAACCTGGCGGCAGGAGGTTACGACGATGCTCAACCTGCCGATGAGCTGGCGCACAACGCTCTGGATTGGTTTCCACGTTTTCCTCATCGTCGGCAGTTTCCTGCCACAGACTGGCGGGCTGTTGCTGGTCAGTTGGTGGGCCGAGCAACAAGATGTTGGTCATACTCCCCGGCACGTGACCCGCCAACCTGTTCCCTGTCCTCGGTGGTGGCCGTGTGTCCAGCGAGTATATCACGGGGGCAAAGCCGTGGTAGCGCTGAGTCTGAGCCTATGGTTCCTGGGAGACCTGGTGTCTCGACTGGAGGCTTCGGCTTGGGCAGGCTGTGCCTGGCTATCATCTCGCACGTGGCGGTTGGCGCAGGTCGCCAGGTGCTATCTGGTCTGATTGACACCAAGGCCAGTGTCCCTGTTGTTCAACCAGACAACCACGTCGAGGTGACCATCGACCTGGAACCGATCCTGGCGGAACTCGATGACTTTTCTCCAGCCAGCGAGACCTCCACCACGGCGCGGGAGGTACTGACCGCCAAGTTCGAACGTATCCGGGCAGAGTGCTTCCAACACCCAGTCGGCCAGGCGTGGATGAAGCAGAGCGACGCCGAGGTCCAACAGGTGATCAAACGAGTCCTCGAAGAGGCGCTGGCTCAGGAGTTGAATGAGTACCTGGGTTTCGAGCGTTACGAACGGACCGGAGCGGCGAAGCCTGCCCACCAGCACCGTTCTGGCACCTGGGGGCGTTCCCTGCGCACCGTATGGGGCGAGGTCGAGACCCGCGTACCAAAACTGCGGAAGGGGAACAAGGAGCGCTCCTGGCAAGTACTCGTGAGATACGAGCGCAATTTCGGCCCCTGGTTGGACCTGCAGTTACATCTCTACCGGCTGGGTCTGTCTCGATATGACCTCCAGGAGATTCTGCACTGGGCTTCGGTCAAGTACTCAGCCCCAAGGCGGTTCAGCATTCGACCGATGTAGCTCAGAGGGAAATGGAAGCTTTTCGACAGGCTTCCCTGGATGATACGCCACCAGCGGTGATCGTCGATTTCTCTACTTCGAGATGGTTGACAAAGAGACAAAAGAAGCACGCGCACGTGCCATCTTGCGGGATGCGGCCAACATCTATGCTGCTTCAGATATTGTCGTCATCGAACAACGCCTGGTTGACTTCCAGCAGAAATGGGCTTCTCTCGAACCCCAAGCC
Source organism: uncultured Anaerolineales bacterium (assembly GCA_964568065.1). Taxonomy (GTDB): domain Bacteria; phylum Chloroflexota; class Anaerolineae; order B4-G1; family B4-G1; genus CAZMOT01. The sequence goes on from CAZMOT010000143.1 coordinate 4,258, forward strand.
GTGCGGTGCCTCGTGAAGGACTTTGACCTGACCCTCAACTACTTGCGGGTGCCTTTTCCTCACAAGCGCATGATCCGCACCTCAAACCTGCTAGAACGTTTCTTCCGCGAGTTTCGCAGCCGCGCCGATGAGATTGGCTGCTTTGGCTCGCAAGCCCAGGCAGAAACGGTGTTTTACTTGATCTTGCAGCGGGAAAAGGCCAAACACGCTGTGGCCTGAGAGCTCCCCGACAGGGAAAGAGACAGGTACGTCTGGCAGCAGAAGCCAAAACCGGACAAGCCCACACATCGGGAAAGCTCGCCTTCGTCGAGCGTATGCCTGGCCATTCTCAGGCTCCGTGCGCCTTATACCCCCTGCAACCCGACCTGAATTTGCGAAAACTTGGTGAGGGTATCGCAACCTGTCCTCGCGGTCACCCTCAATCCAAAATCAACCACGACCGTTGGAAGCGAGCCATCGCTGCAGCAAGCAGACCCACATTGAGCACCGTCAGAACGGCGACAACGATGAGAAGGATCTGCGTGGCATCGAGTGGACTGAAAAACGCGCCAACCTGGTCTGAAAAAACGAACAGAAGCATCCCCAGGAGCATGGGCGAGAGAAGGAAGAGAGCCATCAAGGTCTGCGTGGCCTCCTGTACAGTTACCGAGCGCAGGGAAATCAGAACCCCAACGCTGGCGGTGAGCGTTGCCATCAGGAAACTCAAGGCGACGTCGGCCAGGGCAACGGTCAGTGTGTACAGGAGGATTTCGCCGTCCCAGTGAGCGACGTTGGCGGCTACCAGGCTCAGGAGGAGGATGACCACCGTCACGCCCCAGGCAAAGGTGACTGCCACGGCGAGCTTGCCGAACAGGATAGCCCGGTCAGGCAGACGGCTGGCCAGCAGCGTCGCCAGCGTGCGCCGCTCGCGCTCGCCGGCGAAGGAGTCGGGAATCGTGACGCCCACCAGAATCACCGGGGCCAGCGAGGCAATCAGGAGCGACGGGAACCCCTCCACCCAGCGCGGACCGGCATCCGAGGCTACGTAGATGGCGAAGATGATCGGGCTCAACAAGACCAGCATGAGCCTGGTACGGCTACTTCGATCACGAAACAGCATCTTCCTTTCTTTCCACATCACGGTCAGGATGTCTCTGAGCATCTCGCTTCCTCCATCAGCGTCAGGAAAACTTCTTCCAGGCTGGCTTTGCCCCGGCGGACCTCTTCCACCTGCACCCCGGCGCTCACCAACAGGCTGATCAATGGCGCAGTGTCTGTCTCTTCGCGCAGGTCAACCATCAGGCGCCCGTTATGCAGTTCAGCAGCGACCACCTCCGTTTGCGCTTGCGCCAGACCCAGAGCATCTTCACCGAATCCACGCCCGACGATCTCTAGACGAGGACCGCCGACCCGCGTGCGCAACTCGTCGGGATGCCCCACCGCCACCAATCTCCCCTGCCGGGTCACCGCCACCCGGCTACACAGCTTCTCGGCCTCGGCCATGTTGTGAGTCGTCAGAAAGACCGTCACCCCCTCACGGGCGGTCAAGGCGGCCAGATCCTCGCGCACTGCCGTGGCTGCCATCACGTCAAGCCCGGCCGTCGGCTCGTCCAGGAGCACCAAGGGAGAACGGTGGAGCAATGCCCAGGCCAGGGCCAGTTTCTGCTTCATCCCCCGACTCCATTTCCCCACCGGCTCCTTCCGTCGCTCCCACAGGCCTATGTGGGTCAGCAGTTCCCTGATGCGGGCTTGTCGTTTCGCTGCCGACAGGCGCCAGACCCGCCCGTAGAACTCCAGGTTGTCCTCGGCGCTCAGTTGCTCGTAGAGGCCGGAGTGTTCGAGCAGTGCGCCGGTGTGAGCTCGGATCTCGTCTGCCTGCGTCCGGGTGTCGAAGCCAAGCACCTCGGCCCGGCCATCGGTCGGTTCCAGCAGGCCCAACAGCAGACGGATCGTCGTCGTCTTGCCCGCGCCGTTGGGTCCCAGGAAACCGAACACAATGCCGGTCGGCACCTCCAGAGAGAGACCGTTCAGGGCTCTTACCGGGCCGAAATCGCGGGTGAGATTCTCAATACGAATGGCTGTTTCAGTCATACCAGGTTCCTTCAGGATAGAACTGTTGATATTCGTTGTGCCTTTACCTGGCGTTCAAAACGCCAGTGGCATTACCAGCGGCACCAGCACGTGCAACACGACATCGCAGGAGAAGTGGGCCAGCATGGCGCTCTCCAGACCGTACTGCCGATACAGCCAGCCGGAGACGAGCCCTCCTATGCCATTCAGCGCGATGGCTCGCGTGATGACGAGCGGGGTCAGCGGCAGGCCAACGGTCGCTGTCACCGGCAAGTGGGCCAATCCGAAAACCACTGCAACCAGTGTGTTGGCGATCCAGAACACAACGGGAGCCAGTCGCCCCTCGCTATCACGGCTCACCAGGCTCCCCAGCCACGCCAGCAGGGTCAATCCGAAGAGGCGAAAGATCACTTCCTCGGTGATCCCAGCGCTGAACGAGGCCAGGAATCCCTGCCACGCGGGAGGTGTGGCGCTTTTGGGAATGGAGATACCGAGGCTATCGAGTTACGCCGTCAGCAGCGGTGTGAAAACCAGTCTGCCGATCCCAAGCAGAATGAGACTGACCACGCTGCCGATAACAATTGATATGACGAGCACCCTTCGAAACCGGTACCCGGTGCGTTCTTTCCGCAGCCGGCACTCGACAAACGGGAGCCCCAGCCCGATTCGTCCGGCGAGGAATAGCCCAATTCCTGCCAGCACACTGTAGATCAAGGCGTTCGCCAATGTCCCGATCACGACGAGCGGCAATTCATCCGCTTGCAGCGTTGCAGATCGCAGCGTCAGCGCATAGGGAAGGACCGCAAATGTCGCCGGGACGAGAAGCGCCAGGACGAACAAGAAGACCTTCCAACTAAACGGTCGTTTCGTGGGTAGAGAGATTGTGCTCATAACTAAACTCCTTTGCGATACAGATGACTACGAACGTTCTCGAATTCCAGCGTTTCCGCGCACCAAGCGGCCCGCAAGTCACGGCCACGGAACGGGCGGTCGGCCGGCCCCCGTTGGCCCTGTCCGACGCTCCAGCGCATGGGCCAGGTGAGCCGCTCCGCCCCCCACGGCGACGCCGCCGCCAGCGACGATCAGGGAGCAGTGTCGTCCCGGCGCCAGAGCAGGCCGCCTGGGCCCATGCCGGTGTGGATGGCGACCTGTACGTCGAACGGTTTGCCCGGCGGGAGCGCCGGCCCCCGCCACAGGTGCGGGCTGCGTCCTGGGGCCGGACTCAGTAGCACGTTGAGGCGATGTTCGCGGCCCTGGAGTCCGATCCATAGTGGAGCCAGCGCCGGGCCGGGGTCCCATCCATACAGCAGGGTTTGCGCCTCGCCGCTGCTGGCGGGAGGACAGACGCCAGAGAAGCGGTAGACCACGAGCCGCGCCTGGGTGGCATCCCCTCCACCGCCGGATATGGGAGCGGGTTGATCGCCCTCGGCAAGAGGCTTCCATCTTTCTGAGGGCGGCAGCGCCGGCGGCCAGGCCAGCCATTCGTGGACCTGGCCGCTTGTGTCCAGCACCTGGTAGCGCAGGCCCTCGGCATCGAGCGCGGCCTGGACGCAGTGCAGATACTCGACCCCCTCCGGCATGCGGCCCGTCGTGCCCGCGCCGGCAGTCAGGATTTGCAGGACGCCCTCGTGCGCCTGCACGTCAAAGGCGAGGATGTGGCTACAGACGTAAGCCAACACCTCGTGCCGGACCAGTACCTGCCAGAACTGCCGACCATTTTCGGGTGCGATCTCGCGCTGATAAGGCCCCGAAAATCCGTTGACCGGGTGGACCGGGTGATGGCCCAGCACCAGCTTGTAGCGAGCATCAGCGTGGGCGGTGAGGGTCCGGTCGAGCCACGAGG
>CAZMOT010000144.1:0-4556 GCA_964568065.1 uncultured Anaerolineales bacterium
TCGTGTTCCAGACGGTGTCAGTCACGGCTGTGCTCAATGACAGTGGAGGCAATCCGATCTCGAGCGGGGTCAGTCTCCAGTACCGCTACGGCTGGGGGGTGCATCAGCCCTTCAACAGTCCGATAGAGTTGCTGCCCGTCAATATCAAGGTGAAAGTTTCCTACGCGGGCGCCTCTGTGGAGAAGGAGCAAAACGTCGGCACGAGCCCGAGCTTTGTGTTCCAGACGGGGAGCGTGGTGTCTGATAGTGGTACCTGTACACACTACCGCTACGGGTACAATCCTTATCGGACCTTCACCAGCGGAATGGAACTGCTTCCCGTGGCGACCAAGTTCAAGTTCAACGACGGCACGCCGGAGGCTAGCCATACGGTAGTTGCTGGCACAGCGATACACATCCACTAGCAGCGACCAGGGCCGCGCCGGGGCCCCATCTGCGTTGGATTAGATCATCGTCCAGAGGAGCAAGGTTCCCCTCCCACCCAAGGAGGGGAATCTTGCCGTTTCAGAAAGTCCGGGCTTGCGGTGTGGAGGACATACCTGGTGCGTGCCCCCGTTGGCTGTCCAGCTCGTATGGGCACAGTGCGCTCAGGTTTCAAGGGGGAACTTTCTCATCTCTCTCAGCGTCTATGAATAAAAGCCCAAGCAGGAGGAGAGAGGCGGAAGGCCGATTGACGGGGCGGATGGAGAAAAGTCCGAAATCCTACGAGTTGCTCAGGGGTCTTTGAGGTCAAAGGTGAGGCCTTTGCCGTTGAGGGTGAAAGTGGTTGAGGACGTCACGGCCCAGGAGAACATCTTTTCCAGGTGATACGGCGACCTCAACGTCCTGGACGGTGTAGCTTTCTACTTCGAAGGTGACACTGTAGGTGGGAAGCAATATGGCAGCTCCACTATCTATCTTGGCCGACAGGCGCATTGAGGCTCCAGTATCCGGGTTGGTCACCTGAACAGGCACGTATGCCGCTGGAGGGTCTACGGTGGCATCATAACGATACACGCCAGACCTCTTCGGAGGAAGGTAGCTCAGCGATGCGCGGCTCTTGTGTCACTTTCTGGATATATACGGGGCGATAGACTTAGGCACGGGTGCGTTGAACCAGGACAACACGATCTGGATCTACGTCAACCAGTCTGCCCTGGCAGATGGCCACAAACTGGTCCTCGTGGATCTTTAGCAGTTCTGGCAGGAGCCGTTGGAAAGCGGTGCGGTTGGGTTCCAGGCGCTGGCGATGTTGGAACGCACCCCCTACGACGCGATGGTGTTGGACATACGTATGCCCGGTATGAACGGCGTCGAGGTTATGCAGTGGGCCCATCAGACGTATCCTGACCTGGGCATCATCCTTCTCACCGGCCACGCCGCGCTGGAGAGTGCCATCGCCGCCGTCAGAGCCAACGCAGCCGACTACCTGCTCAAGCCGGCCAGTGTCTATGACATTGCCGCTGCGAGCGCCCGTGCCCTGCAGCAGCGCGCCCAGGAAAGCCCACCGCGAGCGCCCTCTCCAGAGCGCTTCCTGTGTGCCGGACCGGTCACCCTGGATCGAGAGAGACACCTGGTGATCGTGGCAGGGACCGGCGGTGTACGCGGCCTCAGAGCCAGGCTTACCGTCAGGGAGTCGGCGCTGCTGGTTCAGTTGATGCAACATCCCCACACCGTTTTCTCCTGCCGCGAGCTGGCCCGGGCCGCCCTGGGCTACGACGTGAGTGAGAGAGAAGCCCAGAAAATCGTCCGTCCTCACATCTATCGCCTGCGAAGGAAGATAGAGCCTGGCCCAGATCACCCCCGTCTGATCTGCAACACACCCGGTAAGGGTTACTTCTTCGTCCCCTGACTTTTCCCCGTTCGCTCCACTGCTTCGCGTCTAATCGCAATTTTATGAAGCTTTTAAACTTAATACCTTTTTGCAATTGAATTGCAATCAGATACCTGTGACTTCTGTGGTATACTTGGACGTGTACACAAGGTCGTAACCTGTCACACTGATTTCCCTGCAGGTCTTTTTCGGCCTTCAAATTGGCAAGTATTCTTGGCGGCATCGTTAGCCAAGAAGTCCCCAGATATAGGCTCTTAACCAGGATTTCACTGGAAATCGGCCAGATATGGCGGTTCTCAGGTCCTCAAAGCAACTGATGTCCGTATGGAATACTTGCCAGATGCTACTGCTCCAGGGAAATCCGTGTGTCATGATGTGTGCTGGTCAGAACATACTCTCGCGATGGAGGGTGATGGTAGGAAGGTAACAATATGCCGCTATCCCCGGAGATAAGGGATAGCGGCTTGTTACTTTTTGGTAGGGGATCACATCGAACATTAGATTCTTGAAATGACCAGCCCCGCGTGGCGGTACCACGGGGGCTGGAGGCACCGGGTGGCGGAGCGCCCCGTGCGGCCTCATTATGCCACAATCCACAGCCAGTGTCACTTCTTTGGCGAGGGCTCTGACGTCTATGGACCCCGGATCGTGGTCAGTCGGGCTCACGGGAAATCTCTCCCCCGTGAGCCTGTTCTGTTTTCGGTGGTGCCCGTTCGGGAAAGGGCGGGTCAGACAGGCCGCCTGGGTAAGGGGCCTAGGGCCGGGGCAGCGGGTGGCGGAGCACTCCGTGCGTCCTCCTCAAGACGTCGCACGGGGAACACAGCGGACTGGCCGAAGTAATCGAAAGGAGGTGCGGAAGAGAGTTTTCATATCATCATTGGAGTGGCAAACTGCCATTCAGAGTAACAGGTTAGTCCGCAAAGAAGCGGCCTCAATCTACGAGAAAAGGAGGAGCGAAGTGAACAAGCGAATTCCAATAGGAGTGGCAATCGTATTGGTGTTGGGGCTGGCGCTGGCCCTGTGCCCGGTGCAAGGGGCGCGGGCGGCCGCGCCACGGTACGTGGCGACGACTGGAACTGACGCTGGCGACTGTTCCGCTATTGCAAATCCCTGCCTCACTATCAGCTATGCGATAGGTCAGGCCATCGCTGGAGACACTATCGAAGTGGCGGCGGGGACGTACACACCTGCAGCGACGATCATAGTCAACAAATCTCTGACTGTTCTCGGCCCGCAGGCTGGCATCGACCCGCGGCCTAATGCAAGCACAACACGCACCCCCGGCGACTCATCCGAGGCCATAGTTGATGGCGGCGGAAGCTTGTCAACGATCTTTAAGATCGAAGCAGACGATGTTGTCCTCGACGGCCTGGAGGTGACAAACGGCACGGGCGATTTGGTCTATTCCTCGTCAAGCTCCCCGACGAAATACCGAACGGTGGTCAGGTACAACATCATCCACAAATCCTCAGGTGACGAAGGAGTGCAGCTCAAGAACGCCACAGACGGGTTGATCGAGTACAACCACGTCTACGATACTGGAGGAGACGGTTTGAACTTTGGAACTTACTCCACGGGCGGCACTATCCAATTCAATGAGGTGCACGACATCTGGTCGCCTGACGCGGCGATTTATGTATATAACGATGGCCACGGGCCGCTCAATGCGACGATCAAGGGGAACCTCGTTTACGATGTCCACAACAACGATGGTATCAAGTTGGGTGACAAGGGGGGGCGTGATAAGGCGCTCGCTGGCGGTAGCATTCTCGACAACGCCGTGCACGACACCAACCAGGATGGCATTACTGTTTACACGAGTGACACCCTAGTTGATGGCAACGAGGTTTACAACAGCACGAGTGAGAATGGCGTCGTGTATGTTGGCGAGTCCGTTAACAACGTCACGATCACGAACAACAATATTCACGATAACGGCAGTAGTACGGACGGGCGAACAACATACGGGATTCGAGTTGGGAAGGGGAACGTCTACCCTACCAACGTCGTAGTGAACAACAACTGCATCGTGGGCAACGAACAGGGTCTCTTCTACAATTTCTCAACCAGTGACCCAGCCCTGGACGCCGAGTACAACTGGTGGGGTGCCGCAGATGGGCCAGGTGGCTCTGGTTCGGGCAGCGGCGATAGCGCGTCCGCCAATGTGGACTACGATCCCTGGGCGACCGCACCCATAGCTGGGGTATGCGCACCAGCATCGCCCAACGCCGACGTCACGATTCACGCCTACGCCGACTATCCTGACTCTGACACCGGGTATGCTAGCTACCGCGTCAAAATCTACCACGCTGGCGGTAGCTACATTACCTACGCAGACACCAATCCTGACGGCAACACCACCTTCACCCTGGACAACGGCGACTATGAATATACCGTGGAGAAATGGGGCGTAGTCAGTGAGTCACAGTCCTTCACCGTAGCCGGGGTTGATCAGACGCTCGATCACCACCTGTCGGTGATCACCGTCCACGCCTACACGGGTACTACGGCCCCAGGAACGGGACGTGCCGGCTACCGGGTCAAGCTGTACCTGGCTGACGACACCTACATGACCTACGCGGACACCGACTCCAACGGTGATGCCTGCTTCATCGTGCCCGTGCCCGCTGGCGATGATCAGTTCAAGTACACCGCCGAAAAGTGGGGCGCAGTCAGCGACAAGCAGACCATTGACGTGGACTACTGCTCAGACAAGCCTGTAGACCATCACCTGTCGGTGATC
>CAZMOT010000144.1:4656-7897 GCA_964568065.1 uncultured Anaerolineales bacterium
TGGCCGGCGGCGCCTACATGACCCACGTGGACACCGACTCTAGCGGCGATGCCCGGTTCATCGTCCCCGTGCCCACTGGAGACAACCAGTTCGAGTACACTGTCGAAAGGTGGGGGGCGGTCAGCTGCAAGCAGCTCATTGACGTGGACTACTGCTCAGACAAGCCTGTAGACCATCACCTGTCGGTGATCACCGTCCACGCCTACGCCGATTATCCCAGCGCCAACACAGGGTACGCGGGCTACCGGGTCAGGCTGTACCTGGCCGGCGGCGCCTACATGACCCACGTGGACACCGACTCTAGCGGCGATGCCCGCTTCGTCGTGCCCGTGCCCACTGGCGACGATCAGTTCGAATACACCGTCGAAAGGTGGGAGGCGGTCAGCTACAAGCAGCTCATAGACGTGGACTACTGCTTAGACAAAGCCGTAGATCATCACCTGTCGGTGGTCACCATCCACGTCTACAAAGGTACTTCGGCTCCAGGAACGGCACAGCCCGGCTCCCGGGTCAGGCTGTATCTGGCTGACGACAGCTATATGACCTACGTGGACACCGACGCCAACGGTGATGCCAGGTTCATCGTGCCCGTGCCCGCTGGTGACAACCAGTTCAAGTACTCGGTTGAGAAGGGCTGCTACAGCAGTGGGAAGATCGCCTTCACGGTGACCTACTGCCAGGACAAGCTTATCAATCACAGACTGGTAGTCAACATCACCATCAAGGTGGGCGACAACACCAGCACCGGGCACGAGGGGTACAAGGTTGAAGTCTACAACCCCGGCGCTACCTATCCTTTTGCCTCGCAGACGAGCGAAGGCGATGGAGAGACGACGTTCACCCTCGATGCGCTGACCGACTATGAGTACACCGTCAGGTACAACGCCAACTGGACGAAAAGGAGCGCCCGTGTCGACTTTAGTACCTGCAGCGATGCCACGATAGAGTACAAGCTGGCCAAGATCGAGATCAAGGTGGCGGGTGGCGGGCCTGCGAACTACAAGGTAGAAGTCTACTCCAAAGGCCAGACCTACGCCTTCACCAACGCATCAGTACCGGCCAATGGCACGGTGACCGTCTATGTGGTGGACGGCGACTACGAGTACACCGTCAGGTACGACGCCAACTGGACGAAGAAGAGCGCCCGCGTCGGCTTTACGGTGGCTCCGCCAGACTCGCCCGCCGATGACCAATCCCTGACCTTCAACCTGGCCAAGATCGAGATCAAAGTGGCGGGTGATGGTTCGGCATCCTACAAGGTCGAGGTCTATGCCAAGGGGCAGACCTATGCCTTCGCGAGCGCAGTGGTGAATCCCGGCGACACGATGACCGTCTACAGCGTGGACGGCGACTACGAGTACACCGTCAGGTACAACGCCAACTGGACGAAGAAGAGCGATCGCGTGGACTTTGCCGTCACGCGCACCGAGTCCGACTCCACCGTCACCTGTGGCGGCGAATCCCTGACCTTTGACCTGGCCAAGATCGAGATCAAAGTGACAGGCGCTGGTTCGGCGTCCTACAAGGTCGAGGTCTATGCCAAGGGGCAGACCTACGCCTTCACGAGCGCAGTGGTGAACCCCGGCGACACGATGACCGTCTACAGCGTGGACGGCGACTACGAGTACACCGTCAGGTACAACGCCAACTGGACGAAGAAGAGCGATCGCGTGGACTTTGCCGTCACGCGCACCGAGTCCGACTCCACCGTCACCTGTGGCGGCGAATCCCTGACCTACGAACTGGCCGAGATCACCATCGAGGTCGTGAACAAGAAGGGGCAGGCCCTCTCTGATTTCAAGGTCGAGGTCTATACCGAGGGGCAGACCTACGCCTTCACCAACCAGACCACCCCCAGCAGTGGCGAGGTCATCTTCTACCTGGTGGATGGTGACTACGAATACCGGGTGAAGAAAGGCTGTTACGACAGCGGTCGGGTGGACTTTGCGGTTGATCGCTCCATCTCTGGAGACGTGGTCACTGCCCAGGGTCAAACCATCACCCACAAGGCGACGGTCAACGTCACAATCAAGGTCAGCGACAATGGCGACGCTGGCCACAAGAGCTACCTGGTCCGCGTTTACGCCAAGGGTGGCGGCCAGGTAGCCTACCAGTGGAGCAACAGTTCCGGCATGACCGGTTTTGAGCTGGACGCGCCCGGCGACTATGAATACCTGGTCGAGAAGAACGGCGCCAAGAGCCAGAAGTATCCTGTCTCTGGCTGCCAGTCTCAGTCGCTGGAGTACAAGCTGGCCAAGGTCACCATCCACGTGAGTGACAACGTTGGTGGTGATCACAAGAGCTATCTGGTGCGGGTGTACAACGACGGCAGCGGGCAGTGGGGCTACCAGTGGAGCAACAGCTCCGGCATGACCACCTTCTACCTCATCGAGGGAGACTACGAGTACCTGGTGGAGAAGAATGGTGCCAAGAGTGCCAAGATCGACTTCACGGTGGACCCGCCGAACGACGCCGACGATCAAGACCTGGAGTACAAGCTGGCGACAGTGACCGTCAAGGTGGGCGACAGCAGTATGGCCAATCCAGGTCACAAGAGCTACCTGGTGCGCATCTACAACGATGACGCCGGGCAGTGGGGCTACCAGTGGAGCAATGCCTCCGGCATGACCACCTTCTACCTCATCGAGGGGAAATACGAGTACCTGGTTGAGAAGAACAGGGCCAAGAGCGCCAAGATCGACTTCACCGTGGCCGACACTAACCACAACATTCCCATCAGCGGCACTCCCAATGATCAGGACCTGGAGTACAAGCTGGCGACGGTGACCGTCAAGGTGGGCGACAGCAGTATGGCCAATCCAGGTCACAAGAGCTACCTGGTGCGCATCTACAACGATGACGCCGGGCAGTGGGGCTACCAGTGGAGCAATGCCTCCGGCATGACCACCTTCTACCTCATCGAGGGGAAATACGAGTACCTGGTTGAGAAGAACAGGGCCAAGAGCGCCAAGATCGACTTCACCGTGGCCGACACTAACCACAACATCCCCATCAGCAGCAACCCTGATGACAAGAACCTGGAGTACAAGCTGGCGACAGTGACCGTCAAGGTAAGCGACAAAGTCGGCAGTGGTCACAAGAGCTACCTGGTGCGCATCTACAATGCTGGCAGCAGCACAAAGCAGTGGGGCTACCAGTGGAGCAACGGCTCCGGCATGACCACCTTCTACCTCATCGAGGGGAGCTACACCTACCTGGTGGAGAAGAACGGGGCGAAGAG
>CAZMOT010000145.1:0-7852 GCA_964568065.1 uncultured Anaerolineales bacterium
TCACGTCCGGTTCCTAGGGGGCCGGGGGGCAGTAATGCCCCCTGGCTACCCGACCCGCTGTACCGAACTACGTAAGGCTAGGCATTCTTGATGGCTCTAGAGAATCCAACATGGCAGTGAGACGAAACAGATATTTTGCACCACTGACTCTTATCGTTTGGGTGCTAGGCAGTCTAGCACTGCTAGGTGCGAAGGCGTTAAGGCAAGGGCACGTTGAGGGGTTGTTCCCGTGGCAAGACGAACGATTCTATCGTCTGTTACTGGTAGCGGCCATTTGGTTCTTTAGCTCTGCTGGCATCTTAGTGATAGTTGCCTGTATTCGGCGGTTGCAATTGCCTCCAGTAGCTTGCCCTTGCGTAAATCCACGTACTGTCACTCTATTACTCATCATACTGAACGTCACGTTTGCCATTGCTTATGGCTGGCTGTCTATTACTCGTCACCAGCGATTCAACTCTACTGGGTATGACCTTGCGATCAATGAACAGATTGTCTGGAACACTTTGCACGGACGTTTCTTTGCCAGCTCACTCGAGGTTGATAACTCCTTTGCTGATCATTTTCGTCCTTTCTTGCTTGCTGTTGTTCCTTTTTATGCGATTTTTCCATCACCATTGACACTATTGGTTTTGCAGACCCTTGTTCTGGCTATGGGGGCTGTTCCTCTTTACTACCTGGCACGGCACAAATTGTCTAGTTCAGTTGTTGCTCTGGGAGTGGTGGCAGCCTATCTGCTATATCCGTCTGTTGGTTTTGTCACCCGCTTTGATTTTCACATCGAGGCTTTTGCCGTTCTTGCCTTCATCGCCGCCTTTTATGCACTGGAACGCAACCAGTGGAAATGGGCTTCCTTCTGGTTGGTTATTCCCCTTCTGTGCAAGGAGAATATGGGATTGACTGTTGCTGCTTTTGGTCTGTATGCACTACTCTTCCGGCGCAAATACGCCTTTGGCACTACCTGGATTGTCATTGGGTTATTCACGTTTGCCGCTACATCATTCTGGCTGATCCCCACAATTAGGGGGGAGAGTCCAGATACACTGAATCGTTACGATTGGCTAGGCCACTCCCCGCAACAGATACTAGTTGCCATGATCACTCGTCCAGTTGATATTTGGCATCAAATCACGGAGCCAGCCCGCTTGTTGTACCTACTCCAGCTTTTGCTACCAGTGGGATTCTTGGCGCTGATAGGTTTGCCCGAATTGATACCAGTAATTCCTGGACTGATGCTTAACTTGCTTGCGCAACATCACTGCCAGCCCACAATCTATTGCCAGTATACAGTGCCTGTCATTCCCTTTGTGTTTGTTGCCACGGTGTGTGGATTGTTTCGGATCCGATCGATTACCTCGACTTGGGTTCAGCACGGCATCGGAGTGGCACTGGTGTTGCTGGCGTTTTTGGCGTTATGGGTCGATAATCCTTTTGCCGAAGAGCAAGCCTTGCCCTCCGCGCTAGCTCAAACTGACAATGCCGAAATAGTTAAGATGGCATTGCAAACTGTGTCGGCTGAAGGTTCGCTGGTCACTACCAATGACTATGCTCCTCACCTGGCGCAACGTGAAGAGCTATATATCATTGGTATTCCCAGCCAACGCGAGCCCCCGATTGACCCGAACATTGTGTTCATCAATCTATACGATCAAGAGTACATCATCTGTGATCAGTACCGCGAGTACGTTTCTCAATTGGACATTGCGCAATACGGTGTAGTATTTCGAACGGGTGGGTTGATCGTGATCCAAAGGAATGCCGGTTCAAAGGAGTTATTCCAGGATTTCATCCTGAACTGGAATGATTGCGCCGGATAGTGCTTGAGGCTCTGCAAATCGCGAAAGCAGAGCGGCCTAAGTTATGGTCGCTGGGACGGTCGCCCGTCCCAGCGCCACTCCCGAACCACGCGTGAGAGCTTTCCCCTCACGTGGCTCTTCAGGATACGGGCCGTTGTCATAGGCACCGTTTGCCGTGAACGGCGTCGTGACAGTGGCCGTGAAGCAAGCGCAAGTTGTCGAAGGCGTTGTTGGCGTGGTTTCCGTCGTAGTGATGCACTTCCGTCACGTCCTCTGTTGTGAAGCGTAGTCCACAGAGTGCGCAGCGACCACGCTGTCTCTCGAGCAGGCGCGTCACCCGACGCGGTTTGGTCGGGTCGCGCCCCAGCCGGGTTGACCAGTAGACCCAATCTCCATCGTAGGGGCTTTTGTCCCCACGCACTTTAACAAAACGGCTGACCACCGTGGTTTGATGGAAGCTGAGGATGCTCGTGTCATCGCTGAAGCGCACACGCCCGTTCACCTCGCGCCAGTAGCGATGGTAACACCATTTCCCGCTTTTGCGCGGGTGACGGTATCTGGCCCAGCGGGTGAGTTGGTGGTACAGGACGTTGTCCAGGATTTGGAAGTCGTATTTGGCGACGGCGTGCTGGAAGTAGTTGGCCCAGCCTTGGATGACGAGATTGAGGGCGTGTATGAGACCCTCCTGTGGTGCGCCACGGTGTTGGCAGATTATGTTGCGCAAGTTGTCACGGTGGCGTTGTAGTGCCTTGCGATTGGGTCTGATGATCGTCTTGAAGCCCGGTTTGCCCCGATAGGTGGTTGTACGGTGCTTGCCTACTGGATACTGACGCACGTGGAAGCCTAAGAAGTCGAAGCCGACGTTGCCGTTGTATGGGTGGAGGGTGTGGGTGATGTGGGTCTTGTCGGGGTGAAGTTCCAGCCCGATGTCGGTCAGCCATTTCGCCGCGACGGATTGGAGATGAAGTAGGGTGTCAAGGTCGTGATGGAGGGCGACGAAATCGTCCGCGTAACGGATGACGCCGGGCGGAGACTTGGAGGGAACGGCCTGGCGGAGGGCGGTCTCGAAGCCGTGAAGGGCGACGTTGGCGAGTAAGGGTGAAAGCGGTCCACCCTGAGGTGTCCCAGCTTGGGGGAAGATGGTCTGACCGTGGTCGAGGATATCGGCTTTGAGCCAACCACGTACCAGGCGCTCGATAGGCTGGATGGTGTGGAGCTTGTCGAGGATGGCAGAATGAGAGATTCTGTCGAAGCACTTGGAGATGTCGGCGTCGAGGACGTATTTGGGTTTGAGGCGCATGAAGTTGAAGATGGCCTCGATGGCGTCGTGAGCCGAACGTCCGGGGCGGAAGCCGTAGGAGTTGGGCTCGAAGCGGGCTTCCCACTCAGGTTCCAGTGCCAGCTTGACCAGGGCTTGATAGGCCTGGTCGAGCATCGTCGGGATCGAAAGTGGTCTGAGTTCGGACTTCCCCGGCTTGGGGATGTATACCCGCCGCAACGGTGCGGGCTCGTGCGAGAGATCACGCAGTTGATCGGCCATCTGCATCCGTTGGCGTGGAGTGAGTGAAGCTACTCCATCCACACCTGGTGTGCGTTTGCCTCGATTGTCCTGCGAGACTCGTCGCACGGCGAGACAGCGTGCAGACCAAGAGCGCAACGACAACCGTTGTAGGTCGTGGACGCGCTTGACGTCGCCGTGGCGTGCGGCTCGGTAGATGCGCTGTTGGAGACGGAAAACGTTCCGCTGAATGTCTTTCCAAGGGAGCGCACTCCAGTCTTCAGTACGAGTTTTTTCGTCTGTCATAAGACCTATCCTCCTTCAGTACCTCTACCTTCCCGTATCCCGGCCCCACGTCAGTGTTTTTGTCAACCGAAAACAAGACCATTTATTGATCGAAAAGAAGGCCACTTCGGATACCTTGCCTGAACTTTGACAATCGAAAATAAGGCCGTATGATGATCGAAAACAAGGCCATCCCGTCGTCGTAGGAGCTGTCCACGCTGTCCACAACCCATCACTCACTGCTCTCCTCCTGGGCCTCTCGTTGCATACGCTCACGAAACCGATACGACTCACCGACGAATTCCAGGATGTGCGCTGTGGGCATACGTCTGGGATCGCCAGCACAACCCGGATCACCGGGGCAACGTGATGGTCGGGTTGCAAAGGCTGGCGGAGGAACAGCGCTCGTATCGGCGTGAAGTCGTCGAGGGACTGTCGCAGTTGTTAGACGACGCTCCGGACGACGACGGCACAGCCAGTGCCTACGTCGCACACGTCCTGAGCGAACTCGGGGCTGTCGAGGCGCTTCCCGCACTACGCCGAGCTTACGATGAGGACAAGATCGACCTGAAGATGATGACGTGGGACGATGTGACGATCGGGATGGAAGGGGAGTAGGACAAGGAGCGGAGGTGTATTAGTGGTTGCTGTCATTGACCATTTGTCAGTATCGGCCTTGTCGGGCAACCAGCCCGACCCAGAGCAAGGAATAAGGAGGGATAGTCATGGAAAAGCCCTGGTTGAAGCACTATGATGAGGGAGTGCCGGCGACGATAGATTACCCGCCGATCCCGCTGGATCAATTCCTGACGGATGCGGCGGCCAAGCACCCCGACCACACCGCCACCATCTTTGGCGCGGCAGTCGGCTCCCGCGTCTTAGATGCCAGCCTCACCTACCGCCAACTGGATGATCTGGTGAATCGCTTCGCGGCCGGCCTGCAGCATAAGGGCGTCGAGAAAGGCGACCGGGTAGCCATCATGCTCCCCAACTGCCCGCAGTTCATCATCGCCGCCTACGCCACCTGGCGCATCGGTGGCATCGTCGTCTGCTGCAACCCGCTGTACGTCGCCCGTGAGGTCGAGCACCTGGTCAACGATTCCGGCACGGAGACATTCGTCGTGATGAGCAGCCTCTACGAGCGGGTCAAGTCCATCCGCGCCCAAACTGACCTCAAGCGCGTGATTGTCACCAACATCAAAGAGTACTTTCCCGGCCTGCTCAAATTCCTGTTCACACTGACCAAGGAGAAGAAGGAAGGCCACAAGGTAGATATCTCCGGTGACGCGGACACCTACTGGTTCCAGGACATCCTGCGAACTGCACAGGCCCAGCCCACACCGGTGGAAATCGTCCCAGAAGAAGTCGCCACGCTGATCTATACCGGCGGCACCACCGGCGGCCCCAAGGGCGCGCAACTCACCCATCACAACCTGGTCTCCAATGCCACTCTCCTGAACGTCTGGGCGAAAAGCAAAGAGGCCGAGGAGGTGTTGATCGCCGTCATGCCCTACTTCCACGTCTACGGCCTGACGGCAGGCATGAGCACGCCTATCGCCAATGCCCTGACCATCGTGCAGATCCCCAATCCACGCGATATGGTGCACGTGCTCAAGTCCATCGAGAAGCACCAAGTCACGTACTATCCCGGCGTGCCGACCATGTTCGTCGGCTTCAACAACTTCCCGGACAGGGATCAGTACGACCTGTCGTCGCTCCGCTTTGCGGTCAGCGCGGCCGCCCCACTGCCCCCGGAGGTGCAGGTGCAATTCGAGACCATCACCGGCGGCAAGATGGTCGAAGCCTACGGCTTGACCGAGACCAGCCCGGCCGCGTGCCTGGACCCCATTGACCATCCTCGCGCCCGTTCCATCGGCGTGCCGGTGTCCGACACCGACATGAAGATTGTAGATGCAGACACCGGCACGCAGGAGATGCCCGTGGGTGAGATCGGCGAGATCATCATCAAAGGCCCCCAGGTCATGAAGGGCTACTGGCAGATGCCCACCGAGACGGCCAACGCGCTGCGCACCGGCCCCGACGGTCAGCCTGGCTGGTTCTACTCCGGCGACATCGGCTACATGGACGAGGATGGCTACTTCCACATCACGGATCGCAAGAAGGATATCATCATCGCGGGCGGCTACAACATCTACCCCGCCGACGTCGAGGCGGTGCTGTTCGAGCATCCCAAGGTCAAGGAAGCATCGGTGGTCGGCGTGGTGGACGAGCGCCGGGGCGAGACGGTCAAGGCATTCATCGTCCTCAAGGAGGGAGAAACCGCCACAGATGAGGAGATCATCGCCTTCTGCCGGGAACGGCTGGCAGCTTACAAGGCGCCTCGCATCATCGAGTTCCGCGACGACCTGCCCAAATCCATCATCGGCAAGGTGCTGCGTCGCACGCTCCGGGAGGAGGAAGCCGCGAAAGGAGCTTGATGACTAAACAATACGACACCATCGTCATCGGCGCGGGGCTGGGGGGACTCTCTGCGGCGACGATGCTGGCCCGCAACGGCCTGCGCGTGCTGCTCCTGGAACGGCACAACGTCCCCGGCGGCTATGCCACCAGCTTCGTCCGCGGGCGCACGGATAACAAACATCCGTACGAGTTCGAGGTCGCCCTGCACGAGCTGTCAGGCATCGGCCCGCCGGAGCGCCGGGGCAGTCTGTACCGCTACCTGGATTACCTGGGCATGGCCGACAAGGTAGAGTTTATCCGTGTGCCCAATCTCTATCGCACCGTCTTTCCTGACTTGGACGTCGTTCTGCCGTCGGGGCCGGAACCATTCGAGGCGAAGCTGTGCCAGACCTTCCCCCACGAAGCGAAAGGCATCCGCCGCTTCCTGAAGCGTGTCTTTGACCTGCGCGGTGATTTCATCAAGATCGCCAAACAGCGGGGCGCGGGCAACCCGGCCACGATGCCCTTCCGCTTGCCCCACTTCTTCCGCTATCTGCCCACCACCTGGGGCCACGTGCTGAACCGCGACGTGGAAGACCCCCGCGCGCGGGCGGTGCTCTCGCAGTACTGGGGCTACGTCGGTATGCCGCCGTCCAAAATATCGTTTCTGTATCTCGCCACCACGCTGGCTGCTTACGTGAAGCGGGGAGCAGCCTTCCCCAAAGGGAGATCGCAAGCTCTCTCTAACGCTTTCCTGACCGTGTTTGAGGAACTGGGGGGTGAGGTCCGCATGAACTGCACCGTCCAGCAGATCACCACGGCGGACGGGTGCGTCACCGGCGTGATCACCGAGGAGGGCGAGGAGATTGCCGCCGACTGGATCATCTCCAACGCCGACCCCATCACCACCTGCCGTGAGATGATCGGCAGCGACAAAGTACCGCCCCGTTTCTTCACCAAACTTCAATCCAGCGAAGTAGGTCCCTCCACCGTCAACGTCTACCTGGGCGTGGCCCGACCGCACGAGGCACTGGGCCTCACTGAGCACGAGATTTTCATCAACAGCGATGATGATTTTGACCGCCACTATGAGACGATGCGCACCATTCCCCCCCCTATGAGGGGGGGGAGCGGGGGGGTGCCGGCGATTGTCGTCACTTGCTACAACGTCGTCTATCCAGACATCTCACCGCCGGGCACATCCATCGTCGTGCTGACGGCGCTCCAGTACGGCGAGCCGTGGTACGAGGTTCCGCCTGCCGAGTACGTGGAGACCAAGAACCGCGTGGCCGACGCGATGATCCAGATGGCCGAGAGGATCGCGCCCGGCCTGCGCGAGTACGCCGAGGTGGTGGAGGTCTCCACGCCACTCACCAACATGCGCTACGCGGGCACGATGGGCGGCAGCATCTACGGCTTCAACCAGCCGCCCCGCGACAACATCGTCTGGCGCATGGGCCACCGGGGGCCGTTGGAGGGGCTCTACTTCGTTGGCGCGTGGACGCAGCCTGGTGGTGGCTTCGAGCCGGTTATAATGTCCGGGCAGATGGCCGGTGGGGCGATTCTGAGCAAGATCAAGAAGATGCGGGAGGGGGCATAAATGGCGGCTAACGCAAAGGAGGTCATCAACTGGCTGCAAGATGTGTGCGAACACCTGCGTGTGTCGCAACGGCGGAAAGCGCTCCGCCAGCCTGGCCAGGGTTTTGACTACACCGGAGACAAATATCAGGACGTCGTCCGCCGTGTCGTCTCTGCCATCCACCCCCGGCGGATGCGGTTGCGCGTGGTCGAGGTCATCCAGGAGACGCCCACGACCAAGACCTTCCGTTGCGAGCGCACCGACGGCCCGCTGCCGCCGTTCCGGCCCGGCCAGTAC
>CAZMOT010000146.1:0-7810 GCA_964568065.1 uncultured Anaerolineales bacterium
GCGATATTGGCACCGTAGTCTTACCTGACGCTGACCTCAAGGTCTATCTGGACGCGGAGGTCGAAGAGCGGGCGAGACGTCGCGTGCGGGAGGTACAGGCGCGGGGGGAGGAGGCCGACTACGAACCGGTGCTGGTCTCGATGCGCCGTCGTGATGGGATTGACAGTAGCCGGGCGGACTCACCGCTGCGCGTGGCGGAGGATGCTATCGTCGTGGACACGACCGATCTGGGCATCGCGGAGGTGCTGGCGGAGGTGGAGCGGCTGGTCGAGAGGCGAGGATGCCCGCAGGACTGATCGCCGCCGTCACCCCCGGCAGCCTGGCCGCGCGGGTCGACCTACAGCCAGGGGACGAACTTCTCTCCATCAGCAGCCATTCACTGCGGGATGTCATTGACGTGCGGTTCTACGGGACCGAGGAGCACTTGGCGCTGCGGGCGCGTCGGAGCGGGCGGGAGTTTACCGTCGAGACCGAGCGGCGGTATGACGAACCGCTGGGCCTGGAGTTCGCCCATCCCACCTTCGACGGTATCCATCGCTGCAATAACCGCTGCGAATTCTGCTTCGTCGCCCAGATGCCGGCGGGGCTGCGCCGCTCCCTGTACGTCAAAGACGATGACTACCGGTACTCCTTCCTCTTCGGCAACTATGTCACACTGACCAACCTGGAGGAAGTGGATTGGGGGCGCATCGGTGAGCAGCACCTCAGCCCGCTCTACGTTTCAGTCCACGCCACCGATCCTGACCTGCGCCGTCGCATTCTGCACAACCCCACTGCCTCCGACGTGATGGCCCAACTTCGCCGTCTGGTCGACCTGGGGGTAGAGTTGCACACGCAGATCGTGGTGCTGCCTGGACTCAACGACACCACTCACCTGGATCGCTCCATCGGCGACCTGGCCAGCCTGTATCCGGCAGTGCGCTCAGTCAGCGTGGTGCCGATGGGATTGACGAGGTACCACCGGGGAGGCTGTCGCGTGCACACGCTGGACGAGGCGCGATCCGTCTTCGAGCAGGTGACCGGCTGGCAGGCGCGGCTGCGCGAACGGCTGGGGGTCAACTTCGCCTACCTCTCCGACGAGTGGTACCTGCGGCTGGGGGAGGACGTACCCCCGGCGCAGGCCTACGATGGCCTGGATCTGACGGAGAACGGGGTTGGGCTGGTGCGGCGGTTCCTCGAAGCTGTAGAACGCAAATCCGAGTCAGTCACGAATCACGGATCACGAACATTGGTCACGGGAACTCTGTTCGCCCCGGTACTGCAGCAGATGACGGCGGAGTTTGCCAACGTGGAGGTCGCGCCGGTGATCAATCGTTTCTTCGGTGAGACGGTGACGGTGGCGGGACTCTTGACCGGGCGGGACGTGGTGGCGCAGTTACAGGAGCGGAGCCTGGGTGACGTGGTGGTGCTTCCGCTGGCGATGTTCGGCGGGCCAGAGGGACAATCGTTGGACGAGATGTGGCCGCGGGAGATAGGAGAAGCGTTGGCGCGGCCTGTGTTGGTGGGGGACGGCCTCGGTTGGCTTTTGTCCGTGAAGCGAGTATAATCTGAAATATCAGTGCCGCGCCAGAGCGGCAACTCCATAGTAAGGAGTGAATCGATGCCCAAGACATTCGTGCAAGGTTACGCCGTCGTCGTCGGTGTGGGTGCCGACCTGCCAGTGACTGTGGATGATGCCACTGCTGTCGCCAAACTGTTGCGCGATCCGAGCCGCTGCGCCTATCCACCTGGTCAGGTGCAACTGCTCACCGGCAAACAGGCCAATGCCGCCAACATCCTCGCGGCCCTCGAGACGCTTGCCGACCGCTGCGGTCGGGCCGAATCCACGAACGCCGAATCTACGGCCCTCGTCTACTTCTCCGGCCACGGCTTCGAGACACCCGACTACTACTTGATACCCCACGGCTGCGATCTGACCGACCTGCCTGGTACGGCCATCCCCGGCATGCTCTTCACGGAGCGGCTGCGGGCCATCGAAGCCGGGAAACTGGTGGTGCTCCTCGACTGCTGCCACGCTGGCGGACAGGCGGAGGCCAAAGGAGCGCCGGCCGTCAAGTCGCCGCTGCCCCTCTCGGTCACGTCCGAATTGGAGCGAGGCAGCGGGCGTGTGATCATCGCCTCGTCCCGCAAGGATGAGAAATCCTGGGCCTTGAAGGGGCATCCTCACAGCGTCTTTACGGCGGCGCTGTTGGAGGGACTGGCCGGCTATGGTGCTTTTGAGCGCGACGGCTATGCACGCATCCTCGACCTGGCGATGTACGTGGGACGAATGGTGCCGAACCGCACCCGCGACAAGCAGCACCCTATCCTCAAAATCTCCGATCTGAAGGACGACTTTGCGCT
Organism: uncultured Anaerolineales bacterium; assembly: GCA_964568065.1. Classification (GTDB taxonomy): domain Bacteria; phylum Chloroflexota; class Anaerolineae; order B4-G1; family B4-G1; genus CAZMOT01. The sequence goes on from CAZMOT010000146.1 coordinate 2,344, forward strand.
GGCTTACTACGCCGCCGGTGAGATGGAGCCCAAGTCGTTGGATTGGGCCGGGAGCGTCCCCACTATCTCCGCCGGGCTTGAGGAAGCACAGGTCGCCACCTGGCGACACATGCTTTCCAACTATCGAGAGAACCTGCTGCTCATCGAGGAGCGAGCGAGCGAATACGTCGAGTTCACCGCAATCCCGCTACAGTTGATCAAAAGCAAGCGCCACGTCGAGGCCCAGATAGCTGGCCTGGAACAAAAGTTGGGACTCCGGCCCTGAAGGGGGTGGGATGGCCGGCGAGATAGAAGCCCTGCAACGCGAACTGAGCCAGGCACGAGAGAACCTGACCCTCATCCGGGAGCGGATATCAGAATACGTGCTGAGTACCGGCGTCCCGCTGCAGTTGGTCAAAGAGAAGAGGCGGCTGGAAGAGCGGATTCGCTGGCTGGAGCGGCGCATCGTCGAACTGTGCCCGATAAGTGTGTTGCGGGAGGCCACCAAACTGGTCGTCGGGCCTGTGGCGCGGGCGTTGACCGGCGGGCCGTGGAAGGGGTTGCGCCAGCGCTTGCTGACCCAGGCGTCCCGGTTGCCCCACGCCGCCCACCTGGACACCGTGCTGATGGAGGAAGCAGCGGAAGACCTGATCCGGCTGACCGGAGAGGTGCGGGTTCTGCTGGAGGCCCACCGCATTGAGCCCAACCTGGGCCAGTTGGAAGCGTTGGAGCGGCACGCCGGCGGGCTGGCTGATTATCTGCTCCGCATCTACCGGTTGGAGGCGGGGGATGCGCTTGATCTTGAGGCGTTGGCGGCCGGGGAGCTATAGAGGTAGCGCATCTGCGTTCGGGCAAAGGGGGACGAGATGAGGCGAGGCGTCAGATTGGGATTGATCGTGGCGCTGGTTGTGGCCTTGCTGCTGGCCTGGGTAGCCTGGACGCAGTGGAAGGCGGCGGTGCAGCAGCGGGAAGCCGCCGAGGCGGCTCGGGCGACGGCGGCCGCCGAGGTCAACCTCCGCGCCACAGCCCAGGCGCAAGTGCAGGTACCGGTCTGGTGCAGGCGACTCTGTTGGCTGTGGAATCTATGCGCCGATATCCTACCCTGGAGGGGGATCAGACCTTGCGCCAGATGCTGCGTCTTCTTCCGCGCACCGTGGCCTGGGATGATAACCGCGGATAGGGAAATACACGATAAAGCAGAACGGGGGCAAGGGTGCCTTAGGATAGCGAACTGGCTAATTTCCACGCCGAGTGTCTGAGTGCACACCCGGTTCGAATTCCATAGTTGGAGGCAACCAGGAGTAATCGCAAATGGACGAGGCACAACTCGAATCTCTGATCGAAGAGGCTACGGCACACTGCTACGACGACGAGGAGGCGTTCTGGGGCGTGTTCTGCACCCTGCAGATGCGGCTCACCTTCCCACTCCAGGCCAGTGTGGGAGGCGAGACCGTGACCCTCGTCGGGTTGGACGAGCCAAGCAGCGGCCTGCAACAAGGCGTGATGGCCCGCGTCCGCAAGGACGACCAGGATGAGATAATCGCACTTGCTGAACTGGAGTTGTTGGACCCCGACCCGGCGAGCGCCGAGTGGCTGGCGGCCTACCGGCTTTGGTTGAGCAAATGAATTGGATCCGGTTCACAGGAGTTGCAATGAACACTACCGAGTTGATGCAAATCGCCCTTGATCTGGTCGGGTTTGACGCCATTCCCGAAGACAGCGCCATCTACGTGACCGGCGAGGAGATACGGCGTGTTCTCTTTGGGCTGGATATTGGCACGGGGGAACTGCTGATGGCGCACCAGTTAGGCTACGATGCTGTCATCGCCCACCATCCGGTCGGCACGTCGCCCCATTCCTGGCGTGTCTTTGAGCGCCACGTGGACATACTCGTGGGAGCGGGGGTGCCGGAGGAGGCCGCGCGCGCGGCGGTCGAGCCCAAACTGAGATCCCTGCGCGTGGACGGCCAGGCCCGCAACTACGAGCAGGTTCCCATGGCGGCACGCCGGTTGGGGATGCCTTTTCTGAACATACATTGCCCGCTGGACGAACTGGGTCGCCGGAAGATGCAGGCAGTGGTAAATGAGCTGCTTTCGGCCAACCCAGATGCGACGCTGGACGACGTCTCCGGGGCGCTGGCCTCGCTGCCCGCTGCGCAGCGTGCCGCAACCGAGGTCAGGGTGGTGCTGGGCGACCCGACTGCCCGCGCTGGCAGCGTCGTGGTGGCGCACGGTGCGCTGACCAACGGCGGCTATCACGTCGCCCGAGCGTACTACGAGTATGGCGTTGACACGGTGGTCTATATCCACGTCGCGTCCGGGGACCTGGAGCGGCTGCGCGCCGACGAGCGCGGGCAGCTTATCGTCACCGGGCACGTGGTGGGCGATGCCTTTGGTATTGAGCCGTACATCGTCGCGCTGCGCGCGCGAGGTCTGGAGGTAGATGTGCTGAGCCAGGTCTTGAGCGGAGGGTGAAGTGATGGATAAGACGATGCAGGATCGAGCTCAAGGCTGTGCCGTGGGCACGAAGGACATGTTTGAAAGAGTGGGCGGCTCCGTTCGGCTTGCAGGTTGCAGGCTGCTCTTCGTTCTCATGGGACTGGGCCTCGCTGTCCTGGTGCTGGCCGCGCCGGTGCTGAGTCAGCAACTGGGGCCGCTTACTCTGGTCCGCATTGACCTGAGGGGGCCGGATGACCTGGCTCGCGTCGTGGCCCTGGACTTGCCGGTGCACGCCCACCTGACCGCGCCGGGCGTTGACTATCTCCTGGCCGTGCTCACTTCTCAGAACCAGACTCTCTTGCAGTCTCTCGACCTTGCCTGGACGGTGCTCGATCCCGACGCCAGGGGTGCGGTCTATTACCTGATCGAGAGCGGTCGCCCCCGCGTGGCTGAGCAGGTTGCCTCAGTTTTCACCATCCTCTATGACGACGGCCGCCAGGCAGTGGGTCGGCTGCGAGAGGGAGTACCACTCTCGGCGGTGGACAGCCTGGGGCTGGCTGTGGCCCGCATTGGCCTTGACCCCACGACCATCTGCGGTCGGCTCGTGCTCACCCCGCGCACCACCGGCGCCATTCCCACCGTACCCCTTTACGACCCGCTGGTCGCCGGACTGCTCGCTCAGATTACCAACAACACCGTATCTGGCTATGACGGTGGGCTCAGCGGTGAGTGGTCTGTCCTCGTCGGCGGCCAGCCGTATGTCCTGACCACACGCTATTCTTACAGCGGCCAGCCCATCGCCACGGCCACCCAGTACGTCTACGAGCACATGCAGGCGCTGGGTTACGATGTTGGCTACCACAGCTATTGGCTATCGGGCCATGCCCTGCGCAACGTCGTCGGTGAGAAACGAGGGCTCGTTCATCCCGATCAGATCTTCCTCCTCACTGCCCACCTCGATTCCAGGGCGGCAGCCCTGCCTCACGACCCGGCTCCGGGGGCCGACGACAACGCTAGTGGCTCCACAGCCTTGCTCGTCGCGGCCGACCTGCTGGCAGACCTCGACTTTGCCTACACCATGCGCATCGTCTTCTTCACCGGCGAGGAGCAGGGTATGTGGGGCAGCTATTACTACGCCCGCGACGCGGCTGATGCCGGGGAGGATATTCTCGGCGTCCTCAACCTTGATATGATCGCCTGGGACGCCGAGGGTGATCCGGATATAGACCTGCACTCCCACAATCCCAGCGTCGAGGATGACTCTGACGCCCTGGCCGACCTCTTGGCCGCCGTGGTAGACGTGTACGGTCTCGACCTGAAGCCTCAAATTGTGGAGACTGGCACCGTCTTTTCCGATCACTCTCGCTTCTGGGACCGGGGTTACGCGGCCATCCTGGCTATTGAGGACTATTACAACGCCAGCGAGTCGCCGGCCGAGCCCCGCGATTGGAATACCAACTATCACACGGTGAACGACCGGCTCAGCACGCTCAATCTGACCTACTTCCGCGAATACGTGCGCGCCAGCCTGGCCACCTTTGTCCACCTGGCCGAGCCCATGCGCACCCTCAGCGGCACCGTTGCCGCTGCCGGCACCACTGCTCCCTTGAGCAGTACAGTGACAGCGATCGGCCAGAATGGCGCGTTCGATGATACGACCGATGGTTCTGGCGGGTATGAGATCGCGCTGCCCACCGGCTCCTACACCGTCACCGCCTCGGCCGATGGCTACTATTCGCAAACACTGGCCAGCGTCGCAGTTCTAACCGGCGCTGTCAAGACCCTGGATTTTGCGCTGGAACTGGTTATTCCGCCGCCGCCCTATGATTTCGACCTCTTGGGTCCAGCCTTTCGCTTCGGGGAACCGGGGAAGTGCGTCACCCACGCGGTGACCATCGTCAACACCGGAGCGCTGAGTGATGTCTACGACTTGGCCCTCAGCTCGCCAGTCTGGACGACCACGTTGCCTTTCACCCGCAGCGCGGTCCTTCTCTCACAACAGCAGGTCACCGTGCCGCTGGCGGTGACCATCCCGCTCAGCGCAACGAAGGGGGACTACGACCAGGTGACGCTGACCGTCACCTCGGTATACAGCCCTGTCCACACGAGCTACGTCGTGTTGCGTACGGTCTTTGTGTACGAGTGCTACCTGCCGCTGGTGTTGAAGAGTTCTCAGCCTCCCGAGCCCTGTACAGAGGCAATCGCCAACGGCGGTTTCGAGGACGACGGTGACTGGGAGATCCCCGGCACTGAATATCCTGCCGGCTACACCACCGTGGTCACCCACAGCGGCGGCCGCTCAATGCGCGTGGGCATTGTCGAGCCGGCCGACAACCGCCACAGCTACTCCTCCGCCAGGCAGTTGGTGACCATTCCCACCGACGTCATCAGCGCCACGCTGCGCTTCTGGCTCTATCCCGTGAGCGGGGAGCCGGCTGCGCTGGACTTCCCGGCGGGTCCGCCGGTCGCCACGCCGGGCGATGCGCAGTACGTGCTTGTTCTCGATGAGGACGATGAGCGGATCAACACGTTGCTCTGGCAGCGAACGGATGATGGCCAGTGGACATCCCACCAGTTCGACCTGATGGACTATGCCGGCCAGACCATCAAGCTGCACTTTGGCGTCTACAACGATGGCGGGGGCGGGATCACGCGCATGTACCTGGACGACGTCTCGCTGGAGCTGTGCTTCTCAGCATCAATTATGGGGAGCAACCTGGCGAAGGTTTCGCTTGGTCCTGACGATTAGAGCATCCTTGGTAGGGGAAGGGCCTCTTGGCTTTGAAGCTGCCACTAAACCTTCGCCAGGTTCGGGTTGCAAGTAAATTATGAAGGGGCCTCTCTATGGAGAAAGGAAACGTGAGCATGCTCTTTACGCCAGGAAACATCGGTGCCCTTGCTTTGCCTAACCGCCTGGTTCGGTCTGCCACCGCCGAGCGTCTGGCCGACGCCGACGGTCGGCCCCGACCACGGCTCAAATCGCTCTACCAGGAACTGGCCAGAGGCGGCGTAGGGCTGATCATCACCGGCCATATGTACGTGCACCCCTC
>CAZMOT010000147.1:0-7734 GCA_964568065.1 uncultured Anaerolineales bacterium
GACTTTTACCTGCTGCAGTTGGCCTGCTCCTTCCGCCCGGAACGAGGCAGCCAGGTGGAGTGGGCGCGCTTCACCGCCTATCTGCGACCCCACAAGGCGGGCCAGGAGAATCCGATCGCCTTCGATCTCTACCCCCGCGAAATCTACGATGAGACCAAAACCGACGTCAAGGTGAGCATCGCCCCCAGCCTAAAGTTCGCCGAGGTTGCACTCTTGCCGGGGGAGGTCGTGACGAACCTCGAGTTCCGCAAGCTGGAGCCGGTGGTCATCGGCTACGGGGCGCTGGAATCGGCCCCCAACTGGGATTTTCAGAAGCACAAGGACCAGCCCTTGCGGGGCAGCAAGTTCGGCTATCTCATCGTCAAGAAGCCGCGCAGCGCCGAAGCGGTGCGCCTGACCCTGGACATCACTGCCGACGTGGTCACCCGGCACGGTTTGCTGAACGCAAGAGTGACCGAGAAAGATCGAGCGCACCTCACCCAGGTGGTATGCACAGACTGAGCAGGACGAGGAAGGAAAATGTCATGATTGACGACTATCCAAAGGAAGGATGAAGAAATGTCACACAGTTCTTCAAGAAAGCCAATCCGCATCTTGATCGCCAAGCCCGGCCTGGATGGGCACGACCGGGGGGCCAAAGTGGTCGCGCTGGCCCTGCGCGATGCCGGCTTTGAGGTGATCTATACCGGGCTGCACCAGACGGTGGACCAGATCGTCGAAGCGGCCCTGCAAGAGGACGTGGATATCGTCGGCCTCTCGTTGCTCTCCGGCGCTCACCTGCCGCTGACCGAGCGCATCGTAACCCGACTGCAGGAGGAGGGGCTGGAGAACGTGCGGGTCGTCGTCGGCGGCAACATCCCGGCGCGAGACGTGGAGCCACTGAAGGCGCTGGGCGTGGCCGGCGTCTTTCCCACCGGCTCGCACTTGGAAGAGATCGTCGAGTTTCTCAGCGGCCTGTAGTCAGCACAGTTTCGAGTTAGGCTTGAAACTTGAGGCCTGATGAAGGGCCAACTAGGCGGGCAGTCGCAGCGCGGTTCCCAGCAAGAGAAGCTCGCCAGTAATCAAGGGGTCTCTGGCAAGGAGCAGCACTTATGGTTGATGATGGAGTCAGATGGGAGATGATGGTATACTACGATGAGAGGGCAGAAGAATACGACAGAATCTATTTGGGAAAAGGTCATGTCACCATAGACCCCGGTGTATATAAGGAAGATGTGGCCAAAGCCTCTGAAATGGTCTCAAGGTTTGGAAGAGGACATTTGATTGATATAGCATGTGGCACCGGATTTTGGTTACCCAGCTATGCACGAAACTGTGATCAAATAACATTTCTTGACCAATCTGAAAGGATGCTTTCAAAATGCAGAGAGCGAGTTGAAGAACTGGGATTGACAAATACATCACGTTTCATCCAAGGAGATTTCCTAGATGCCAATCTAGGAGCCTCAGAGTACGATTGTGCACTGGCGGGTTTTCTTCTAAGCCATTTGACATTTCAACAGGAGAAGGTCTTTTTTAGGAAACTAGGGGAGGTTCTAAAGACCAATCCGCAGTTAATGTTCATTGACAGTGTTTGGAATGAGAAACGACAACAGGTTCGAGAAAAGGAAGGGATCCAAGAAAGAGTTCTGAGTGATGGGCGCATATTTAGAATCTATAAAAGATATTTTGGAAAATCGGCTGTCGAGGAGATGTTAGAGAGGTATGACTTCAGGATTAAATCATGTTATGTTGGGGATGCTTTGATCGCGGCAATAGCAGAAGGTACTGGTGAATAGAATCCGCAGTCAATCGCTGCCGAAGGTTTGTCTAATTGCAGGTCGCTCACTGGCGCAGGTGGCCGCGTAACCCCCGTTATACCTGACACGGTTATCGGCGCGGGTGAGACCGCTACCTCACCCTATCCCAGGAGTTGAACATGGCCAAAATCACGGAACAAGATCTGAAAAAAGTCGTCCTCGAATCCGGTATTGAGGTCAAGCCGATTTACGGGCCGGAGGACGTGGCCGACGTGGACTACGAGACGGAGATCGGGGAGCCGGGCGCTTATCCCTTCACCCGGGGTATCCACAAGTGGATGTACCGCTACCGGCCCTTCACCATGCGCCAGTACGCCGGTTTCGGCACCCCCTACGAGACGAACGAACGTTTCAAGTTCCTCATCTCGCAGGGGCAGAACGCGCTCAACGTCGCCTTTGACCTGCCCAGCCAGATGGGGCTCGATTCCGACGACCCCCGCGCCGAGGGGGAAGTCGGCCGGGTGGGGATGGCGGTGGACACGCTGAAGGACATGGAGGTCGCCTTCGACTCCATCCCCATTGACAAGATCAGCGTCTCGCTGACCGTCAACGCGGTCACGCCCATGATGCTGGCCATGTACGTGACCGTCGCCGAGAAGCAGGAGGTGGTGCCAGAACAGATCCGGGGCACGACCCAGAACGACATCCTCAAGGAGTACGTCGGCCGGGGGACCTGGATCTTTCCCGTCGAGCCCTCGCTGCGGCTCACCGGCGACACGATCGAATACTGCGCCCGGCACGTGCCCCGCTACTACCCGGTCAGCATCTGTGGCTACCACATCCGCGAGTCGGGGGCCAACCCGGTGCAGGAGATCGCTTATGCCTTCGCCATCGCCTGCGCCTACATTGACCACGTCGTCGCCCGCGGGCTGGGGGTGGACGAGTTTGTGGCCCGCCTCTCTTTCAACTTTGACATCTTTGGCAACCTGTGGGAGCAAGTGGCCAAGTTCCGGGCGGCCCGGCGGCTGTGGGCCAAAATCGTCACAGAGAAATACGGTGCCACCAACCCCAGGGCGATGCAGATGAAGATGATCGCCGGCGGTGGCGGTGGCGGGCTGACCATCGAGCAGCCGGAGAACAACATCGTGCGCAGCGCCTACTATGCCCTCATCTCTGCCCTCTCCGGCACGCAGACGATGGCCCTCTGCTCCTACGACGAAGCCTACACCATCCCCACCCCCAGGGCGGCGCTCTTGTCGCTGCGCACCATGCAGATCCTGGTCGAGGAGATGGGGCTGTGCGACACGGTAGACCCGTTGGCCGGCTCCTACTACATCGAGTGGCTGACCAACGAGCTGGAGCAACGGATCGTCGCCGAGATGAAGCGGGTGGACGAGGAGTGGGGCGGCATTGTTAAGGCCATCAGCGAGGGTTACGTCCAGCGGGAAGTGGCCCGCCAGGCCTACCTGTACGAGAAGGGCGTCCAGGAAGGCACTATCGTCAAGGTCGGTGTCAACAAGTACCATGCCCCCCCCGCAAGCGGGGGATGGGGGGGGCAGGACGTGGTGCTCCACGAGTACCGTCCTCAGGCGGTCGGGGAGCAGCGGGCGCGGCTGGCCCAGGTGAAGGCGGAACGAGATGGCGCGGCGGTCAGCCAGGCGTTGGAGAGCCTGCGCCAGGCCGCGGCGGGGACGGAGAACGTGATGGACTATGTCCTGGAGGCCGTGCGCGCCTACGCCACGCTGGGAGAGATGACGCAGGTGCTCAAAGACGTATTCGGCGAGTTTCGGGAGCCAGTGAGGTTGTAGCGGATGACACCATACACCCCTAAAGCTGAGCTGGAGAGCCGAATCCGCAAGTTGCAGGCTCACCTGGCAGCCAACGACCTGGACGGGGCTCTGATCCTGCAAAACACCGACCTTTTCTACTTTAGCGGCACGATCCAACAGTCGCACCTGTACATTCCTGTCGAGGGCCAACCCCTGCTGATGACCCGCAAGAGCCTGGTGCGAGCCCAACAGGAGTCGGCGCTGGGCAAAGTGGTTCCATTGTCCAGTCCACGGCAGTTGCCCGCTCTGTGGCAGGAGTATGGCTATGCCAAACCCCGACGCCTGGGGATGGAACTGGATGTCCTGCCGACCAGCCTGTTTTTCGCCTATCAGGATATATTGAGCGATACGGCGATCGCAGACATCTCCCACCAAATCCGGTTGGTGCGGGCAGTAAAGTCACCCTACGAGGTGGTCATCCTGCGGCGGGCAGCCCAACTGGCCGATGTGGTCATCCGCAGCATGACCGACTTCCTGCGAGAGGGAATCAGCGAGGTGGAACTGGCGGGCCGGTTGGAGGCGGTGGCCAGACGACTGGGGCACCAGGGCATCATCAGGATGCGCCTCTGGAACAATGAGCTTTTCTATGGCCACCTGATAGCCGGCGCCGGGGCGGCCGTACCCAGCTACCTCTCTTCGCCTACGGGTGGAGTGGGCCTCGGCCCAGCCATCGCTCAGGGCCCTAGCCAGCGGCCAATCAAGCGGTACGAGCCGGTGCTCATGGACTATGTCTTTGCCCTGGATGGTTACCTGGTGGACCAGACTCGTATCTTTGCCCTTGGTGGTCTGCCCGACGAACTCGTGGCCGGGCACAAAGCCATGTTGGAGGTCCAGGAGGCGCTCACGATCGCGTCCAAACCGTCAACGACAGGGGGCGAACTCTACGACCTGGCGGTGGGGCTGGCCACGGAACTGGGTTACAGCGAGCATTTCATGGGCCACGGCGACGAACGCATCACTTTCGTGGGGCATGGCGTGGGACTGGAACTGGATGAGTACCCTTTCCTGGCCAGGGGGCAGAACATGCCTCTGGAGAAGGGGATGGTCATTGCCCTGGAGCCCAAGCTCATTTATCCTGGCCTGGGGGTAGTGGGCATCGAGAACACCAATCTGGTGACCGACGATGGACTGGAACCCTTGACTATTTCCGAAGAAGACATCGTCATCGTGTGAACGAGAAACCAGTGCTTGTGGAGGCGAACGATGAAACCAATGCTAGACGGCGTCCGCGTCGTGGACATGGCCCAGATGTTGGCGGGGGGCTACGGTTCCATGCTGCTGGGCGACCTGGGCGCGGAGATGATCAAGATCGAGCAGATCGAGGTGGGGGATCGCACGCGGCTCTTGGGACCGCCCTTCGTCGAGGGGGAGAGCGCCTACTTCATGGGCATCAACCGCAACAAGAAAAGCGTGGCCCTGGACGTGAGGAAAGATCAGGGTCGCCAGGTACTCTACGACCTGGTGCGGGTCTCCGACGTGGTCTTTCACAACTTTCGCCCGGGCGTCATGGAGAAACTGAAATGCGACTACGATACGCTCAAAGTGATCAATCCCCGCATTGTGTACTGCGGGCTGACCGGCTACGGTGAAACCGGCCCCTATCGGGACCGCCCGGCCTTTGACCTGGCGATTCAAGCGATCAGTGGGGCCATGAGCATCACCGGCGAGCCGGGCCGCCCGCCGGTGCGGCAGGGAATCCCGATGGGCGACCTGGCCGGCAGCCTCTTCTCCGCCTTTGCCATCTCGGCCGCCCTCTACGCCCGCGAGGTGCTGGGCGAAGGACGCAAGATCGAGTTGAGCCTGATGGACTCCAACGTCTCGTTGCTGACCTACGTGGGACAGTACTACCTGATTGACGGTCGGGTGTCGGGGCCAATGGGCTCTGGTCACCTGTCGGTGGTACCCTACCAGGCCTTTGCCACCCAAGATATCTATATCGTCGTGGCCGTCTTTGTCGAAAAGTTCTGGCACGCCTTCTGCCGCGTCCTGGGGATCGAGGAACTGATAGATGACCCCCGCTTCTGCGACAACGACCACCGGCGCGACAACCGGGAGGAGCTGGTGCCTGTGCTGGAAGAGATCTTTCGCACCCGGCCGGGCGAGGAATGGCTGCGGCTGCTCTCCGAGGCCCAGGTGCCCTGCGGCCCCATCAACACGCTGGACCGGCTCTTTGCCGACCCCCAGGTGGCGGCGCGGAACATGGTCGTGGAGATGGAACATCCTACGGTAGGGCGCGTGCGCTCCATTGGCAACCCGGTCAAGACGCCCCCGATGGACGAAGGCCCTTTTGAGCCGCCGCCCCTGCACGGTCAACACACCGACCAGGTGCTGCGCGAGGTCCTGGGATATTCGGCGGAACGCATTGCTCAGTTGCGGGCGAGCGGGGTCATCGGTTGATAGTGTGTAGTCTTGACACGTGTGCTTTGCAGCAGCACAGTCAGGGTGGTATAATCATAGCGCGGGGGATATGATGCCCAACGGCAAGCTATGGACGCAACAGGACCGCTTTGGTAACGATATATACCTGACATACGAGCGCTGGCAGCACATCACTGACCCAGACAATCACCCAGAGTTGGAGCCCTATTTCGGCCGCCTGCGCGAAACCATCCGGCGGGGCCGCCGACGTCAAGACCCGTATGACCCACAGGGCTACAAGTATTACGCTGCTTTCCCAGACCTGCCAGATGACAACACTCACATTGTTGTCTGCGTCCGTTTCCGGTGGACCACTGACCCAGATGGTAGTGTACACGCGGAGAAGTTTGTGATGACAGCTTACGTTCAGTCGTTTTGAGGTCGGATTTGAGGAATGACCATGACAAAGATGAACTATGACAGGGAAGCCGATGTGTTGTACGTTTCTTTCGGACACAGCGAGCACGTCACCGGTATTGAGTTGGCAGACAATATCCTGTTGCGACTAGACACTGGCAAGGCGACGGGGGAGCCACCCCGCGCTGTTGGCCTGACCTTTATCAGTTTCTCACGGCTAATGGCCCATTACCAAGACGAGCCACTGACAATCTCGCTGGACCGACTGCGTGATTTGCCCGATGATCTGTGGCAGGCGGTGATGAAGGTGGTGACGACAACGCCGGTGAGTGACGTGTTGGCCGTGGGTCTGGCAGTTGCTCTCCAGGTACCTCCCCTGCCGGTACCTGCTCCTGCTTGATTGCCTCAACGTGCAAGGCAAGGGCCACTCTCTTGCCGTGAACTGGAAAGTGCCCTCGCTGCCCCTGAGCCCAGGCGGGAGGGCAGCCCGCTGTGGTCCTTCGACAGGCTCAGGATGCAGCGTGCCGAGCACCTTTCGCCGCAAGACTAGCCCGCGGCCCCGCGCTTTTCGCCTGGCGGTACCGGTCGTGGTGGGGGAAGCGGGGCGGCGGGCTGCTTGCCCTGAGCCTGCCGAAGGGGCGTTCGTTTGGGTAAGGGCCACCGTTGGGCTGCAAGAACTGGCGACGATGAGCTGGCGGCGCTGCTGGCGCTACAGAGTGTTGACTTCCGAGCAGAGTTGGGCTATACTGAGTGTCCACCAAGCAAATGAACTGGCCTCGCGGCTGTTCAAGTCCGAGGGGTAGTCGAGGCAGCGAGAACGCCTTGACGGTAACCATTGTACTACTACAAAGCTCGCCCACCGTCAGGGTGTGGCGGGCTTTTTGGTCCGTATATGACGCGAAAGGGGGAAGAACGATGCTAACCAGAAGTACCACTCAACACTGGGCGCACTGGCGCCTACCGATCAGGCTGGCTTTGCTGCTGACCCTGTTGCTGCCTGTTCTGAATATGGACGTGCGTGCCGGCCCCACCGACACCGACGTGGGCGGCCCCATCATCTCCGATACCACCTAGACCCTGGTCAACAGCCCCTACATTGTCACCGCCAACATTGAGGTCTGGGAAGATGTAACTCTGACCATCGAGCCGGGGGTGACGGTGAAATTCGACAGTGGGAAGAAACTCCAGGTGAACGGTGAACTCATCGCCCAGGGCACGGCCGGCAACCTGATCACCTTCACCTCGAACCAGGCCAGCCCCGCGCCGGGCGACTGGGGCAACATCGAGTTCACCGGCACGGCCATCACCACCACGATGGACGCCGAAGGGAACTATGTCAGCGCAGCAATGAAGAACACCCAGTATTTCGCACAAAATCTGCTCCGTACCGG
>CAZMOT010000148.1:0-7681 GCA_964568065.1 uncultured Anaerolineales bacterium
TCCCCTGTCTCACCTTAGCGCCCCATCACCAGCCCGCGTATTCTTCATTGCTGACCTTAAAGTTTGTCCCCGTCGAGGGCTGGCAGTGCGGGCAGAAGTGCGTCCCACGCTGACTCACCTTGATACGCTCGATGGCCATACCGCAGCGCGGGCACGCCTGCCCCGCCCGCCCATACACCGCCAGCCTGCTGGCGAACCCGCCCGGCCGGCCATTTGCTCGTTGGTAGGCCGCGTCTGGGAGTGTCGTGCCGCCGCTGGCGATGGCTGCCCGTAACACGGACCGGATGGCTCGATGCAGCCGTCGCACTTCGGCGGGCGAGAGACTGTCGGCCCGGCGCAGCGGATGGATGCCAGCCCGCCACAGCGTTTCGTCGGTGTAGATGTTGCCTAGCCCAGCCAGAAAACGCTGGTTGAGCAGCAACGGCTTGATGCGTCCGCGCCGCCGCGCCAGCATCTCCCTCAGCCGCGCTGCCGTGAAATCGTCCGCCAGAGGCTCGGGCCCCAACTCGCCCAGCACGTCAGCCGGATCGTCCAGCAGCCACACCCGCCCGAACTTGCGCGTATCTGAAAACCGCAACCGCTGCCCGTCGTCCAGAAATAGTAGCAGGCGGAGGTGCCGGTCGTCGAGACAAGCTCCCGACCCCAGCACTAGTCGTCCCGTCATGCGCAGGTGAACCAGCAGCGTGCCGCCGTCGCTCAACGCGATCGTCAACCACTTGCCGCGCCGCCCCACGCCGGTGACTGCCTGTCCCGTGAGACGACGGGCGAAAATGGCCGGGTCGGGCGAGATGACACTGCGGGCCCAGCGCACCTCCACCCCAACGATGGTACGTCCAACCAGGGACGCTTGCAGCCCCCGGGCCACCGTCTCGACTTCGGGTAACTCGGGCATATGTCGGCCATTATAAGCGCGGTCGTTCCACCTGTCAAAAAACCCCGCGCCGCCGTGAACTTGGGCTGAGCCCGCGTGAAACCACTCTGCTAGCGTTCATTTCCTACCCCCTACATACGCCCACGGGAACGGCAATAGGCCAGCAGGCTATCCCGGTGGAGAAACCAAACTCCGCTCACCTTACAGGCTATCACCAGCCCCTCCCTTGCGAGCCATCGCAGATAGTCTGCAGAGTAGCCGGTCACTGCACTCACCTAACGGGTTCCAATCCATCCCTGGCTGTGAACTCGCACGACCTCCCGGTCGAAAAGCCGCTTCCCCGCCTCTTTGCGAGCCCTCACGTATCGCCTTTTTGCCAGCTCTCGCAGAAAGTGCGGGCTGTAGCCGGTCAACCCCATCGCCTCGCGGGTTGCGATCCAGGTCTCATCAGGTGCCCTGCCAAAAAGCGTATCGCCCCAGGAAACATCTGGGCGCAGTCGTTTGCCCATTTCCACAAGCTCAGGGACGCGGCCGCGGCGATCAAGATAGGCAACTAATTCTCTTGCCTGGTCCGCTTTTCCTCCACTCGACAGGCTGTCGTAATCTACCCCCAAGTCGAAGCAGAGGGTAGGCAGCTCACCGCCATTGAAACGTGTAGTGAGTATCTGCCGCAATTTGACTAGATGCTCCCGCTCTGGCGTATTGTTCACTGGGATCTCCTTTCCTCCAAAAACGAAAGTACTGAGGCGTCAATGGGCGACCATCCTGGTAGGGCGGCCAGCTACCCAACAGCCCCCGCACAGATCCCGGCGTGCGGCTCTGAATTGGCGGTGAGGCGGGTGACTGCCCAGCCGACTATAACCGGGCATACGTGCTTGCCTGGGCAACACACGATAAGTATAGGCAACTTTGCGGGGAGGTCAAAACTCTGGGGCAGTCAGAGCGCAGATGGGGGTGGAGACGGAACGCCGAGCGGGTGTGAGATTTGACCACCGGCAAGAGTGAGTGTATCATGCACACATCTCTGGCAGCATAAGGAGCGGAAATGAGCAAACAAACCGTGTCAATGTCTCGCTTTACCCAGTTGATCCACCCCATGCCAGCCTTCCTGGTCACCTGTGCCGGGGAAGACGGACAACCTAATGCCATCGCCATTGCCTGGCTGACCCCTGTCAGCATAAGTCCTCCCCTCCTGGCCTTTGCCATTCGGCCACAGCGCTACTCCTACGAACTGCTCCAGGAGAATCCGGCCTTCGTGGTCAACGCGATGGCCTACGAGCGGGCCGTCGCGGTGCTCTTTTGCGGGCGCTGTTCGGGGCGGGACGTGGATAAGTTCGCTACGGCCAACCTCACGCCGGTGCCCGCCCAGGTGGTGAACGTCCCCGCCATCGGTGAGGCGCTGGCCCACGTGGAGTGCGAGGTGGAGGCGGAGTACCCGGCCGGCGATCACGTCATCGTCGTGGGACGGGTGGTGGCGGCCTCGGCCGAGGAGGAGGCGTTGGTGGAAGGCTGGCGCGACCTTGTCACCGCCCCACCCCTCTTCCACCTCGGGGGTGATCGCTTCACCACCAGCAGCGGAGAGGTCTCCCAACCGGACGTGGGACTGGGTTGAACTACAGAGCTATACGAGTAAGGGGAAAGATAACACAATGGAGACAAACGAGTGGGAAGCAGTCCGCGAGGACGCAGTGGCGACGATGAGCCGGTACGTGCAGTTCGACACGACCAATCCGCCCGGCAACGAAAGGGAGGCGGCCGAGTGGCTCAAAAGCCAGGTTGTTGAGCGAGGAATCACGAGCGACGTCACGCTATACGAGACGGCGCCGGGTCGGGCGGTGCTGCTAGGCCGCATCGGGGGCAGCGAGCCGCCTATAGCGAGCAGCGTCGAACCACTCAAGCCGCTGGTGTTGAACCATCACATAGACGTCGTGGCCGCCGATCCGAGCCAGTGGACCCATCCGCCTTTTAGCGGGGTAGTGGCCGATGGTTACGTGTGGGGGCGCGGGACGCTCGACACCAAAGGGTTGGGTGTGATGCATCTCCTGGCGCTGGAGAAGCTGATTCGAGCAGGGGCGACTTTCCGGCGACCCGTCATATTCCTGGCCGTGCCAGATGAGGAGACGGGCGGCTCGCAGGGAATGAGATGGTTGGTAGAGAACCATCTGGACGAATTAGACCCCGCATGGGTGTGGGATGAAGGGGGCGGTGGGTTCACGGGTTTGATGGGCGACCGACCGATGTTCGGCATCGCCGTGACAGAGAAGCAGATCCAGCACCTGCAGCTTATCGCCACCGGCAAGGCAGGCCACGGCTCGATGCCTCACGACGACAACGCCAACGTGACGTTGATGCAGGCCCTTGATCGCATACTCAAGCCTCGCCCGATGCGGGTCAACGACGTGACGGCTGCCATGTTCCGGGAGATCGGCGGGGCACAGCGATTCCCGCTTTCATTCCTGCTGCGGCGTATGAGCAATCCACTGCTGCTCAGGCTGGCCGGGCAGAAGTTGGCAGCCAACAAGCCGATAAACGCCATGCTGCGGGACACCATCAGCCTGACGATGCTTGAGGCGGGCTACAAGGTCAACGTCATCCCCGAGCGTGCGCAGGCGGGCATTGACTGTCGCTTGCTGCCGGACACCGACGCGGCCGAGTTCCGCCGCTGGCTGGACGCGACCATCGGTGACGAGCGGGTGCAGGTGGAGACTATAGAGACGTCTGCTCCAACCTCCATCTCGCCTATCGAAAGCCCGTTCCTCGACGCCGTGCGGCACGCGCTGGCCCGGCACGTGCCCGATGCCATCATCTTCCCACTCCAGGTGCCTGGCGGCACCGATTCACGCTACTTTCGTGCGCAGAATGTGCCCGCCTACGGTTTCGGGCCGTTCGTGATGGAGATGAGCGAGATTGAGCGCGTCCACGGCGTTGACGAGCGCATCTCCATCGAGAACCTGGTGCTGGGCATAAAGATCACGTGCGACGTCATCCGGGAGTTGTGCGTGGCGTAGGCCGGCATTGGATCGTGCGCCGGGCCTTGTCAACACGAGAGATACGTGCTATAATAATATCGCCGTGGGGATGACAGGCTTCGACGGGGAAGGCTGGCCACGGATGGCAAGCCGGGGCGCTCTGGCCCCGTTAACAACGGAGCACAAATTCCAAAGTGCCAATAACACTTGGATTCCTGTCCCTCAGACCGCAGGGGCCGCTGTTCCTTTGGCAGCGTAACCTGGTCTAAGGACAAACTGACCGCCTAAACGGTCACGCCCGCCCCGACCTCTCACTGGCGTGTCGGGGGCCGGGTGTCACAGTGCCAGCGTGCGGCGCTCTGATGTCGATAGGAGTGCTCAAGCGGGAGTTTCGGCTCCCATCGGCTTTGGCCGGGTGTAGCGCGGTCGGCGGCGACTCCCCGGACGAGAATACAAGGGCCGACTAAGCTTGTAGAAGTCTCTGGTCGAACTCTTCGGACGCGGGTTCGATTCCCGCCATCTCCACCAAACACGGCGAGGCTGGCAGCAGATGATACCAGCCTCGTTGTGCGTCAGGCGCATACCTCCCGCAGGGCCTCGATGGTTCTCTCAATGTCCTCGTCGCTGATCCAATAGTGCGTCACCGCCCGGAAGCGCCCCTCCAACCGGCCCAGCAGCAACACCCCCCGCTCCTTCAGCCCAGCCACCACCTCCTGCTGCGTCTTTGATACTTTCTCTGCCAGCCGGAAGTAGAGGATGTTGGTCTCTACCGGGGCGACCTCTACACCCGGGATCTCGGCCAGTCCCTGCGCCAGCCGCTTCGCACGCTGGTGATCCTCCGCCATGCGGCCGGCTATCTGCTCCAGGGCGACGATGCCCGCCGCCGCCAATATCCCCGCCTGGCGCATCCCGCCGCCCACTACCTTCCGCGACCGCCGCGCCTCGGCGATGAAGCAGGCATCGCCACACAGGATCGAGCCCACCGGAGCGCACAACCCCTTTGAGAGGCAGAACATCACCGAGTCTACCTCCCGCACCAACTCCCGCACGTCCACCTCCAGCGCCGCCGCCGCGTTAAAGATGCGCGCCCCGTCCAGGTGCACCCGCAGGCCGCGGTCGTGGGCCAGGTGTGCCACCTGGGCCGTGTACTCCACCGTCAGTGGCATGCCGTTGCACATATTGTGGGTATTCTCCAGGCAGACCAGCCGCGTGCGGGGGAAGTGGACGTTATCCCCCCGGATCGCCCGCTCAATGTCTTCCAGCCGCAGCGTGCCGTCGGGTTGGTTCGGGACAGGCCGGGGCGTCATGCCACCCAGTGCCGACATCCCGCTCTGCTCGAAGAGATAGGAGTGGCTGCGGTCTCCCAGAATCACCTCGTCACCGCGCCCGCAGTGGGCGAGGAGCGCCACCAGGTTGCCCATCGTGCCGCTGACCACGAGCAGCGCCTCCTCCTTCCCCAGCCGCTCGGCCGACATCGCCTCCAGCCGGTTGATGGTGGGGTCCTCCCCAAAGACGTCGTCGCCCACCTCCGCCCGGTACATCGCTTCTCGCATCGCCGGCGTCGGCTGGGTCACCGTGTCGCTACGTAGATCAATGGTTTTCATATTCCCACCTCCCAGATTACGCTGTACAGATTACGATGCACAGATTATAGCCCTTCTTCCGTTCTGGTCAACATCCTCGCTCGACCTCCTTACCAGGCCACCTATGATCATTGCCTAGTTCGACAATGTCACATTAGGCCCAATACCCGTGAATGAAATTCATCGCCGCCACGCGGAGCGTTGAAACGCCCCGCTGACATCCCAAAACCTGTTAAAAACAGGTTCCAGGTCAATGCTTCAGTGCGTTTTTAACGCACTTTGCTGCATTAGCCGATGCTTTCAATCATCGGGACGCAGATTTGCGCGCTGAACAGGTATTCATTCACGGGTATTGACATTAGACCCGCGATGGCTCAAATTTCGTACTCAGGCTCGCGGTGGACGACAGTCCGCTGCGAGTACTCGCGGCAGGCCACCGCTCCAGACGCGGACTGTCGTCCGCCTGGAGCTTGCAGAAGGCGGATAAACTACATCCGTGCGGTTTTATGTTAATGTGACATTGTCAAGGTAGTGGCTACGAAGGGGTTGGCGAACCCTTCAGATGCGGGCCTGGCGGAGTACCAGGGCCATTGGTGGTGAAGGGGACGGGGAGTGACATGCCGTACGCTGCGGTCCAGCGCTCCAGGTTGCCCAGCGTCACGCGCCAGCGGCGACTGCCTTTGCCACCGGGGCGGGGCACTTTTTCCAAGTAGCCTTTAGGCCACAAGCGCAGGCGGCCCAGGGCGCGCCCGACGCGCCGAGGGGTAACGTGGTCCGGGTCACCGTCCTTCATCTCTGCGATGGCCTGGGCAAAGACCAGAATCTCCTGGATGGTGAAGACAAAGTGTGAGGGGGTCTCTATATTAATGGCACTAGTGGAATTAATGGCACTAGTGGCACAGGGCGTTCAACTTGAGGGAGTGGTGAGCGAGGAAGCGGGTATTCAAGTCCACGGATCGTCCTCGTCAGGCGCATCATACGCGGCGACAAGCTCGTCGAGAGGGGTGGGGAGCAGCATGCCGTACACCCTGGTCCAGCGTTTCAGGTCACCGGGGGTGATCCGCCAGCGGCGGCTGCCTCTGCCGCCGGGGCGGGGCACCTTTTCCAGGCGCATGCTGCCGAGAACGCGCCCGACACGATGGTTGGTGAGGCGGTTCGTGTCGCTGCCATTGGCCCGCGCGACGACACAGGCAGAGTGCGTGACGCGGTCGGTGGTGAGTATGAAATCCGCGGGGAAATCAAAGTCGTCGTCACTGACGGCGGCGCCAATGGCATCATCAATGGCGTCAACGGCACAGAGGCAGATGGCGTGGATGATCAAGGCGGTCAGGTCGTCGGATTCGAGGTCGGACCTTTCGCGCTGATATTGGACGGACAGGGTCTCTATGCGATCCCAGAGTCCTGTTGGTATGTGTTCAGTGGATGCGCCTAAATGGGTGTCAGAAACCGGGTTTTCAAGAAAAAACTCGGTTTCCTGGTTTGTGGGACGGCGCAGTATGTCGTGGGTATCGTGGTCGTCAATCCAGAGGGCGACTGCGAGGATGGCGCGCCAGGGTTCGAGGGTGCGGCCGGCCAGGCGGGCCTTTTGGCTGGCGGCGCGTTCGTATTTCTGCAGTTCGGGGAGGTGGGCCAGCGCGAGGGACCAGAGGTCGTCTACCAACTGGCGACGATCGTGGGGCCAGGCCTGGTCGTCGAGGGGGTCGGCGTTGGCGCGATCGCGGTCGGGGGTACGGATGAGGGGGATGACGATGGAGCGGCTGGCGAGGACGTTATCGGGCAGGCGGATGGCGGAGAAGAGACGGGGGCAGAAGGCGTTGACGTGGCGGGTGCGCCAGGCCTTGTCGGGGCTCATCTCTTTGACGGTGATGGTGGAGCCACGGCGGTTGCCGGCGAGGAGGAGAGAGCGTTTGTCGGGGTCGGTCTTGCGGAGGTCGGAGAGACTCTCGGCGTCGTCGAAGGCGAGGGTAGCGCCGTACTCGGCCAGATCGCGGAGGCTGGCATAAGTACCGCCAGCGAGGATGACGTGGCCGAGGTAGGCCATCCCGGCAACGGTGTGGAGAAGGACGGTCTTGCCGGAGCCGCGCTCGCCGCTGGGCCAGAGGTAGCCGATGACGTTGAAGGCGGGGAGGAACCAGGTGGCGAGGGTGTAGCAGGCGAGCATCTCGGCCATGGCGCGTTGATCTGCGAGGGAACGATCAAAGTCTACGAAGCGGCTGACGACGTCGGCGATGCGGTTGAGGATGGCGACGGGGTCGGGG
>CAZMOT010000149.1:0-7657 GCA_964568065.1 uncultured Anaerolineales bacterium
TGTATAGGTAGACTCCGCCGCCGACTCTGGTCGTGTTGCTGTAGATCTGGTTGTTCGCCAGCGTGACCCCGGGGCTTTGGATCCAGGCCCCGCCGCCTCTGCTGCCGCTGCCCGGAGCTGTGTTGCTAAAGATATGGCAGCCGCTGATGACGAGGCGCGGGCTGAAAGCACGGATGCCGCCGCCCCAATTGGTGATCGAGCCGACAGTCGAGCCGTTGGTCAAGCGCAACCCCTCCAGCGTGACGGTGACGTTGTTGACGTAGATCACCCTCCCCCGTCCCCCGGCATCCAGCGTGGTGGGCTGGGTGATGGGGTAGGGCGGGTCGGCAAAGTTGTTCGTCGTCGTGTAACCGCCCCGGATGGTGACAGGTGTGTTGATGTAGACCACTTGAGTGATGTTACTGCGCTGGTGAATGTCGGTGTAGACCCCCGTGGCGACCTTGACGATCTCGCCCCCGGTCGCACCGTCCACGGCGTACTGCACGCTGGTAAAGACCTTCGTACAGCCCGCGTACGTCTGGCTGATCGGCGTGACGCAGTACACGTCGCCTGGCCCTTGCAGTGGCTTGTACTCCGGCCCTTCGGCGGAGCTTGCCCCAAGCGAAGTCGAGGGGCTCAGGGCAGGCGCGGCGGTTGCTGGTGTGGCGCCGCCGTCCAGCGCCCACAGCAGCGCCAGCGTCAGACCCAGTCCCAGGGCCAGTACCCCCGCCAAGCGAAGAAGATGTCGTCCTTCCATCATTATTCCTCCTCGTGCTTTAGTATCGGGTGCTCTTGTCAGACGCCCCAGATTGTACCACGAATGGCACAAGTATGCGAACTTGACGAGTGTTTCTTCATAAAGCGTGGCCGCAAGGGTGGAGCGGAAGGTATTCTATTTCTTACCCCAATCCCAGGAAACCCAGCAGCCCCTTCTTCTTTTCCTTGATCTCCGCATTGGGGAAAGTCTGTTGAATCAGGGATTCCTCCTGAGGCTCCAGGCCGCCCATGTCCAATTGGATCGTTTGGCCAGACGCTGTTTCCAGTTCGGTGATGGTGATACTGGACTCGCCCATGAACTTTTCGCGCTGGATGAAGACGCACCGCACGTCGGCGTTAGGGATGATGTGCGCCGCTGCGGGGTCGTCACCGGATTCGATGATGACGCGCCGGTTGGTGATTCCCAGCCGGCGCTCGCTCGCCCGGCTGCTGACCTGCGCGCCCCCTACGCTGACGCTGGTAGTGTGGGTCGAGGCGACGACGCCGAACACCATCTCTTCACCATCCTCCAATTGGGTAAAATAAAAGTCACTCATTTTTTTCTCCTTATCTGAGCGGTTAGCGGTTGGCAGTTAGCGATTGGACCTTTGGATCAGAGAGAGGATGCCGGTCACGTTTCACGTTTCACGTTTCACGTTTTCGCATGGATGCACATTATCCGCGCCGCAGGCTGTCCCACGTTCACTTCAGGTGCTTGGCACTGAAACTGTCCGGCAGTAGCTCCGCCACCGTCGTCTGGCGGTAGACACCACTGGCGTCGGCGATCAGCACGACGATGTCCCCGCCGAACTCTAGCAGCGTCTGACGGCAGGAGCCGCAAGGGGCGCCGCCGTTCTCGGTCGCGACGGCCAGCGCCACGAACTCTTGCTCTTCTTCAGAGACCGCTTTCACGACTGCCACGCGCTCGGCGCAGGTACATAACGGATACACGGCGTTCTCCACGTTGCAGCCGGTATAGACGCGGCCCGATTTCCCCAGCAGTGCTGCCCCCACCTCGTAGCCGGAGTAAGGGGCGTAGGCACGCTCTCGCGCAGCGAGTGCCTGTCGTACCAGTTCCTCACGGTCAAAGTCAGTGATTGTCATTGCTTGGCTTCTCCTCCCGTACCCGCGCGGGCACCCCGTAGGCCAGCGCGCCAGCGGGTACGTCGCGGGTCACGACCGACCCGGCTCCCGTCTTGGCCCCTTTGCCCACTCGCACCGGCGCGACCAGCATCGTGTCGGAGCCAATGAAGGCACCTTCCTCGATCACCGTTTTGTGCTTGCGCACGCCGTCGTAGTTGCAGGTGATGGTCCCCGCGCCGATGTTCGCGCCGGCCCCGATCTCGGCGTCGCCCACATAACTGAAGTGGCCCATGTGCGCCCCAGGGCCAAGCGTCGCGTTCTTCAGTTCGCCAAAGTTGCCCACGTGCGCGCCCCTGCATAGCCGCGCTCCCTTCCGCAGGTGACCAAACGGGCCGATGTCGGAGCCATCTTCCATCACCGCTTGCTCCAATACTGAAGCCAGCACCCGGCAGCGATTGCCGATCTGGCAGTCCACGATGATGGTGTTGGGGCCGACGTGGCAGTGCTTGCCAACCTTCGTCTGCCCGCGCAGGTGCGTGTTGGGCCTTATGGTCGTATCCTGCCCGATGGTTACGCTGGGCTCAATGTAGGTCGTCGCCGGATCTACAATGCTCACGCCGGTCAGCATCCAGCGCTCGTTGATGCGGCGGCGCAGTGCGCTCTCTGCCTCCGCCAGGTGTACGCGCGTGTTGATGCCCAGAGCCTCGCTGGCGTCTTCAGTGACCACGGCCTCGACCCGCAGCCCCTCGGCGACCGCCATCCCGATCAGGTCGGGCAGGTAGTACTCTCGCTTGGGGAGGCTGAGAGGGATGCGATCCACGTGGGCCCACAGCCAATCGGCGTCGAAACAGTACACGCCAACGTTGAGTTCCCCGATTGCCAACTGCTCCGGCGTAGCCACCGGTTCCTCGACCACCTGAACCACCACATCGCTTTCGTTCCGGATCACCCGCCCGAATCCACGGGGGTTGTCGCTCACCAGCGTCAGGATCGTCATCGGGCCAGGGCTCTCCTGTTGCTGTTCTACCAGTCGGCGCAGTGTTTCCACGGTCAGGAGCGGCATATCGGCGTAGGTGACCAACACCAGGTCGGCCTGGCCTTGGAGTACCTCCCGTGCCTGCAGTACAGCGTGGCCTGTGCCCCGTTGTTCGGCCTGCTCGACGAAGACGATGCCTTCGCCCACAGTTTCTCGCACTGCTTCGGCCCCGCGTCCCACCACCAGGACCGGCTCGGCGTCTGTCAGCGCCCGTGCCGTCTCTACCGCGTATGTGACCAGCGGCCGCCCGGCCAGCGGATGCAACACTTTCGGTAAGTCGGACTTCATGCGAGTTGCCTGGCCTGCTGCCAGAATCAAGGTTGCTATTTTCACGTCTCGTTGCCTCCTCAATATCAAGAAATGGCCGTGGTGCCATCCACAGCAATTGGCTTACTCAAATTGATACATTGCCTTCTCTTCACGCCCTACAATTCTACCCCGTCCCTCCCGCCTGCGCAAGTCCCCGCGTTATCGCCCGGCGTGGCTCAGCTTGGTGCTGATGCTGCAAAGTGTTGACTTGCGTGTAGAGTTGGACTATACTGAGATGTATGCCAGGTACCAGGTGTTCTACAGGTGCCAACATTGCTGGCACACATGAAGCTTAGAGGAAACCAGGCGAGTTTAGATTTCGGTTGTTCTGTTGAAAGGAGAGTATGGGTAACCTGGCGACCAGAAAAAACGACCGCCCCGACCCGTAGCGGTGGGGCAGTTTGCGTTTGAGTGAAGTAGCCAGTGCTATTCAGTTCTGGCTTTTCAGGGCTCTCAGCTCCCGTCCCCGGGGGCGTCTTGGGGCAGAAAATCATCCCAGAGGCCACATTTCGCTGCATGGGCTGCCCCCGGGACGGGGGCTCGGAGCGACCGAGGTGTTACATTATGTTAATCTGACATTGTCAAGGTAGTTGCGCAAAGTTCAAATCACCGCTGTACGAGTAGGAACATCCCCAGACCGCCGCCGACGCAGAGGGTCGCCAAGCCCCACTCGGTGTCGCGCTGCCGCATGGCGTAGAGCAGGGTGACGACGATGCGCGTCCCGGTGCAGCCGGTGGGATGGCCCAGGGCCACCGCCCCGCCGTGGACGTTGCGGCGACTCACGTCCCAATCCAGTTCCCGCTCCACCGCCAGCACCTGGGCGGCAAAGGTCTCGTTGAGTTCGATCAGGTCCAGGTCGTCCAGAGAAAGCCCAGTCTGGGCCAGGACTTTGCGCGTGGCAGGCACCAGCCCCATCCCCATGCGGTGAGGTTCCACCCCCGCGCTGGCGAGGGCCTCGATGCGGGCCGGGGGCGCTCGTCTCGTTCCACTTGCACCAGTGTGCTGGGCAACTGTCCGAGTTTCTCGTACCTGGCCACAGTCTTCCGGTTCCTCAAGTTGGCGCTTGCTGCTGCTTGCTCCTGTGTTCGACCTTTCCGTCTCTCCCGCACGGTGATCATCACTTGGGCATCGGTTGCTGTCACCACTGACCTCCTTTTTGGAGGCCAGTCTACCACGATTCAACCGCTCTCTCCAGTGTCCATTTCTAATTGTCGTCGATGTCCATTTCTAATTGTCGCTTGACAGTGTGAACTATACTTCGAGGCAGAAGACGTGGTAGAAATGCACCACTAGGACGGCAATCGGTCAAACAACCGGTATGCCAACCTGGTGTTGCTACACGGACACTGCCACGACGAAATCCACGGCAGAAAGTGCCAATGACAATGGCCCTCGTGCCGAAAAGCCGGATGAGGTGAAAGTCTCACGTCCGGTTTGGGAGTGGCGCTGGGACGGGTGACCGTCCCAGCGACCATAACTTAGGCAGCCATCTGCTTGTGCTAAGAAACATCTTACGAAAGAACAACTCGGTGTAGTGTGACGCCAGCGTGCACGGATACTGCGACGAGCAAAATGTTCACTGTGACGTTGGCCAACATTGGCCAGTGATCTTGGCGCAACCAAGGCTCAAACCTTCGGCTCGCTACAGTCAAGAGGCCAAAGCAAAGAAACGCACAACTGAAGGCCATGAAAGGCTGCCGAAACATGATCATAACTGCTGCGTCATGGAGAAAGCCACAAATCAAAAAAACCACAGCCGTTGTCAGTGCCCTTCTTTGTTTTCCTCCAAGAAGCAGATAGAGGCGAAAGAGAAGATAGCCGATGCCCGGATTCCACACCTGCCAAAACCGATGAAACCCCGGTTCGGCCCAACTCTCAAACAATGCTCGTTTCAGGATTGACCATTTGCTGGCGTCAGGGTTGTATCCACGGAGCGACAGATATTCTCTATAGCGCTGCCGATATTTGCTCGTCGTCATATCCTCTTCGCTTCTTGGCTGCCCAACGGTACGCGGATGAGCCGCCGGGCGGGTTATCCCCTGAGCTCTCGCCAGTGGGTATCTCCTCACTTCGGGAGCAGCCCGCCCGTCCGTTGGATGTATGCTCGGTATTCGTCCCCGAATTCCTCGATCATCATCTGCTCCTCCTTGGGGATGCGGAGGGCCAGAACCACAATCGAAACAAGGAGCAAGGCGATGAAGAACAAGTTCGCAGTGACGAGGACAATGCCGGTCAGAAAGCCCAGCAAAGCTAGGTAGATCGGGTGGCGTATCCGGGCGTAGGGCCCCGTGGTTACCAGACCGTGCTTCTCGCGTGTCTGCAAGTGAGGTGACCATGCTCTCCCAAGCGTTGCCTGCGACCACCCATATAGTACAAAGCTGACGGCCCCCAGCGCGACCCCCGCCCAGCGGAGCCAATCCGGCAATGGCACCGAGAGCACCCCCATCCACGGCGGGTTGATGCCAAACAGCACTAGAAAGGTGATTAGAGAGAGGGAGCCAATAGCCCGGACGACGGCGTATCCCCATTCTTCCCGTTCGATGGCCTTGCGGTCGGCAGCCACCCGCTCCCCAGCCCGACGGACCCGGGACGCAAAATAAACCTGCATAACAATCAATCCCCCGAAAAGAACCCAGAAGGCGATGCGAAAGAGTGACTCTGTGGACATAGGATTATTCTCCTTTGCGCCGAAAAGCGGCCCAACGGCACGCGCATAAGCCGCCGCCCGGCTGCGGGATAGAGCCTCCGCTACGCGACACACTGAATGCGCGAAAAGGTCACCAATACAACTCGCCCGAAGGGCGGTCAGCTTCGTTATGGTCGGCGAAGAGGTCACCCCCTTCGCCGCCACTCCCGAACCCCGCGTGATAGTTTCCCATCACGGAGCTCTTCGTCACACGAGCCTTTGTCATAGGCACTCCATTGGGGGCGGTTACTCGCCCCCGGAGCTTGGCACATGTACAGTCAGGGTTGGACTTGCGTCCGGTCTTCAGTACGCCAGGACACCCTGTATCCATTAGCGACCGCCTAAGACCCAGACTCATTCTGTACCCGTGCCTTCTCGTGCAACGGCCCTACGTCAGCATATCCTCACCATTACAGTAAGGCATTAGCTTTTTAGGGCATCCTACTCCGCCAAGGCTTGCGGCCTGGTCGCCTGCTCCAGCGTTACCTGACAGGCTATCTCAGCCACATGCTCGGCCGGCAACCCCTTGCGTCCGTAGGCAGTGAAGCCAGCGGTAGCGTGCGCGTATCTGGCAAACAGGAAGATACCAACTCCGGGGCCAGCGCCGCGCAATCGAAGAGGCTCCACCTGCGCCTGAGAGGGTGTTTTAGAAGTTATGTAAAGGCTACACATCTGGCCCCTTTCTGGCATAATGGGGGGTATGAGCAGGAAGCCTTACCCCAGTGATTTGTCCGATGCCGAGTGGCTTATCCTGAAACCACTCATTCCGCCAGCCAAGAGAGGAAGCCGTATCCGCAGGGTGAATATGCGAGAAATCGTCAACGCCATCTACTACGTCTTGCGAAGTGGTTGTGCCTGGCGTATGTTGCCTCATGACTTCCCTCCCTGGCAAACAGTCTATGGCTACTTCAACACATGGCGCAGGGAGGGTGTCTGGGAGACTATGAACGATGCTCTGCGCGAGTGCGTGCGCCAGGAAGCAGGCCGTGAAATCGAACCCAGCGCGGCGATTATCGACAGCCAAAGCGTCAAAACCACGGAGGTGAAGGGAGAACGCGGGTATGACAGCAACAAGAAGGTCAAAGGGCGAAAGCGGCATATCATGGTGGATGTGATGAGCTTGCTCTTGGCCGTTGTTGTCCACAAGGCGAGTATCCAAGAGCGGGCTGGCACCAAACTGCTCCTCCAACGAGCTGTACTGAAGGGCTTCCACCGCCTGCAACTGATCTGGGCAGATGGAGGTTATAGTGGGCAACCGATGGTCGATTGGGTCTGGCAACTGGCAGGATGGGTTTTCGAAGTGATCAAGCGTACCGAGGAGACGGTTGGGTTTGTCGTGCGCCACGCCGCTGGGTGGTCGAGCGGACGTTTGCTTGGTTGGGACGCTACCGGCGGTTGAGCAAGGACTACGAACAACTGCCGGAAACCAGCGAAGCGATGACCTATGCGGCAATGGTTCGCATTATGCTGCGTCGCCTGGCACGTAACCCGGCTGTGGCTTTGTAGGTTGGACTGCCTGCAAGTATACATAACTTTCAAAACACGCTCTTAGAGCCAATACCCGTGAATGGAATTCATCGCCGCCACGAGGAGCGTTGAAACGCCCCGCTGACATCCCAAAACCTGTTAAAAACAGGTTCCAGGTCAATGCTTCGGTGCGTTTTTAACGCACTTTGCTGCATTAGCCGATGATTGAAATCATCGGGACGCAGATTTGCGCGCTGAACAGGTATTCATTCACGGGTATTGCTCTTAGCCTAGTTCTCGGTACAAAAGGGGCCACAAACAGGCATAGCCATAATCCTCCA
>CAZMOT010000150.1:0-7611 GCA_964568065.1 uncultured Anaerolineales bacterium
ACAGCTATCACAGAACGCCTCACCAGGTGTCACAGGGGCACCGCAGACGGGGCAGGTGGTGGCGATGACAGTAGGGGAAGGTTGCGCCGGAACTGCAACGGGCGGTGCTGCTGCCGGAGCTACGGCTCCCAGCTTTGCTCCACAATCGTCGCAAAAAGCCGCTCCGTCAGGCTGTTGCGAACTACAATTTGGACATACAGGCATGGCTTTCCTCCTTAATCAATATGCGATCTGTAATCTACTAGTCCTCCAGTTTCTGTGTCAACTTGCGTGTCTCATAGCGCAGTTTCTTCGTGCCGCCGGACGAGAGCCCTTCGCCCTGCTCCAATCGCTGGGCTTCGTCCAGCGCTGTTTGAGCCAGGTCATCCTCGCCCATCTCCAGCAGGCGGGTGGCGGCGGCGCGGAGTTTCTGCGTCGCCCCGGCGATGTTGCCCACCGCTGCTTCGTCCAGCGCCCGCGTCTGCAACTTGTGCGCCGTCACTTTCTCGACGATGTTCATCACGTGAGGGTTGCTCTCCATCGCCTGGGCTGGATCGGCCGTAAAGTCCAGGATGACGTCGGTCTTGGCCTTCTGCTTCACCAGACCGGCGGCAGCCACGTCGTAATTCACTTCGGCCTGGGCAATGCGATAGGTGCCGGGCTGACGAGGTGGGATCATCATCTCGACCAGCACGCTCTGTCCTCGTTCGCGGTCCATATCGCCCAGTGTGACCTGGACGTCGCGGTCCGAAAGAGCCCGGTGGCCCAGTTTAGCGATCAAGGGCGTTACCCGCCAGACGGCGCGCGGCATGGTGCCGGGCACCAGGCGCATAACCATCTCCGCATTCTGCACGACGGTGGCCTGGGCCGTTCGCACGTGTTGCTCAAACGTGTTCACTATGAACTCGGGTTGGCCAGCGGGGATAAAGTCGGAGGTGCCCCCGCTGGCCTGGGCGATATCGTCCAGGAGTTGCTCGTTCCACTCTTCACCCAGCCCCAATGCGGCAATGGCGATGCCTTGCCCACCGGCCTCGGCGGCCAGCCGGCGGCACGCCTCCTCGTCGCCGAAAGTCTCCCCGTCGGTCAGTAGAAGCATGCGGCTGACGCGTTCGGAACCCAGCTCTTTTTGCAATTCTTCCAGACCTTTGCGCATACCGCGTGACATTTCAGTGCCGCCACCATCGCGGATGCCGTCAATCTGGCTCTTCAGGCCCATTGGGTTGGTCACCGGCTGGCTGGGGGCCACGATCTTGACCTTGTCGTCGAAGATGACAATGGAGGTCACGTCCTGCGATCCCATGCGGTCAACGGCGAGTTTAGCCGCCTCTTTGAGGTTGGCCAGTTTGGCTCCACTCATTGAGCCGCTGTGATCCAGAACCAGGCTAAAGTTGAGCGGCATTTGAACGTTGGCGACTACGCCGGTGGGCATAGCTTCGATGAGCACGTATACTAACTGCTGGCCTCCGGTGGCGGGAAACGCACTCTTGTTGGTCTGGACGGTCAGTTGTACTTCATCTGGCATAGAAAACCTCCTATCTTTCGCCTGCTCTTGGGCCGGGCGGCGGCTCGCTCATTGGGCGATGGCGCAGAGTTTTTCGCGTCAAAGCTGGTACCGTAACCATCCTATCAGCCCTGCCACAAAGTCTATGATCCCAAGGAGTATAGCGCCCCAACAGATGAAGTAAGTGCCTCCTTCGCTGGCAGCGCTGTACGTGAGAACGGTGATCACGATGCCCGCAATGGTCCAAAGCAGCCCTCGAATTATCCTGCTTTTGTACTTCTCGGCCAGGGCACTGCGTCCTGCGGGAGTCTTTCGATATTCTTTCAGTTCCCGCGCTACGTTAGCAACGAATTGCTGAGCCGATTCTTTGGACCAACCTTGCTTTGTCAGTTGCTTGACGATCACTCCTTGATTTTTCCCGCTTTCGAGGTCTTTAGCAACGGTTTGAGATAGGTCTCTCAGCGCCTGTTGCTGCTGAGAGGGCGGTTCGTCTGACGGTGGTGGGGTAACCCTCTGGGGCATAGGCTCCTCTTGCATCGGCGCGCCACAACCGGTGCAGAAGCGCGCCGTGGGACGATTCTCGGTTCCACATGTTGGACATATCATTTTACCACTCCTTTTGCCCGTCAGCCAGGTTTGGTCGCACGGGAACTTGCCGTTGCGCTGACCACGATCGCACTCACGTTATCGGTGGCTCCGATCTCCAGGACCCATTGGATGACTCGGTCGCAAATCCTCTGCGGGTCGTGCTCCGATAACATTATCTCCTCCAGTTCTTCATCCACCAGGCTCTCCCAAACGCCATCGCAGCAGAGGAGCAATCGGTCGGCTGGAGCCAGCCTCAGGCTGAATACGTCCGCCTCCACGGTGGGCCTATCCCCCAGGCTGCGGTAGAGGACGCCCTTCTGCGGGTGGTTGGCCGCCTCCTCCGGCGTGATCTGGCCTGTCGCGACGAGCCTCTCGACGACGGAGTGATCGGTCGTCACCTGGCGGAGTGTGCCCGCGTGCCAGTGGTAGACGCGACTGTCGCCGACGTTGCCGATGACGGCCAGGTCATCGCGCACCAGCGCTGCCGTGAGAGTTGAACCCGTGTCGGTCCCGCTGCTCTGAGCGGCGGCGTACACCTGCGCGTTGGCATCCTCGATGGACTCGCGGACGATTTCGGTGAGCGTCTCCGCCAGGCACATGTCCCCGCTCAGTTCGGCCATCAGCACGCGGGACGTGATCTCCTGAGCCAACACCTGCACGGCGATCCGGCTGGCGACCTCGCCGGCCTGATGTCCCCCCATCCCGTCGGCCACGGCGAAGAGGCCCAGCGCCGGGGTGGGACGTCCCTCGTACAGCGGCGCCAGTGTGAGTGCCAGGAGGCTGTCCTGGTTGACTGTGCGATCGGGCCCCTTCTCGGAGCGGAGGCCAACGGTGAGTCGTACACCCTGGGCGAAGGGCGGCTCTTCCGGCGGGGGCTCCTCAACCTCAACAGCGAAGGTGTGTCCTCCGAACTCAAAAGTCACCTCTCCCTTCACCTCGCCTGATTCGGGTGGGGCTAGCCACTCGTTTAACAGACAGGTGGCCGGGTGGGCCAGTTCCGCGCCGCAGGCAGGGCAGAACGATTCGCCAGCCGGAGCTTCCGCGCCACAGGCCGAACAGCGCTGCCGGTCGTAGGCCCGGTAGGTGGCACGGTCGGCCTGGTGGCCCACCACTCCCAGTACCTCGTACCGCTCCTGCAGCAACGTGCCGGGGAGCAACGCGCCCACCTCCGGCGGGACCGTCGGCGCAGCCACACCAGGCACCTCCGAGCTCTCCGCCTCGGGTGCCAGTGGTGCGCCACAAGCCTGGCAGAATTTTGCTCCGTCGCGATTTTCGACTTCACAGAAGGGACAGACGAACATGGTTGACCTTGCTTGGGTTTCAGTTATGGTTCCAGCGGCACCCACCAGATGCCGTTGTCGCTCCCGGCCAGGAGCCGGGCGTCGGGTGTATTCGCCACCGCCAGGCCGCGTATGTTGGATGTGCCCAAACCGCTGTTCCGAAGCGACTGGCAGTTGCCGTCCGAGTCGCAGGTGTAGACTCCATTGCCGTAGGTGCCCACGTAGAGACGGGAGAGGTAAGAATGCAGACCTGACCTGTAGATAGTGACCGCCGGCACGTCGGAGACCCGCGTCCAGGTCCCGCTTGCTGAACGCCGGTACAGTCCCTTATCCTCGCCTAGGCTGGCGTAAAGCGCGTTGTCTATTCCTGCAATAGCCCACATCTGAGCGTCTCCGCATACTCCGCCCTCTATTACTCCGTTGGGGATGGTCTCCGGGGTCCACGAATTGCCTCCGTCGCTGGAGTAGTAATAGGTGCATTGCCGGCCGCCGGCGTACAGCGTATCGCTGATTACGTAGAGGGAGCGGATCCGCCGGTCGGAGACAGGGATGCCAATGTTGATCTGGGTCCAACCAGCGGTATCTGTACTCGTTTTGTACACACCGTGGGAGTTGCTTCCCCCATATAGCGTCTGGCCATTGGTGCTAATTACCAGACCATACAGATATAGCTCATCACCAAGCCCCTGATTGAAAAGCGTAGCCTGGTTTTGCCCTGTGACGCGGTAGACGCCGCTTCCCCAGACGGCGGCGAAAGCTCTGGTGCAATCTTGGTTCACGACCACGGGGGTGGCGCGTTGTCCATCCAACGCCCAGAGACCCCAGGTAGTTCCTCCATCGGTGGAGTGGTATAGCCCCGATTCTGTCCCAGCATACTGCCGATCGGGGCTGGAGGGACATACAGCGATATCGTAGACCCTGATTCCATCCGTCTCGACGACCTGTTGCCAGGGCGGGGGGTAGTTACGCAGGACGAGAGGCAGGAATATCCGCCGAGGCATAATGCGGATGGGGGCTATTGCGTCTGGCACATTAGGCAGAGACCCCGGTTCGTTCCTGTCAACTATCGTGGCGGTGTTAGTAACAGGATACCCGGCCACCAGGGCCGTGCTCGGGATGCCCGTGACCTTCACCTGGAAGGCGATCGGCGACGGCAGCGAACCTGGAATCAACACACCCTCCCGGACGACACCCTCAGGGCCGGTGCCACCAATTGTCGAGGTGTAATTCGCCCCTCCCGTGATTGTCTGAGTGATGATCTTCAGATATGAGGGGGCGGGATTCCGGTCGGTTACCCTCACCCGTATTGGTAGCGTCATCTCAGCCGTGGGGCTGATGCTTACAGTGAAGGTGAAGACATCACCCACGCACGGCATCGGGTTGCTGGTCGTTTTAGTGAATGCAACCTTTTGCGCAGGTGCTGATGGAGCTGCACTGGTGATGGAAAGCATCAATGCCACCAGGGCCATTGTGGCCACCATGACGCTCAGAACAATGGCTATTTTCTTCATCTGATTTTCCTTCCTTTTGATAAGTAAGCAATCAAGGCTGTTCAGGTATACCCCAGGGGGCGGAGGATCTGGCAGCGGCTCGCCAGGACAGCGCCGGAAGGCAGAAACGGGTTGGTCACTATTAACCCTCCTCCGGCGGTTCTGTTGGCGGCGGTGGCGGCGGCTGCGGCTGCGGCCCTGGTCCTGGCCCCGGTGCTGTCGGCGTGTTGGTGGGCGGTATGGGCGTCTCCGTCGGTGTGGGTGTGGGCGTCGGCGGTTCTGGTGTATTCGTTGGCGTAGGGCTTGGCTGCAGGGTGGAGGTCGGTTGGCCCGGCGTCGCCGTGTTGGTCGGTTGCACTGTGCCGGTCGGTTGGGGCGTGGCCGTCACTGTGAGTGCGGGAGGCGGCGTTGGTGTCTCCCGCCGCGGGCCGAACCTCTCCCACAGCACCGGCGTTATCCAGCCCAGCAGCACGCAGAAGGCAAGCACCACCAATGCCGCCAGCGCGGCCAGGATAACCTTCTGCTGCCTTCGGGTCATCCGCGGGATGCTCTCCAGCAACCCGCCTCCGGCCGCTGGTTGCCGCCCGCCTGCCCGGGCGGCTACGACGGAGATATTGTCAAAGCCTCCCCGCTTGTTGGCCGCCGCGATCAGTCGTTGGGTCACCCGTTTCGGTGAACCACTGCTTGCCAGGCGAGCGATGTCTGCGTCTTCCACCATATCCGTCAATCCATCGGAACACACGAATACAAGATCGCCCGGGGTCAATTGCATCGGCTGGAACAGGTCCGCCTGGACCGTCGGCCCGGCTCCCATGGAGCGGGTCAACACGTTGCGATTGGGATCCATTTCGGCCTGCTCAGGCCGGATGAGCCCCTGGTCAATCTTTTGCTGGGTCACTGTGTGATCCCGGGTCAGTTGAGTGATCTGGCCGTTGCGAATGAGATAGACGCGGCTGTCGCCGACGTTGACTACGTAGAGAGTGTTGCCGTGGATGACGGCCGCTGCCATCGTGCAACCGGCCTCTCGCGTGCCGGTGCTCTGAAGGTATTGGAAGAGGGAGGAGTTGGCAATCTCAACGGCTGTCCGCAGGTCTTCGCCCAGGTCGGGGCCGGACATGTCGTAATACCGCTCCACGGCGATGCGGATGGCCCAGTGGCTGGCCTCGTGGCCGGCCTGCGCTCCTCCCACACCGTCGGCCACGATGAGCAATTGCCCCTTTTGGGCCAGGCGATCTGGACTGGGCTTGAAGAAGGTGTCTGTGCCAGAGTGGGGGTAGACGGCGTCCTCGTTGCCCTCGCGCGCGCGGCCCTTGTCGGTCGCGCCCCACACAGCCAGGGGCAAAACGGGTGCCGGCGTCGGCTGCGGTGGTTTCTGCTGGGACGAACGATTTATGGCCATGTTGGTTAACCTCCTGAATCTGTAGCGGTGGGAGTGGGTGTTGGTGTGCGGGGGCGTGGTGTATTGGTGGGAGTAGGCGTCGGCGCCGGCGTGGATGTGCACTGGATGCTGGTGGGCGAGACGGACGGCGTAGTCGTTGTCGGCGCAGTGGTCGGGGGGGATGGGGTAGTCTCGACGACAGGCGGTGTCGTTGGGGTGGGGAAGGGTGTGACAGTCTCTAGAAGACTCCTGATCCCCCAACTCCCACCAGCAAGACAGGCTACAGTGACGCCGGTCAGCGTGACGCCGACAAAGGTGCGTCGCGCGATTGCCCCCCAGTCGGGCGGCGTCCGCATCTGCTCGAGGGCCGCCCGCATCTCGATCGCCGTCTGGAAACGATAGGCCGGGTCCTTGGCCATCGCCCTCATCACGAGCTCCTCCAGCACTGATGGGATGGAGGGACGAAGTTGACGTGGCGGTGTGGGAGCGTACGTCGGGTCGGCTGCCAGGGCGATGTTATCAAAGGGCAGGACGCCGGTGAGCATCTCGTAGAGCACTATGCCCAGCGAGAAGATGTCGGAGCGGGCGTCCACCCGCTGGTGTTGCCGGCCCAGTTCCGAGGCCTGCTCCGGCGAGACGTACTCGGGGGTCGCAACGCCCAGTAGTCCGGCGCGAGGATAGCGCAGGTCTCTGGAGATACCAAAGTCGCACAACGCTGCCTGGGGCACGCTTCCCCGTAGAAACCTGAACCGCCGACGGCGGAAGAGCACGTTACCGGGTTTGACATCCAGGTTGACGACGTACCGCTCGTGGATGTGCTCCAGTGCGGCGACCAGTTGGCGGCCGATGCCCACCGTCTTCAGCAGGCTCATGCGACGCGTCTCTTCTGGCGGCGGGCGAAGCA
Source organism: uncultured Anaerolineales bacterium (assembly GCA_964568065.1). Taxonomy (GTDB): domain Bacteria; phylum Chloroflexota; class Anaerolineae; order B4-G1; family B4-G1; genus CAZMOT01. The sequence continues at coordinate 7,121 of CAZMOT010000150.1, forward strand.
GGCCGGCGGTGGTGGGACGGGTCAGGTGGTGCTCCAAGGACCCTCCGCTCAGTAGTTCCATGGTATAGTACCAGCCCCAGCCGAAGGGGAAACGCTCGCGAGCGGCGTAGACCGGGCGGTGGTAGCCAGCCAGGGGGAAGACGCGCACCACGTTGGGGTGGTCGAAGCGGCTGAGGTAGTCGGCCTCGGCCGTCAGCGCGGCCTGGTGTTCCGGCTTGGCGACTTTGAGCGCCAGGCGGCGAGGCAGGCCAGGCTGGCGGTACTTTTGGCGTACTTCGACCTCAAAGATGCGCGCCATGCCGCCGCGCCCTTTGAACCTGCGCACGATACGGTAGGGACCGACGATACTCCCGGGCTGGATATGATCTAGGTCAGTGTCCACTGCTCATCTACCTTCATGTCAGTCTATGGTGGTCGGAGACCCGTTGCCCCTAGGGTGGTACCTTGCGGGTCGGCCCGCCCCGCTGACCAGGCTGTGGAGGCTGCTGCGC
>CAZMOT010000151.1:0-7389 GCA_964568065.1 uncultured Anaerolineales bacterium
ATCCTGAGCGGGGCCCTTCGCTGGGCATAGACCGGCCCGATGTACCAGGGGTCGAGTTCGGGGAGTGTCTCGGCCAGGGCAGGCCGGGCGGTGGAGAGCGTCAGCGCCACCTCAGACCAGTCCTCGCCAGTACGCTGGGTCACCTGGGCCAGATAGCTGACCTCCAGCACCGGTTGTTCGCCCGGCATTTCGATGTCGCCCGACACTCCCACGTCGGCCTCCTCCAACAGCCGCGCGTCGTAGAGTGGTTGCCAGCCAGCGCTGGATGCGACGTAGGTCAGTTCGATGGTCAGATCGCCCGCCTGAACCACCTCGACCTCGACGATGGCGGTGTAACGCTCGCGCCTTCTGGCTCCGCGTAGTTGGTCCAGCTCGTTCTGCAGTTTCTGCAGGCGACGTTCCAGATCGCGCCGGCTGACGACCAGATCCAGAAGGGCTGCGTTGATCCCTTCGGCGCGACCACGCAGGCTGTCCAGGAGCGCCATCTGCGCCTCAGCGCTTGTCTTGCCGAAGGCCAACCCACGCGCGAACGCTTCGGTCTGTCCAGTTAGTTCGCTCACGGCAGTCTGCTCCTGCTTGAGGAGTTCAGCCTGCGCATCGAGAGCGCGCAATTCATCCTCCAGTGATTCGACCTGCTCCTCCAGTTCGCGCACGCGCTCGTCAGGAGTTTCGACGTAAAAGTCGCGTTGCACATCCACACCGAGGAGCCGTGCGCGGGCCGTGCCCTGGGCGGAGGCTCGCACCGAGGCAGGATCGAGTCTAAGGGGCAGTTCCTCTACCTCCAGCCGGTGGCTGCCCAGTTCCAGCCGGCCAGTGCCGCTGCGAGTGACCCGCGCGCGGTCGGGGTAGACGGTGACGGCAGTGATCGTGGTGTGTAGTTCGGCCATCGTGCGCTCCTTGCTCAGTCCACATCCAATGCGCGGCGGACCATCTGCGCCAGTGTGTCTATGTCGAAAGGCTTGTAGACGACCTCCAGGATTCCCTCCTCCTTTAACTGCCGTAGGTCCTCCTTCAGTGCGTAGCCGGTGATGATCAGTCCCTTCATATGGGGGTCCAACTTCCTTAGTTCCTCCATCAATTCCTTGCCTCCCATCTCCGGCATCACCATGTCTGCGATCACCAAATCCACCCTCTCTGCCGACCGGTAAACTTCCAGTGCCTCCCGTCCGTTCGCGGCGGTCAGTACCCGGTAACCCAACGATTCCAGAACCTCCCGGCCCAACTCCCGCACCCGGTCTTCATCCTCCGCCAGCAGGATGATTTCGCCCTCTCCCCTCAGGAGAGCCAGAGCCTCCTCTTCCACCAAAACCTCCTCAATCGGATGCTGTTTATCCGCCTCCTCCGCCCTGCGAACCGGCAGGTAGACGCGAAAGGTCGTGCCCTGCCCTACCCCCGTATCCACTCCGATGTACCCCCTGTGCTGCTTGACGATGCCGTACACCTGCGCCAGCCCCATCCCATGTCTCGTCGGCTTGGTGGTAAAAAATGGCTCGAAGAGACGGGGCATCACCTCGAGCGGTATGCCGGCCCCCGTGTCTGAGATGCTCAGGCAGGCCCACTCCCCAGGCGGCATCTCCGCGACCGGTGGCTCCTCGTCGCCCGAGGGTACTCCCTCGGCCCGAGGGTACTCCCTCGGCCTTACCTCCACCCTGGACAGACCGATGCGCAGTTCCCCGCCCTCTGGCATCGCGTCCCGCGCATTGGATGCCAGGTTCATCAAAGCCTGCTGAATACGCGCGGGGTCGGCGTTCACCACACACTCATCGGTTTCCACTTCGATGGTGAGACTGATAGTATCCGGGAGTGTACGCCGCAGCAGGACGCCAACATTCTCCTGGATAAAGGAAACGAGGTCAACCTGCCGGGCCTCCATCAACGACTGGTGGCTAAAGTCCAGAATCCGCTGCACCAGGCGAATGGCCCCTCGCGCATCGTTGATGATGTTCTCGAGGCCCTCTACCAGATCGGGAGGCAGGTGAGGCTGGCGCAGGAGCATCTGAACATAGAGGATGATAGATGTCAGGACGTTGTTAAAGTCGTGGGCGATACCGCTGGCCCACTCCCCCACTGCCGCCAGCCGCTCCTGCCGCCGCACCTGCTCCTCAAGCTGTCTGCGCTTGGTGAGATCACGGGTGATGTTGCCTACCATGAAGCCTTTGTCTGTCCTGATTGAGAACATTGCTGACTGAACAAGTCGGTGCGTTCCGTCGGAGCGACGGAAACGATTCTCACGCAACTGGCCCAACCACGGCGCTTGCCCTGTCTCGAGGTATTCAAGCGCGTGGGCTTTGATTTGTTCGTACACTGCCGGGTTTCTTTGCCCATCAGGGATTAACTGGAATCGAATCTCCCACCAGGGCCGGCCCAGCACCTCAGCCTGCTTCAATCCGGTGATCTGCTCCATCGCGCCGTTCCATTCGAGGATGGCGCCTTGTTCGTCGGCAAGCATAATGCCGTCGCCCGATTGCTCGATGACGCTGCGCAATTTCCGCTCGCTCTCCCGTATCGCCTCCTCCGCCCTCCGACGGATTTCGAGCCTCTCGCGGAACGCCAGGCCATAAGCCATCAGCAGTTCCATCAAGGGAGTCGAGACGGGCTGGGCGGCGGCCAGCAGGGTCAGGTCCGGACTCTCCTGCCCCAACCGATGGAGCGCGTGCTCGTGTATCTCGGCGATATCCTCAGGCGGGACATCGGCCAGCACCAACTCGCGGCCCAACTGTGCCGCCGCTGCCAGGAACTTTTCCTCCGGGCTGTCGACATAGGCCCTAAGCAACTCAAAGTACCTGTCCTGAATAGATCGCTCTGCCATCACGTTCCCTCATTTCTGAACACCATATACCGCTGCCGATCGCTGCGATCGGCGTCGTCTGTCGCACGGCCCCAGTCCTGGAGGATTCTCTTTGCCAGTCGCTGCACGTTCATGCGCAGCGTATCCTCATAGTCTGATACGTCCATCATCTCTGGTACGCCGTCGGTATACATGATCACCAGGTCGCCTGGGCTTAGTGGCATGGTCTGGCACGATAACGTCCTGAACTTTCTATAGCCACCACCCACGACGCCGGAGTTACTGAACAGGTGAGCGGTACTCCCTTCGGCGAGCACCGGGTAGTCCTTCTTGACGATCAGCGCGCGCGTGTTACCGACCCCGGTGTAGGTCAGCGCGCCTGTATCTTTATCAACGACGGCGATGCCCATCACCACACCCCGCGTGTGACGTATCGCCAGGTTGCAGCCGGCGAAGATGTCCCGCAGCGGATGCGAAAAGTTTCGGGCGACGTAACTCATTGCCGCCTGCGCTGCCCGCTCCGCGCTTTCGCCGTGGCCAAGTCCGTCCACTACGCACAGCACAATCTTTCCGCCGCTTTGCCAATAGGCACATTCGTCCCCGCAATGTGAATCATCAGAGAAGGAACGTTTCGCAATCGCTACCTGCATGATCGGATGTAGTTTATCCGCCGGATGTAGTTTATCCGCCGGATGTAGTTTATCCGCGCTTGCTGGAGTGACACTCCGCCGTGGCCCAGATGGTCACAGGCCCCCCATCCATACCGTCGCCTTTCACCGCCCCAGGTCGCCTGGGCGTCGTCTACCCTTCATCAAGCCCCGTCAACCGCAAACTGCTACCTGCTACGAACCAATCAGAACTTTCGCTTCTGGGTCACCAATGCAATAGTGACCTTTGTATGTCCAGGCTCGGATTCGATGTCGAACTTGTGGACTAGCCTCCTGGTACCCGGCAGTCCGGCCCCCAACCCCCTACCCGTGCTGAAGCCCTGTGTCATCGCTTTCTCAATATCAGGGATGCCGGGACCGTGGTCTTTGACCACGATCTGTATCTTGCCCTGAATCTGGTCCGATATGTCTCTTACAATGCAGACTCCTTCGACAGCATATCGTAGGACGTTGGACGTCAGTTCCGAGATAGCGGTGGCCAGGCGCGTCTGGTCCGCCAAGCCGAAGCCGAGTTCGCGTGCCATCTCTCGGCCTGCCTGCCGAGCAGCCACAACGTCGCCAAAAGTCCTGATTTTGATCTTCGTCTCACTCACAGCCTGTTCCCCTCCTCTGGATGAGGCGATAGATCCACTCCCAGCGGCTTTGATCCTCCCTCAGCCCTTGACTCGGTAACTCGAATCAAGTTTTGGGCTCTCTGGGATTTCTGGGCATAGACCTGGCGAAGGTTTGGTAAAGCATTGGCTGTAACAAATCTAGCAAAGCTTCGCCTCAAACAAATGGATCTGCAGGTAAAGAATTGGGGCTTCAAGGTGTTCACTCTTTTGACCAACCAGGGGGTAGTTTAAGAACTCTTTCTGGCACGGGTAAAGAATTGGGAAATCCGTGTCCTATTTTGAGTTCTTAAATCACCCCAACCAGCGCAAACGCTCCGATACTGGCCCACAATGCACCGCCGGATGCTGTTTATCCGCTAGCTCTTCCGATAGTATATATCAATATCGTACACAGGTCAAAATCTCCAGCGTCAAAGAGGTGAACAGGCACTCCACCGGATGCTGTTTATCCGCCCCTGCTGCTGCCATCAGGTCATTTATATTTCTCTATCCAAAACCCGACGCACGGCCTCCGCTAGAGTGTTCACCTCGAAGGGCTTCTGGACAACGTCCATGATCCCCGCTTCCCTCAACTCCTGTAAGCCCTCTGTCAGCGGGTAGCCGGTGATAGCCAGCACCTTCAGATCAGGGTCCGCCTTCTTCAGTTCCCGCACCAATTCCCTGCCCCCCATCTCCGGCATCACCATATCCGTGACCACCAGATCCACCTCCTTCGCCGCTCCATAGACTTCCAGCGCCTCCCAACCATCTGTCGCCGTCAGTACCTGGTAGCCAAGCCACTCCAGTATCTGCTGGCTTAACTGTCGCACCTTCTCCTCGTCCTCCACCACCAGGATAGTCTCTCCTTTTCCCTCCGGCAGGGTCAAATCCTCCTCAGCAGCCTCCGCCGCCACCTCCGTATGGGCCGGCAGGCAGACCTGGAAAGTCGTCCCTCGCCCCACCCCCGTATCCACTCCGATATACCCCTCGTGCTGCCTGACGATACCATATACCTGGGCCAGCCCCAGTCCCGTTCCTTTCCCCACAGGCTTGGTAGTGAAGAAGGGCTCGTAGAGATGCACCATCACCTCGGGCGACATGCCGATCCCCGTGTCAGAAACGGTCAGGCACACCCATTCCCCGGCAGGCATCTCTGCCACCGGCGGGCCCTCGTCGCCCGAGTGTACTTCTCCGGCCCGAGGGTACTCCCTCGGCCTTACCTTCACCCGGGACAAGCCAACGCGCAGTTCTCCCCCCTCCGGCATAGCGTCCCTCGCGTTGACCACCAGGTTCATCAACACTTGCTGGATACGTGTCGGGTCGGCACTCACCACGTACTCGCCTGCTCCCATCTCGATGAGAAGACGGATATCCTCTGGCAGCGTGCGCCGCAGGATGCCAATGACCTCATGGATGAAGACACTCAGATCCACAGGGCGGGTTTCCATGATCGAGCGACGGCTGAAATCGAGAATCTGCTGCACCAGGCGAGCAGCCCCTCGCGACTCATTGATAATAGTGTCAAGATCCAACGTCAAGTCGGGGGGCAAATGAGAGCTGCGCAGGAGCAACTGGGCGTAAAGCATGATGGTGGTCAGGAAATTGTTAAAGTCGTGGGCAATGCCCCCGGCCAACTGGCCCAGCACCGCCAGGCGCTCCTGCTGCCGCAACCGTTCCTCCGCTCGCTTGCGCCCGGTGATTTCCAGTGTGACCTCAACGACAGCCGCGATGTCGCCGGTTGCATCTCGAACGGGATAGCCTCTCACAAACCACACCCTCCCATCGGGGGTAGTGATCTCTGCTCCCTGCGACTGACCAGTCAGGTGGACTCGCACGACTGGGCAGTCGGCACAGGGTTCGCTGCGCTGATGCCAGATCTCATAGCAATGACGTCCCATCAATTCACCAGGGGCCAAACCCACCGATTCGCCCGCTGCCCGGTTTGCCCATAGAATCTCCATATCCATGTTCTGATATGCCACAAGCTCCGACATGCTGTCCAGAACTATCGCTTGCTCCCGTTCACTCTTCCTCAGCGCCTCTTCCGCCGCCCGCTTCTCAATCGCTCTGCGGATCGTCACCAGTAATTGATCTACATCGTAGGGCTTCTGCAAGTAGGAATAGGCCCCCAGGTTGACCGCCTCAATGGCCGATGCCTGCGAGGCGTATCCGGTGAGCACAATACATTCCGTGTCGGGCGAGAGTTCCCTGATCTTTTCCATCAGATCCAGGCCAGGTATGTCTTCCAGCCTGAGATCAATCAACGCCACACAGGGCTGCTCCTCCTTGACGTTGTCCAAGGCTGCTTTCCCCGTAGCAGCGGGTATGGGTACGTATCCCTTGGCTTCGAGAATGGCGGAGAGGGTCTTTCTCAGAGCAGGATCATCGTCCACAATCAGGATGCCAGCCTTTGTAGTCATGACTTACCTCGCTATCAGCAGGCAGCAGGCACAGACTAACGACTAGTCCATCGGCTCACCGGCCAGAACCCTACCCAGTTCCTGGTGGTGAATCTCGGTCAGTGTTTGCAAAAGCTCCTCTATCTGGAGGGGCTTGTAAAGACAGGTGTAGGCATTGATCGCCAAGGCCGCCTCTATCGCCGAGGCCATCTCCTCCCGGTAGCCGGTCACCAGGATCACCGGCAAGTGTGGATACCGCTTCCTGATCTTCTCAAGGACCTCCAAACCGTTGATACTGTCCAGCTTCATATCCAGCAGCACCACCTGTCCATCCGCCCCGACCTTCTCGATGACACCGTGAGGGTCAGTCACCGGGGTCACTGTGAAGCCCCGCAACCTCAGTATGTCTCCCAGCGTCCGCGCAAACCCCGGGTTGTCGTCCACGATGACGATGGAGCGTTCCTTGGACAGGGAAGAGAGGAAACTGAGCAAGAGATTGATGTCCAAGGGTTTGGTCAGGCAGGCGATAGCGCCTTCCTCCAACCCTTCCTCGACCAGACTATCGGAGGAATAAGCGGTCATCAGCACAACCGGCAGGTCTGACCACCTGGCCTTGATCGCTCGATAGAACTCTACTCCGTTGCTCTCCGGCATCTTGATATCGCTCAGGACACAGTCGAAGCGTTCCTGTTTCATCTTCTCCAAAGCATCAAGGCCGGAGTGGGCGGCTTTAGCCTCGTAGCCCTTGACCCTGAAGATGTTCGTCAGAGTCTTGGCCATATTGGGGTCGTCGTCCACGACCAGGATGCGTAGCATCTCGCTCAAGCCCCCACCTCCTCGGTGAGCAGGATGAGTGTGAAGGTGCTACCCTTGCCCTGTTCACTCTCCACCTCCACAGTGCCCCCGTGCCCCTCCACCAGCATCTTGACGAGCGGCAGTCC
>CAZMOT010000152.1:0-7300 GCA_964568065.1 uncultured Anaerolineales bacterium
GAGTCACTCTCCCATGCTTTGGCGTTCATGTCAAAATGTGGGTAGACTTAACATGGCAAGAGACGCTAATGTGAGCAGCATTTCCAGATCACGCTCCATTGAAGAGATGGCCGAGTTCTGGGACACGCACGACGCGACCGACTTCGACGACCAGACCTACGAGGTCGAATTCAGTTTTGACCTCCGCTCGCGCCGCCACTACATCGCCATTGACCCCGATTTGCTGGCCCGCCTGCACGAGTTGGCCACCGCGCGCGGTCTGAGCGCCGGGAGCCTGGCGAACCTGTGGCTGCAGGAACGGGCGCTGGCGCAGGAGAGTTGATGCTCTTCCATTGCCCCGCACGGTGACGGTGAGTGCAACGCTGGCTTGACATCAGGGCTCCCCTTGCCGGTATCATCGTCGCTCCCACGAACCGTCGTCGTAAAAGATCCACGTCCACCTATTGTCGCTCTCCCACCAGTACATCTACCTACCGTTCGGGCGGTGGTGGTGGCTGCGTCGGCAGGACAAGCCTGGCCGTAGGGCACGCCAGGGGCGGCGGGATGTTCGGCAATGCGATAGGTCATGCCATTGATCAGCTCTTCACCTACCTGGGGATGGAATGCCATTTCACTTTTCGCAACCAGGTGCGGACATCGTCGGCCGATATGGAGAGGACCCTGATGTTAGCCACTCTTGGGTTCTCCTGTCCCTGTCAGTCGCTGAAAGCGCCGAGAACGCTAGGCCAACAAGGGCTGCGACGGACATCTGGTCACTTGCCCTGCCCTATCCGAACATCCATCAGTCAACGATGGGATAGATACAGGAGGACCAATGGGTGGCGGCAATGCTCCTCTTAGCCTCAGAGCTATAAAGGCCAACGCTTATCGAAAGGGACGGCTCCGAGCGGGTAACTTGGGAGCACTGCCATACCCTTGAGTCCGGAAGAACAGTCTCCCGGAACGTATATTGTCCGCTTCCCGATAAAACGATCCAGGTATAATGTGCACCAGTACAGCCTACCATGACATCTAGGAAGCAGCCAGCAGGAATTCCTGAATACTCTATAGACATAACGAACTCTACTTTAGTTTCTCTCTTGAGAGTTGAGCCGCAGGGCGGGTCAACGCTCAACAGTCTGACAGATGGCTCACCAGACACAGGGACGGTAGTCGGCGTCAGCGTCGGCCTGGGGGTCGCTCTAGGCAGACCATCCAGGTCACGGTTGATCTGTAGATCAGCGACCTGCGCCCAGCCCTCCGCCGTTCCGTCAATCGTGCGCACGTATACCCAGTCGGGGAAGTTTGGATCGTAGCCGGCCAACTCCAGTGCGGTTCCGGCGGGCAGCGTTTGGCGAGAATACCACCAGGTGGTCGCACCCAGGCGCAGGTCGGCGCCACCGGCCAACACAACGGCATCGACCGCTGGCGTCGGTGTCAGGGTTGGTGTGAGTGTCGGCGTGGCCGTGGGCGTGGACGTCGGTGTCGGCGTAGCGGTTGAGGTGTTCGTGGGCGTAGGTGTGGGCGTAGACGTGTGGGTTGGTGTGGGGGTAAGTGTGGGTGCGAATGTACTCAGGGGTATGCCTGGCCCCCTGAACAGGATCAACCCGCCCAGCAGAGCGACCAGCGCGAACACGGCGGTGAGCGTCACCACGAGCCCCAGGGGCTGCCGACGTGCGGGGGGCTTGGCTCTGGCCGTAGATGGTGCAGGTATGGGCGGCAAGGGTAACCTGGCAGCAGGTGGAGTTGGCGATACCCGCTCCGGCCGGGCCCGCAGCCCGGCCAACTGTTCTGTACTGGCGACCTCAAAGGCTTGCAGAAGTGGTAGTGCGCCTGGCCAACGATCCTCTGGTCTCTTCTCCAGGCAGCGCAGGATCGCCGCGTCCACTGCTGGCAGCAGGTCAGGATTGTACCGGCTGGGAGGCGGCGGCCGCTCGTTGAGATGCTGCCAACGGATGCGCTCGCCCACGCTGCTCGTCGTGCTGGCCGTATCTCCGATGAAGGGCCGCTCGCCGCCCGCCACCATCTCGTATAGCATGATGCCCAGGCTGTAGACGTCGGTGCGCCAATCCAGTTCCTCGCCCCGGCACTGCTCGGGCGACATGTAGGCCGGCGTGCCCGGGGCCCAGGCTGTCGTCGTGGCCGCCTCCGCCAGGCGGGCGATGCCAAAGTCCGCCAGGTACACCCGCCCGTCCGGCGTGACCATCACGTTGGCCGGTTTGACGTCGCAGTGGGCCACGCCCAGGTTGTGGGCGTAGTGCAGCGCGCCGCAGATGGGCCGTAGCCACTGTAAGACCTCATCCAGCGCCATCGGCCCGCCCCGGTCAAAGATGCGCCCCCGCAGCGTATCCCCCTCCACGTACTCCAGCAGCATAAAGGCCAGCCGCCCGCGCTGCTCGAAACCGTAGAAGCGAACGATGTGCGGGTGTTGCAATTGCTCCAGCACCTGCGCCTCCCGCCCGAACCGGCGCAGGAAGACGCGGTCCTCCGCCAGATCAGGCCGGAGCACCTTCATCGCCAGATGTGCGGCGCGCTGCCCGTCCCATACCTTGTATACCTCGGCCATGCCACCACGGCCCAGGAAAGCCTCCACCCGATAGCGGCCGACCAGGGTACGTCCGACGAGGTCGGTCGTTGTCATTGTAGTGTCTTCAGCACAAAGACACTATCCCCTATCTTGATGACATCGTTCTCGTTCAGAGGCGTGGCCGCACGGATTTTCTCGTCGTTCACGGACGTTCCATTCGTGCTGCCAAAGTCCCAGATGACAAACTGGTCGTCCTCTACGGTGAGCTTGGCATGGTGCTGGGATACTTTCGAATCATCACTGAGGCGGATGTTAGCGTCTTTTCGACCGATCGTGGTGCCGCCTTCAACACGGTAGACCTTCCCTCGGCGCATACCCTCCTTGACGATGAGGAAGCCGAGCAGTCCCTCTGCACCTGGGGCCCGCTCCGCGACAGTCATATCCTCATCCCAGTCTGGACGCCGCCGTTCGGGCCACTGAGTGACGTCCTCTTCCTCCTCATACACCCGCGCACGAAAGCCGATATCGGTCTCCTCTTCGTCGTAAGCGACTTGCGCCGGGCGCTCCCGGCCTCCCCACGGGTCGGTGGGCAGTTCGTCATCCAGGGGTGGCGGCGCGGGCGGCAGGCTACTCTCCTGCGCACAGTACGGGCACTGGCCCAGCGAGGCATCATAGGGACCATGCTTCTCACAGAGACCTTCTTCTCTTCTCATCTTTTTCTCTCCTTATTCTTCTATGGTAAATCGTAGGATCACATCGCCGATGCGGATGCGGTCACCTTCGGTCAGCTCGTGGGAGCCCACAATGGCGGTGCCATTGACGAGCGTCGGATTGGTTGTCTCAAGGTCGTAGTATACACAGACCTCAGCATCAGCGCGAATGACGGCGTGTCGTCGCGAAGCAGTGCGGCTTGGGATCACGATGTCATTGTCGGCCCTGCTGCGCCCCAGCGAGGTTTCACCCAGCGGCATGGGCCACCGCTGCCCAGTCTGTGGTCCCTGTTCCACGATCAGCCACGCCACCGGTGGGCCGCCCGCCGTCCCACGCTGCGCTTCCGGCACTGGTTGTGGCGAGATCACGGGAGCGGCGGGCACGGCTGGCTGCACCAGCATCCTCCGTCGTCTCCGCACTGCCAGCGGCAGGATTATCCCGCCGGCCAACAGGAGGATGGCCAGTGCTGCCCAGAGAGCCCACTGCCCACCACGGAAGCCCACCCATACTTCCAGGCTGGCCTGGTCCGAAAGACCGGCCACATCGTAGGCCGTCGCTGTCAGCGTGTGTTGCCCGGTGTCCACAGCCATCGTGTCCCAGGTGAACCGGTAGGGGGCCGACTCCGCTGTCGCCACCACCTCACCATCCACGGCGAACTCGACCTGAGCCACGCCCGCCAGCGCAGTGACCGTCGCCTCCACCTCGACGTCGCCGCTGAGTTGCTCCAGCTCTTCTTCCGGCGGCGTGACAAAGGCGACCACGATGGGCGGCGCCACAGTTAAGGCCAGGTCTATTTGGCCCTCGTTGCCGGCGCTATCGGTGACGTGCACGGTCAGTGTGTGCTCCCCCAGCGGCACAGCCGTGGTGTCCCACTCGTACGCGAATTCTCCCGTGGTCACCGTGGTCAGCGCGTTGCCGTCCAGCAGATACTCCACCTGCACCACACCCCCCGGCGCTTCGATGCGAGGCTTCAGAGTCACGACGCCACCGATGGTGTCACCGCTGCCGAGAGCAAGTATCTCCACGATGATGTCGCGCCGCTCAGCCGTGAAGCGGGCCTCGGCGTCTGCCTGGACACCTTCTACACCCACCGACACGCGCAGGGTATGTTCGGCACCGTCGGCTTGCAGAGACGAGTCGAAGCGCAGCACGTACTGGTAGTGCAACAGTCTTGCCACGGCTTCAAAACTCTCGCCAACCTCCTCCGACGACGGCGACTGGTAGAAGTGACCTCCAGTGAGGATAGCCACCCTTTCCAGGACGTCCGGCCGGATGCTCGGCCCAAAACCGATAGTATAGACTGGGATGCTGGCCTCCTGGGCGGTGTCAACCGCATCTTCGATGGTGAGCACGCTATCGGTATCGTCACCGTCGGTCAGGATGATGAGCGCTTTGCGTCCCCGGGGCCGGCGGGCCAGCAGCATGGCTGCCTCGTAGACTGCATCGTTGAAGGCGGTGCCACCCTCAGCCGTGAGTGCTTCCACCGCGGCGACAGCCGCGTCCTTGTCGGTGGTAAACTCCAGGTGGGTCGTGACCTCGGTGTCGAACGAGATCACGGCCACCTCGTCGGCTGGCTCCAGGCTGTGGATCAGTTGCGCAGCCGCAGCCTGGGTGTTAATCAGGGCCTGGTCAGCCATGCTGCCACTGGTGTCGAGCACCAGTGCTATCAAGATAGGTACGTTCTCCTGACACTCGACAGTGAAGTCATCAATGGGTATTCCGTCCTCCGCCAGCAAGAACACCCCTTCGCCCAACTCGAGGATAGCGTGGCCGGTGGCGTCGGAAACTGTGGCGTAGGCCATGACCTTGGGAAAGTCGCTGGAATTCACTTCATTGATCGTGATGTTGACCGGTTCCTGGGCCTGGGTGCCGACGACGGCTCCGGCCAGCAGCAATACCCCCACGAGCGCCAACGCCAGCCATCGTCGCCCGTGACCTTTACACTCACGTCGTGTCATAATCTCCCTCCTATTGATGCCCGGCAGGGTGCACTCTCACCCGTCGCACCGGCGGGCACATAGTTCCCTCTCCGGCTTGGGTTCGGCCTCTCCCAGCGTGCTCTAATGGCGCGATGTGATGAACTGCAGCCGGGTATCTCCGATCTCGATGACGTCGTCGTGGGCCAGCAGCAGAGGCCCTTCCAGCCGGCGGCCGTTGACGTAGGTGCCTGTCTTGGAGGCCCGGTCATAGATGGTAAAGTGGCCCTGCTCCTCGCGAATGAGCACGTGTTCTTTCGAGACCGCCCTGTCGGTGAACACGATGTCGTTGTCCTGTTTGCGGCGCCCGATCCGCGTGTCCCCCTGGTTCAGTTGATAGGTGCGGTTGGTCTGCCCATCAACGAGCCAGGCGTTGGCCTTGGCCTTGGGCGGCGGCGTCCGCGTCGGCGGGCGCGACGGTGGGACAGTGACCGGTTCCGGCGGCCCCGGGTAGACCGGTTGGGGAATCGGCGCAGGGGGCGGATAAGCCTGCCGCTCCTGGGCGCAGACGGGACACTCGCTCAGTGAGGCATCGTAGATGTGCCCCCTCTCGCACCCGCGCATGCCCTTGTAGGTGATGCCGTACCCCACTGCCACGACGATGGGCACGATACTGCCGACCAGCCCCACGTAGAAGAATATCTCCAACAGGTTCTGCATTTGGGCCCTCACAGTAAGCGAGACCCCAGCAAGGGCTGACGGCAGGAGTAACAGAGCCGGCAGGATGGCGCCTATCAGCCAACCGGCGGCTCGGACACGGCGTGTTACCGTGTCGTAGATGATCCAGGCGATGGCAGCGATGGCAAAGAGGAAGAAGACCACCCAGCCACCGATGTTCCATGCCGTGAACCACCACTGAAAGAACTGGCTTGTAACTGTCATCGTATACCTCCTTTTGTTATGTAATATACTCTCTGAACAGAGCCAGATGCCCTGTTCTTCACCACTACATCCTCAGCGGTCCGGACACACCACAGGCGCACTGTGCCGTCCCCGCTCGAACCGCTGAGCACGCTGAAAGCATCAACCCTCAGCGGTTTCAGCGATTCAACTCCCTACCACACCTCACAGCGGCGTGACTCGCCGGAAAGGGACGTTTGAACCACGAAGGTCGCGAAACGCCGCGAAAGTCACGAAAGCCTTTCGTCCTTATTCGTGCCCTTCCGCGTGTTTCGTGGTCCAAGACCTTGTGCCCAGGTCGGCGCTCCAGATTTCGGCGCCGACGCCTTCGTCCTCTACCGGCCGCCACCGGCCGCAGGCCAGACAGACGGCGTGGTCGAGGATGAGTTCACTGCAGTTAGAACAGAAGATGGTCACTATCATTGTGCATCGTTCTCCCAACGTCCCTCAACATACAAAAAACAGCCGACATTCCGATGGACCAGCACCCTCAGTGGGGAGGGATACGCAACACCTGGCCTATGTGTACCCCACTACTAGTGATACCATTGTACTGCGCCAAGTAAAGATAACTTATGTTGTAGCGCAGTGCTACGCGGAACAAGTTGTCCCCTGGCTGGACAACGTACGTTGTCTCCCCCAAAGGTTCCGTAGGTACCTCCTGGCGTGCACATGAGATCAAGAGCACTTGTCCAACATACATCACGGCAGGGTTGGTCATGCCATTGGCAATGGCAATTGCCTTCACCGTCGTGCCGTAGCGCAGCGCGATGCGAAATATGTTCTCCCCTCGCTGCACTGTATGATAGACTGCTGTATAGGTCGTGGTCACCTGCTCGGCAGGGTACGGTGTCAATGTCTGAGTTGGCCCTGGTGCTGATGTTGACACTGGCAAGACAGTAGAAGTTACAATGGCTTCGGATGACACCGTCGGAATATAGACGTTGTTAGCAGTGGCAGTCGCTGTCGGCTGACGCAACATTGATGTTGGCAGACGAGAGGTATCGCTTGGCAATACAGCCAACTCGTCACTCCCGCCCAGCCATGCGGTCAGCCTGCCTGTGGCTACCAGCAGCATAAGCAATCCGATCACAACGATTACCCCACCCGTCGCCCAGGCCCACTCTGGCACCCGCCGGGTGATCGGAGCAGCGGCGGGTGCCAGAGTGGGCCTGGGCGACGGGTGGGGTAATCGTTGTGATCGGAT
>CAZMOT010000153.1:0-7192 GCA_964568065.1 uncultured Anaerolineales bacterium
CACCCGTCGCCCAGGCCCACTCTGGCACCCGCCGGGTGATCGGAGCAGCGGCGGGCACCTTCACCCCCACTACCACCTCCAACGCCCGCCGAAACGCCAGCGGCGTGGGCCACCTCCCCTCCCGCTCCTTCGCCAGCGCCTTCAGCACCACCTCCTCAACTTCGCGCGGCAACTCAGGGTTGTACCGCCGCAACGGCGGCGGGGCCGCGTGCACCTGCTCCCAGCGAATCCGCTCCCGCGTGCTCCCCGTCCCCGCCTCCTCGCTCTCTCCCACGAACGGCCGCCGCCCAGCCAGCATCTCGTACACCACAATGCCTAGCGAGTAGATGTCGGTACGCACGTCCAAAGGCTCGCTACGGCATTGTTCGGGGGACATATAGGCCGGCGTCCCCGGCATCACCGTCGTCGCCGTCGCCGCGTCCGCCGCCTTGGCGATGCCAAAGTCGGCCACCAACACTCGCCCGTCGGGCTGGATCATGATGTTGCCAGGCTTCACGTCCCGGTGGAGCACGTTCTCCTCGTGGGCATAGTGCAGTGCCGCGCACACCTGCTGGGTGATCGAAAGCACCTCGTTGAGGGGCAAAGAGGTGCTCTCTGCCTCCAGGATACGCCGCCGCAGTGTGGTCCCAGACACGTAGTCCATAACGATGAACGCCAGGTGCCCCTCCCGCTCGAAGCTGTAGAAGCGCACGACGTTGGCATGCGCCAGGTGCGCCAGTGCCTGCGCCTCGCGCTTGAAGCGGCGCAGGAACTCCAGGTCCTCGGCCAGGTCCTCGCGCATCACCTTGACGGCGACGTGGTACTGGCGACGGGTGTCCCACGCCTTGTATACCTCGGCCATCCCGCCGCGGCCGACGAGTTCTTCAATGCGGTACCTGCCCAGCAGCGTCTGTCCAACAAGATCAGGCATAGCGAGCCGTCTCTTGCTGGTTCACACTGTATGCCAATTGCCGGGCCGTGTCCATTAAGCACCCCCTACTCGAACCGCTGAGACCGCTGAAAGCATCACCACTCAGCGCCATCAGCGTCCCTCAGTGCCTTCAGTGGTTCATCCTTATTCTTATAGCTACAATACTACACGAAAACACGGTTTTCCACCACCCGCGACCGCACTTCCCTTTGACTTTGCTCAGGACAGGCGCGCGGATTCCTGGTTGATAGTCACCAGCGAACAGGGAACAGCTAACGGGAACAGCCCGGAGGCCTGTTCCTAGTCATCAGAATCCCTGGCGCAACGAAAACCAAAGTTGCGTTCCGTGACGCGAGGAATGACCCGATAGCGATTGGCACTGCGTATGCTGGACGTTAAATACACCTCCCATGAGCCCCCACGCAGTACTCGGCGCTCCCCAGAGGACGGCCCTGCGGGATTCCGGGAAGGCGAACGACCATAGTAGTCGCTGTCGTACCAATCGTTCACCCATTCCCACACGTTGCCCGCCATATCGAGCGCACCGCACCAACTGGCACCGCCAGGGCGACTACCCACCGGCACTGTGCGCCCTGAGCACTCTCTGAATTGTGCCCGTTCGCAGGTTGGCGCATCACTGCCCCACGGATAGGTGTGGCCATCCGGTCCTCGCGCCGCGTGCTCCCACTCCGCCTCGGTGGGCAGCCGGCCCCCGGCCCACTCACAGTAGGCCTTCGCCCCGTACCAGGAGACCTCGATCACCGGGTGGTCAGCGTAGCCGCTCTGGGGCCGGTGCTTGCCCCCTACCCGCTCAATCATGCAATTCTCGTCCTCCAGGTCTAGCCAGGTCACTCCGCCCTCCGTCTGGTTGTCCCGCTCATTCAGAAAGGCCGCTAACTGGGCGTTGGTCACCTCGGTCCGGTCAATCCAGAAACCGTCCAGCGCCACGGTGTGCACCGGTTGCTCGTCACTGGCCCCTTGCGTGCTGCCCATCTCAAACTCTCCGGCCGGGACGTAGACCATCACCATGCCGTCGGCAGGACGGGTCCAGGTGTCGCCCAGTGATGGGCGGGAAGCCAGCAATTCGCCAAGCCCTGCTCCAGCAGCCAGCAGCGCAACGACACCGCCCACCACCACCAGCAGCACCATCACGCAGGTCCAGGCGGGCAAGCGGCGCAGCCCAGCCAGGAAGGTAGGCGCGGCAGCCAACGGGGGTTGTGCAGCAGGCAGCCGCGAGGGCTGCGGTGGCGCAGGCACGCCCACGGGCGCGGGCTTCTCCGCCACGGGCACCATAGGCGGCGGGGGCTGGGCAGGCTCGGGCACAGGAGCGGGTGGCGCGGGCGCTGCCACCCTTACCTTTGCTTCCGGCGCTTCGCGCCGGGCTATGGCCAGCCCCAGTGCCGCGTGGAACGCCTCCCAGAACTCTATCACCGTCGCAAAGCGCGCTTCGGGCTCCTTCGCCAGCGCCCGCAGAACCACAGTCTCCACCAATGGGGAAACAGCCGGGTTCACCCGCCGCAACAGGGGTGGGCTGGTGTGCATCTGTTCCCGGCGGATCCGCTCCCCCGTGCTCCCTGTCCCCGCCTCCTCGCTCTCTCCCACGAAAGGTCGCCGCCCGGCCAGCATCTCGTATACCACAACACCTAGTGAGTACACATCGGTACGCACGTCCAGCAACTCGCTGCGGCACTGTTCGGGGGACATATAGGCCGGCGTCCCCGGCATCACCGTCGTCATCGTCGCTGCATCGGCCGCCTTGGCAATGCCAAAGTCGGCCACCAACACCCGTCCGTCGGGCTGGATCATGATGTTCCCCGGTTTCACGTCCCGATGGAGCACCCCCTGGACGTGGGCGTAGTGCAGCGCCGAGACCACCTGCTCCACGACCGACAAGACTTTATCCGCCGACAGCGGCCCGTCGGCGTTAAAGATCCGGCGGCGCAGCGTGGTGCCCTCGACATAGTCCATCACAATGAAGACCAGGTACCCCTCCCGCTCGAAGCCGTAGAAGCGGACGATGTTCTTGTGGGACAGCCGCGCCAGTGCTTCAGCCTCACGCCGGAAGCGGCGGTCGAACTCACGGTCCTCGGCCAGGTCCTCGCGCAACACCTTGATCGCTACGTGGTAGTTGCGCTGGTCGTCCCAGGCTTTGTAGACCTCGGCCATCCCACCCCGGCCAATGGCCTCCTCGATGCGGTACCTGCCCAGCAGCGTCTGCCCAACCAGATTAGCCACAGTGTCTCTCCTCTCACCGGTTCATATTGTACGCCAATTGCCGAGCTGTGTTCACTGTTCGATCCTATCGCTCTACCGTGGTACTCATAAACTGCCTAACCTCGGGCAATGCCGGCACGTCGAGCTCACGAGGGATGACCTGCTCAATCAGGTGAGGGATACGCTTGGCATGCATTCTTTGCTCCTTCCCCACGGGATCTTGAGCGTGATGATGACGGTCAGGGTAAGACTCCCCATCCAGACAGCGCCTATGCAAGTCGCAGACACAAGAAAGCTTATAGTCTTGGAAGGAATTCCCATGACCTCAGAGGGGGCTACGGAAGCCACTAGAACCGACCCATAGTATACTGCCAGGCTGATCACCCAGGCGATCAACATACCGATGATGTACACAACAGTGACCAGGAACCAGTTTCTCTCTGGCTCCTTTGAGGCAAGGATGAATAGCAGAAGGAGGACACCAAGGTAAGTAAAGCCCCCCATCTCCATACCCACGTCCAAGCCCGTGACCCAGGACAGATCGAGAAATCTGGTTGATACCAAGAAGGTTCCAAAACCGACAAGAAAAGAAACAATGAGAGAAACTACCGGGCCAAGCAATAACACGGCTGCACTCCAGACACGCTGTAGATTGGACTTGACAGGAGGAACCAGCCATCCCCGCCGGACCTTGGTCGCGACAATAAAGGCCAGGATGAAGCCAACAAACCAGACGATGCCGATGAGGGCCAGAATCGCGACCAGAGCAACCTCTTCAGCTATTACTTGTGGCACTAGGTCGATTTGTTCCAGCACTACGAACAGCACCGCGCCCACCAAAATCCCGAATAGGAAGGTGGACAGCAAGCCCAACAACAACAAGGTGATTCCCCATAGCCAGCCCGGCTTCGGCCGCCAGATCTTGTGGGTGATAACAAAGGTGGGGATGATGCCGCCCAGCCAGACCGCCGACGAGCAGGCGATGGCAACTATTTCCAAGTTTGCCGTGTATCCCCTCATGCCGACTGCTCCCAGGTATCCGGCCCCGAGCCCCAACCCAAGCGTAACGCCCAGCCCGAGGATAAGCGCAAGCATACCCCAAAAGGTGCGTGACCGAAGTATGAGGGATGCAACACGCTGACGCGCTTGCCTTGGAAGATCAGCCGGCAACAACGCTGCTACCTCAGATTCTGCCTGTTGCCCCTCAGCATGGGCCAGCTCCAACAGGGAAGCGGATGGCGGTGGCGTTGTCGCCTCTGCTCCTGCTTTCCGTGCTTCAGGCCTGGCTATCTCAAGTCCCACCGCCTCCTCGTGGGCTTCTACCTCCAGCGATCCTTCCAGCGCCCGCCAGAAGGTCAGCGATGTGGGCCACCGCTCCTCTCGCTCCTTTGCCAGTGCCTTCAGCACCACCTCCTCAACCTCACGCGGCAGCGCTGGGTTAAATTGCCGCAAAGGCAGCGGAGCCGTGTGCATCTGTTCCCAGCGAGTTCGTTCCCGGGTGCCGCCGGTGACTGTTTCCGGTGCTTGATCCCCCACAAACGGCCGCCGCCCCGTCAGCATCTCGTACGCCACGACTCCCAACGAGTAAACGTCGGTACGCACGTCCAGCGGCTCGCTGCGGCACTGTTCGGGGGACATATAGGCCGGCGTCCCCGGCATCACCGTCGTCATCGTCGCTGCATCGGCCGCCTTGGCGATGCCAAAGTCGGAGAGCAGCACCCGTCCGTCGGGCTGGATCATGATGTTGCCAGGCTTCACGTCCCGGTGGAGCACGTTCTCGGTGTGGGCATAGTGCAGCGCCGCGCACACCTGCTGCACGATTGACGCCACCTCGTCCGGCGGTAGAGGAGCCCCTTCCGCGTCGAGGATGCACCCGCGCAGGGTGGTACCCTCCACATAGTCCATCACGATGAAGGCCAGCCGTCCCTCTCGCTCGAAGCTATAGAAGCGGACAACGTTGGCATGCGCCAAGTGCGCCAGTGCCTGCGCCTCGCGCTTAAAGCGGCGCAGGAACTCGAGGTCCTCGGCCAGGTCCTCGCGCATCACCTTGACGGCGATGTGGTACTGGCGGCGCGTGTCCCACGCCTTGTAGACCTCGGCCATCCCGCCCCGGCCGATGGCCTCCTCGATGCGGTACCTGCCCAGCAGCGTTTGCCCAACCAGATTAGCCACAGTGTCTCTTCTCTCACCAGTTCATATTGTACGCCAATTGCTCAGTCGCGTCCACCAAGCCCTCCCCCCTTGAATCGCTGAAACATTACACTTTGCCTTCGGCGTTTCAATTACCCACTGCTCTCAAGAGCGGATCCGTCACGCACCTATCTTCTTCGCCCCCTCGCCACCAGACCAAGCAGAGCTCCTAATACACTCGCCATCAGGAGAGCAAAGACAGCATATAATGTCCAGGCAGGCCAGCCTGGAGACGGGCGCTGACTGGTGCCCGGCGATGCTGTGGACGCGGCTTCAGCCTGCGCTCCCGGCGTCGGCACCTCCCCCAAGGTCATCGGCGTTGGCGAGGCGACCTCCACCAGCGGCGGTGTCTCCGTGGCCGTGGCTGTAGCTGTTGCTACCAAAGGTGTGCCGGTGGGCGTCGGCGTCAACGTCGGGACAGGGATGGCTGTAGGCGAGACCGGCGTCGTGTCCGGCGGTGATGTGGCGGTGGGCGTGGCCGCAGGCACGGCGAAGTAGACCTCCCGGCTGGACTCGGCCTGGTTGAGACAGCGGTCGTAGGCCACCACCCGTAACGTGTGTGCTCCCGGCGGATACTGCTCCGTGTCTATCCCGAACTGGTAGGGCGGTACCAGCACCTGTCTTACCCACTGATCGTCCAGGTAGAGATCTACCCATGCCACACTGTCGTCATCACCTGCTTCCACCACGACCGTCACCGTCCTCTCCCACTCCTCTTCCCCCGGAGCGCTGATCTCTACCGTCGGCGGCTGGGCGTCGGCCCGGCGGGCCGGTGAGTCTGCATACGGCGCTGGAAAGTCGCGCCGGGCCTGGGCCAGCCCCACCCCCACCACCAGGATGTGGCTCGTGTCCATTATACCCAATCCGACCTGTCCAGCCAAGTTGAGGTAGGGGATGGCACGGGGGTCGTAGCCCATCACCAATGTGCCCACCGTGTCCACCGCCACCACATCGCGCCCGGCCAGGATCAGACTGATCGGTGGGTCAATGATCTGTGAGCCGATGGGACCATCAATCATTCCTCGCTGCCCGTCAACTACCACGAGGTCAGGGCGGCGAGCCAGATTTACGTCCACGATGTGCTGATCCAGCTCGACAGGGCTGTGCGATAGGCTGTGCTTGCCATAGATGTTACCCGGTCCGTGGTAGAGATCGCCGGGCAGCAGGCCGATCAAGTTCTTCATCCCCAGCGTCACACCGGCGTTGTAATGGTTTTTCAGCACCGGCACGCTGATCAGCACGTCGGCGTCCAGCACGACGTTGGGTAGCCAATACTCATTGCGGATCAGCCCCATGGGTACGACGACCTGCGTCACCTTTCCGGGGTCAGCCACATCGGTGCCGCCGCTGTCGTTGAGGTCTACCAGCGGCGCGCCGGTGACATCGTCCACCATGTCGCCGTCGGCGTCGTAGCCGGCGACGCGGAAGGCCGCCTGAGTACAGAAGCGATCACGGTTGGCGTCGCCCTGGCGGTACTGGGCCGTGCCCTCGGCGATGATCACCTGGGTGGCCCCCGCCTCGCGAGCCAGCCGCACCACAGCCCGGGTCACGGTCGGGTCAGTGACCATGCCGCTGCTCGCCGGGGCGTCCATCACCACGACGCGCGACACCTTCCTCGCCGCCCTCCAAGCCTCCGTCGCGGAGACGTCCGACCCGCTCGTCTTCACGGCCGACGGCGCAGACTCGATCCTCGTCACGTCGCTGACGCCTTGGGTCGTCGACGTCGTCCCGCTCATCGGCTGCACGGTCGCAGACGTCACGACCGCGCTCGTCAGCGTCTCCGCAGTGACTCGCCGCTTTCGTGTCCGCGTGCAGTTGTACGGGTTCGCCGGGACCGGGACAGAGTCGATCGACGAATACTGCGACGTGCTCTTGCAG
>CAZMOT010000154.1:0-7184 GCA_964568065.1 uncultured Anaerolineales bacterium
TCGATATGGGGTACGGGGTCGAGCGAAAGGTAGGGACGAATCTTGGTCAGGTGGGAGTGCGAGCTTGCGCATGTCTATCTTCAAGAGAAGCGCGCCCAAGTTACGGTAGGGCGGGGCCTCCCGACCCCGCCCCCCGCTACAGAACCGTACGTGACACTTAGCGCTTTCAACACAATACCTCCACTGGTGCAACAATTGTCATAGTTGTTGGCGTAGTTGCGCAGAGTTCAGGGTCATCACGGATCAAGAAGGTATTATACTTGCTGCGATGTGACAGCAGACCATAGTAGACTTTCGGTTCAGTTTATGTGACAGCGCATCGTAGACATTAGGTCATTGGTAACCGCCAGCGAATCGTAGAGCTTTTGCTCTATTTGTTGGACAGTGGGTACGGAAATTCTTTGCTCAGTTTGCCCTCGTGGTAAACCTCCAGTTTCCGATACCTGGTGTAGATGGTGACCTTAACATACTGAAACTTGAGACGCTTGCCAACCTTGAATGACTGTCCTAAAATCCTGACGGTACCCTGAGCTGATACCAAGCGGATGAAGGTGATCTTTCTGGCGGCAACGGGTAGTTTCTTCACGTCTATCGTGAAATTGGCTGGCAGCTTGCGCAGTTGCTTGCCGCGCCGATACTGAGCCGCTGTGCGCCCACCGAGCTTGGCGTGAACGTGCTCCTCGTTCGCCGTTGTTACCAACCGACACAACTCGCGACGGACATCACAAGGCCGACGGAATGGGCGGTTCAGGAGCAAGGGTTGGAACCGGCCGTTGAAGTTCTCGACCGAGCCATTGCGCTGAGGCTTGCCTTTTGAGATGAAGACTGGCTCCAAACCCAGACGCAGGCACAAGCGGATGACGCGGCTGAGAAAACGGGCTGCGTGGCCCAAGCCGCAGAACTCCCGAGCGTTGTCGAACTGGACCTTCTCCGGCAAACCCAGGTGTTGCCAAGCGTGCACCAAGAAGGTGATGATCACATCCATCCGACGGCTGTCAACGAACTCCATATAGATGGACTGGTCAAAGACATCCTTGCAGACCAGGAAGTAGTAGCGGGTCGAGCGCCCTTTCAGGTAGCGCGGCCCCACGACGTCCACCTGGTGCACGTGGTTGGAGTCTCGGGCTTGTGGCCCTGGATACTCATTGCGCGCTATGCCGGGTGACAACCGCAGCGGCGGACAGGATAACCCTGCACGGGCTATGATACGGTTGATGGTACGCAGACACGGCAACGGCGAGTATCTCAGAGCTTCCAGTTCAGCACGAATCTGGGCAGCGCCAACTTGGCTGTAACGGGTTTGCGGTGTGGCTCGCGCGGACAGGTGGCGACGGATGCTGACCACTGCCTGCTCAACGTGAGGTGGGGTTCGGTTGACCACCCGATGGTTGCCACGAGTCAGGTCGTACAGCCCTTCTGGCCCCGACTCCAAGTAACGCTGCCACCACTTGTGAAACCAAGCCTTTGATCTTTTCAAGGTTCGGCAGATACGCTCGACACTCTCACCTGCCAGACGCAGCCGAATCGCTGTCTGGCGGATCGATAGTTCATCTCGCATGATGCACCTCCTCTGATAGCTGCTGGCGGTTACCAGAGGACAGTATAGCATCTGTGGCGATTGAGAGTACCTAATCTACACGTTATGTTGTCACTCCATAGCGTACCAAATATCTACGATATGCTGTCACCATCCAAGTACCCAATGTCTACGGTTCGCTGTCACTCAAATGTAAACGATGCGCTGTCACATCGCAGGTAAGTATGCCCCAAAACGCGTCTGGCCGCAAGTCCGAGGCGTCCTTCGGAGATTGCTACTGACATACCAACATAAAATAGGAGTGGGCCGTCGTTTCCGTACAAGCAAATAGGTGGGCAAACACCCGTATAGTCAGCGGTTATCTGTTCCGAAAATAGCCCTCCGTGGCGGTTCGGAGTCCGCAACTTGTTGCGGCGGCCCCGAACAAGTTCGGGAGTCCGATACGCATTTTCGTGCTTGGTGGCGAGCCAAGGGTCATGACCACTGCTTAAAATTAGAACAAATCTCATCATGAAGTTTAGGAAGAGTGAAAAACCATGTCATTCACTGCAAACCAAGTATTTGAGGTCAGCGAATTTCTTCAAAACTACATGAGAAGTAATAGCATTGAATCAATAACAGCTGATGAATGTGCTGAACTCCTGGCCGAAAACCATATTCTACCAAATGATGTTGGGCCACAACCTGGTTTCAATTTCCGGCAAATGCTAAGAGATGGTAGAGACGGAATTATTCCACTTGTGAAGGGAGCGCATCAAACAAGACCCCGCGCACGTTGGCGGATCAATAGAGCTGATGATTGAACATCGGAGGCAAAGGCAGGAGTGCGGCCCGCCGTGGGCGTAACGACCACCGTTCGCTACAAGGCAAGCCCGCGGCCCCGCGTTTTTCGCATGGTGGCACCGGTCGTGGTGGGGGAAAGCGGGGCGGCAGGCTGCCTGCCCTGAGCCTGCCGAAGGGGCGTTCGTTTGTGCGAGGGCTACCATTGGTTTGTAATCAGGATGGACCACCATTGGGTTAGAATGAGTTGAAAAAATGACGATAGTTGCATCCGATTTGGCAGAACATTTCTCCTCCTACATCGGAGGGCCGGAACTTTCGCCTCTGTTTGTCCTTGGAGACGCTCTGTCCGTTCTCCAACAGTTGCCTGGTGACTCCATTGATTGCTGTATGACCAGTCCTCCCTACTGGGGAAAGCGCCAGTACCACGATGGGGGTATCGGTCTAGAAGCGAATTACGAGGATTACATCGCAAATCTCGTCGCGGTCTTGGAGCAGGTCAGGAGAGTTCTAAAGCCAGCAGGGTCATTCTGGCTCAATATCGGGGACAGCTATCTCAACAAAAGACTGCTTGGGATTCCCTGGCGGGTGGCCCTGACGCTGGTGGATGAACAGGGTTGGATTTTGCGCAACAATGTGATCTGGCACAAGGTCAAGGGTGGCCTCGATAATTCCAAAGACCGGTTACGAAATGTCCACGAGAACATCTTTCATTTCGTCAAAATTCGCAAGGGCTATTACTACGACGTAGACGCAATTCGATCCAAACCAAGGCAGACGAAGGTGGTCAATGGCGCCGTCGTCTCTGCGACGGGCGTTACAGGCGTTCGATATAAACGCCAGATTGAGCTATCTACGGCATTGACCGACGATGAAAAAAAGGCAGCTCAGGAAGCCCTGGGAGAAATGCTTGGGAAAGTGAGACTTGGGGAAATATCTGACTTCAGGATGATTATTCGTGGGCAGCAGCGAACCACTCACTCGGATTCAGAGCGCGTGTCGGGAAGGGCGAGAGAGTTACAGGAAAGGGGGTTTTATTTTCTCGCATACCATCCCAAGGGAAGTAAACCGGGCGACGTATGGGATATTCTGCCAGAAGATACACAGAAACGGCGTACTCACTTTGCGCCTTATCCAGAAGACTTGTGCAGGATACCAATTCTGGCAACTTGCCCGCCAGATGGCATAGTTCTCGACCCCTTCTGCGGCATCGGCACAACGATGCTCGTCGCACGCATACTATGGCGAAAATCTTTCGGAATTGACATATCCGAGGAGTATCTGAAACTTGCAGAAAGAAGATGTATGAGGCTGCTATGAGTAAAGTACTCGAACTATACGGCATTTCAACGCGCTCAACGACGGAAGTTGATTGGAAGGCAGTCACAACTCAAGAGACTTGTCCATACCTGCATCGTAAGTGCCTGAAGGCGAGGAAAAGCGAACCAGAAATCACGATAGGGACTTGTGCCGTCTTGTATAGCAGAGGTCGAAAGAAAGTTATCATCTGTCCCCACCGCCTTTTGGAGCGCAACCAAATCTTTATAGATTGTTTTCATTTGCTCACCCTTCACGAGCCTGGTAACGAACTGCACATTGTTCAAGAGGTCTCCATTCCGGGAGGCTCTGTGGATTACTTCCTCGTATCCGCGAAAGACAGGAAAGTCAAGGATTTTGTCGGCATTGAACTCCAGGCATTAGATACAACGGGAACTGTTTGGCCAGAACGCCAACGGTTTCTACAGGAACATGCTATCGAAATTGATGGAGCAAGAGTGGATTTTAGCAAGGGCTTCGCCATGAATTGGAAGATGACAGCCAAGACTATCCTGGTTCAATTGCATCACAAAGTGGAGACATTCGAGCACATTGGCAAGCATTTGGTGTTAGTCACACAAGACCATCTTTTGGACTATATGAGGCGAGCATTTCAATTTGAGCATTTGAATAACGCTCGCCTCGGTGACCCTATGCACATCCACTCGTATAAGCTGGATCAGACGGAAGATGGTTCTTTCCGGTTGAACCTTGAATCTCGCTTCAGTACAGATGCTAACGGGATCGCAGAGTGTCTGGGGTTGCAAGTTAGCCCCAAGGTCGAACTTGAGGAGATCATAGCACTCCTGGAATCAAAGATCACGGAAGAGACGTTGCTCACCCTCCAGTGAGAAGACATCCCTGCCCCCGACCCAGCAACTCGTTCTCAATCTCACTCAACTCAGACTGAAGGCTGTTCGATATGTCGCCCAACGTGGTCACCAGTTGCTTACCCTCCAGAGGCAAATCGCCAGATCGTCAGCGGGTTCGAGCAGTCGTCGGCGGGGCAACTTGTCACCTGGGTGCTCATCACACTGATAGGAGCGTCCGAGGTCTTTCAACGAGCGGTTGGGGGGGACGCTGCGCCGCCTGGTGATCAGCCCGACCGGCAAGGCCACCATCCTCTGCGGTAAGATCGTGGGCCGTCCTGATCGGCTTGGGCCAGCTTGTTTTTGGTGTGGACTGGGGTAGGTCACCGGCCGCCCTGGCGTTGGTGATGCTGGCCTTTGACCTGGTGGCCGTGGCGCTTGGAGTCTTGCTGGCTGCCTTTGCCAGAACGCGGAGACAGGCCGAGGGATTGACCGTCCTCTTTTCTATGCTGACGGCAGCCCTGGGTGGCGCCTGGTGGCCCCTGGAGATCACGCCCAGGATCTATCAGACCGTCGTCAAGAGCTTGCCCACTACCTGGGCGATGATCGGGTTCAACGACGTTATCGTGCGCGGTCAGGGCGTGGCTGGCGTGCTGCCCGAGGTCGGTATCCTGTTGGGCTTTGCCCTGGTGTTCTTCGTCGCCGGCATCTGGCGCTTCCGGTACGAGTAGGGTATAATGCTTGTCAGTCGCCTGCTTTCAAGATAATAGCAAAAGTTATAATAGAGGGAGGAAAGGAAATGAACAGCAATAAAGCGATTCAAGTACAGGATTTGCACAAGGACTTTGGCGAGGTCTACGCGGTGCAGGGCGTCAGCTTTGACGTGCAGGCGGGCGAGATCTTTAGCCTGCTCGGCCCCAACGGCGCGGGCAAGACGACGATCATCTCGATGCTTGCCTGCCTGCTGGAGCCGACCCAGGGGGATGCGCTGGTGATGAGTCACTCGATCAAGAGCGAGCAGATGGCGGTCAAGGCGGCCATCGGCGTCGTCCCGCAGGAGATCGCGCTCTACGAGGACCTCTCGGCCCGCGAGAACCTCAACTTTTGGGGCAAGATGTACGGCCTGCGAGGCGGCCCGCTCAAGCAGCGGGTGGACGAAGTGCTGGAAGTCATCGGCCTGGCCGACCGGCAGAAGGGGCGCGTGTCCAAGTACTCCGGCGGGATGAAGCGGCGGTTGAACATCGGCATCGCCCTGCTCCACCGACCCCAGGTCATCATCATGGACGAGCCGACGGTGGGCATTGACCCCCAGAGCCGGCGCAGCATCCTGGACAGCGTCAAGGAACTGAACCGGCAGGGGATGACGGTCTTTTACACCACCCATTACATGGAGGAGGCCCAGGAACTCTCCGATCACATCGCCATTATGGACCTGGGCAAGCTGATCGCCTACGGCACGCACGACGAATTGGTCCAGATCGTGGGTGAGATGGATCGGATCACGCTGACGATCAACGCCGAGTCGGCGCAGGTGATGGAGCAGTGGCGGGCGACCGAGGGAGTGCACAAGGTGTCGGCCGAGGATGGCACGCTGGAGTTGCTGGTGGACGACAGCAACGTCGTCCTGCCGCGCCTGTTCGAATCGGCCACGCAGGCGGGCGTGCGCATCACGTCGGTGGAGATCCAGGAGCCGAACCTGGAGGCGGTCTTCCTGCACCTCACCGGCCGCGCGCTGAGGGACTGACAGGAGATACGCATGAAAACTCTAAATATCGCACTCAAGGACCTCCTCCGCTCCTTCCGCAACGCCTTCTTCCTGGGCTTTGGGCTCGGCATGCCGGTGCTGATGGGCGTGATATTCTACTTTGCCTTCGGCGGCCTGGCCAGTGAGGGCGGCTTCGACATACCCCAGGTGGACGTCCTGGTGGTGAACCTCGACGAGCCGGTGGCAGAGTACGGTGGCTTCTCCGCCGGGGAGATGCTGGCCGGCTTTCTGCAATCAGAGGAGTTGGCACAGTTGCTGGCGGCGACGGAGGAAGAAAGCGCCGCCAGCGCCCGCGCCGCCGTGGACAACCAGGAGGCCGACATCGCCGTCATCATCCCGGCAGACCTGAGTGGTGCCGTGTTCGATCCGGAGGGTCAGGCCGAGGTCGAGGTATATCACGACCCCACGCTGACGCTGGGGCCGAGCATCGTCAAGTCCATCATCACCCAGTTCGTAGATGCGCTGGCCGGTTCCAAGATCGCGGCGGGCGTGGCCTACGACCAACTGGCCGAACGGGGCGCGACGGTAGACGGGACAATCTTGCAAAACGTCGCCATGCGATATGGGGAATGGTCAGCCTCCCTGAGCGAGAGCCAGGGAGCGGGCGCTCTGCTCGCCGTCCAATCCCCCGTCGGCGGCGAGGAGAAAGAGGCCAACAGAGCCCTGGCAATGGTCGGCGGGATTATGACGGGGATGATGGTCTTTTACGCCTTCTACACCGGTGCGGCGTCGGCGATGTCCATCTTGCAGGAAGAAGAGGATGGAACACTCCCCCGCCTCTTTACCACCCCCACCCCAACCTCCGCGATCCTGGGCGGCAAGCTCATCGCCGTGTTCGCCCTCGTCGTCGTCCAGGTGCTGGTGCTGATGACGTTCTCATCCCTGGTCTTTAAGACGGATTGGGGCGCGCCCATCCCCCTGTCGCTGGCGCTGGTGGGCCTGGTCGTCCTGGCAGCCAGCTTTGGCATCTTTGGCA
>CAZMOT010000155.1:0-2216 GCA_964568065.1 uncultured Anaerolineales bacterium
GAGTTGGGGGGGACTGAGGGGGGGCGGATTCGAATTTCGCCTTGGATGGTAGTGCCCATCGTCGTGCTGGGGGCGCTGGTGCTGGCCATCGGCCTCTACCCGGGGCCCTGGCTGGACTGGACGGCAGACGCAGGCGTCTACTTGCTGGCGCTGTGCCCTGAGCTTGTCGAAGGGTTGGGGAGATGAGGGATGATTGAAGATATATTGTTGAGTCCCCCGGTCGCCTTGTGCGTCTTCCTGGCGCTGGCCTACGGCCTCTACTGGCTGGGCGGCCCGCTGGCCGCGCCGGGCGAGGAGCACCCCGGCAAGCATCAACCCTACGCCTGCGGTGAGGACCTGCTGCCGCCGCAGGCGCAACTGGCCTACCACGCCTTCTTCCGGCTGGCACTGTTGTTCGCTGTGTTACACCTGGCGACGTTGGTCGTCTCGACGCTGCCGCCAGGAGGCGCGTCGCACCGCATCGCGGTGGCCTACCTGGTGGGCATCGCCATCAGCGTGTTCGTGTTGACAAAGGGAGAGTTGTAGATGCTCGACCGTATCGTGCGTTGGGCACGGCGCAAGTCGCCCTGGATACTGCATTTTAACAGCGGCGGCTGCAACGGCTGCGACATTGAGATCCTGGACCTGCTCACGCCGCGTTACGACGTCGAGCGGCTGGGCATCCTGAAGGAAGCCTCGCCGCGCCACGCCGACATCCTGCTGTGCACCGGCCCGGTGACGCGCCAATCGCGCGATAGGCTGCGCCGCATCTACGAGCAGATGCCCGCCCCCAGGTGGGTGGTGGCCGTGGGCAGTTGCAGTTGCTCCGGCGGCATCTTCCGCGACGGCTACAACGTGCTGGGCGGCATTGACCAGGTCTTGCCGGTGGATATGTACATACCGGGCTGCCCCTGCCGGCCGGAGGCTATGATTGACGGGCTGGTGCGGCTGCTGGAGACGATCTAAAAACAATGACCAATGACCAGTTGGAGGACCCGATGTTCATGGAGGTAATCTTACAAGCACTGCGGGAGACTTTCCCGGCCGAGACGATTGAGGCGCAGCCGGTGCCAATAAGCGAAACCTTTGTCGCGCTATCGCCGGACTGTATCCACCGGGCCGCGCAGGTGCTCGTCGAGCGCTTCGATCTGCGCCACCTTTCGACTATCACCGGACAGGATACCGGCAGCGAGATCGAGTTGCTGTACCACTTCTGGGACGGCGGCGGTCTCACGCTGCGCACGTCACTGCCACGAGAGGAGCCGCACATCGCCACGCTGACCGACCTGATTCCCGGCGCTGCCTTCTACGAGCGCGAGGTGAGCGAGATGTTGGGCGTCACTTTCGATGGCCACCCTGACCCACGCCCACTGCTGCTGCCGAACGACTGGGACAAGGAGCAATTACCAATGAAAAATGACCAATGAACAATCAATCGACTACCCGACCAAGAGACTAACTGACCAAATGACCAGAATGACCATCCCCATCGGCCCGCAGCACCCGGCGCTCAAGGAGCCGATCTCGTTCCTGCTCACCGTCGAGGGCGAGCGGATCGTGGAGAGCGTGCTGCGCCTCGGCTACGTCCACCGTGGTATCGAGCGCATCTGCCAGAATCGCAACTATGTGCAGAACGTCCACGTGGTGGAGCGCATCTGCGGCATCTGCTCGCACATCCACACCACCACCTATTGCCAGGGGATTGAGGCGCTAACGGGGCTGGAGGTTCCTCTGCGAGCGCTCTACCTGCGCACGCTGCTGTGCGAACTGGAACGCATCCACAGCCACCTGCTCTGGCTGGGCGTGCTGGCCGAAGATATTGGCTTCACCACCATCTTTATGTACGCCTGGCGCGACCGCGAGATCGTGCTAGATATTATGGAGGAACTCTCCGGCGGGCGCGTGGCCCACGCTGTCAACGTCATCGGTGGTGTGCGCATTGACGTGGACCAGGAGCAAGTTCACTCAATTCTGGCACGGCTCGATGAGTTGGAACGGCAGATTGAGACCCTGCTGGGTGTGATCCAGCACGAGCGCACTTTCCAGGTACGCACGCGCGGCGTGGGCCACCTCTCAGCCGAGCAGGTGCGCCGCTATTGCGTGGTGGGGCCGACGGCGCGCGCCTCGGGTGTGGACGTGGACCTGCGGCGCGACGCGCCCTACGCCGCCTACGACCGGCTCGACTTCCAGGTCATGACTGCCGATGAGGGGGACGTGTGGGCACGCACGTTGGTACG
>CAZMOT010000155.1:2316-7107 GCA_964568065.1 uncultured Anaerolineales bacterium
GTGCCCTTTCTCATGGCGCTCAGCGGCCCGGCCATCCTCAGCGGCTCCTGGTCCATCTCGCGCATCGCCGCGCAGCAGTCGCAGACGGCCTGGATGGTGCTTGTGCAGCCGCTGGGCTTCCTGCTGGCGCTCGTCGGGCTGATCGGTAAACTGAAGCGGTCGCCCTTCGACATCCCCAAGGCCAAGTCGGAGATCGGCGCCGGCCCGCTGACCGAGTTCAGCGGGCGCAAACTGGCGCTGTGGCACCTCACGCTGCACATGCAGATGGTGGTCGGCATCTTCCTGCTGGTCAATCTCTTCCTGGGTGGCTGCGGCAACTGGCCGTCCGGCCTCGCCGTGTTCATCTTCGGCATCAAGGCGCTGCTGATCTTGCTCATCCTGTCGGTGGCGAGCGTGCTCTACGCCCGGCTGCGCATTGACCAACTGGCGAACCTCGGCTGGCGGGTGCTGGCGCCGCTGGCGCTGGCGCAAATATTGGTTATAATCTGGATCGGCATTAGATGAGATTTCATTACGAATAGGAGCAGAACTGACGTGGATAATGTCATCATGCTTACCGTCCCCAGCGTGGGTCTCCTGGGATTGCTCTTTAGCCTCTATCTGGCCCATAGCACTCTGAAAAACGACCCCGGCCCACCGGAAATCACCGCCATCTCGCGTGCTATCCAGGTCGGGGCGACGACCTTCATGCGGCGGGAATATCGTGTGATGGGACTGACGGCCCTGCTCTTCGCCGTTTTCCTGGCCCTGGTGCTGAACGTCTACGTCGCGTTCACCTTTCTGATCGGGGTGCTTTGTGCCGCTCTCTCCGGCTTCATCGGCATGAGCATCGCCACCCGGGCCAACGGCCGCGTCACCTTTGCTGCCAGGGGTGGCCTGAGCAAAGCCCTGCACGTGGCCTTCTCCGGCGGGGCGGTGATGGGCATGGCCGTGGTCAGCCTGGGCGCGCTGGGCATCTCGGGCGTGTATCTGCTCTTTGACCTCCTGCCCTCCGCCCCCGACCCCCTGACGGTCATCACCGGCTACTCGATGGGGGCCGGTTTCGTCGCCATCTTCATCCGCATCGGGGGCGGCATCTTCACCAAGGCGGCGGACATGGGGGCCGACCTGGTGGGTAAGGTGGAGGCGGGTATCCCGGAGGACGATCCGCGCAACCCCGCTGTGATCGCCGACCAGGTGGGTGACAACGTGGGCGATGTGGCCGGATTGGGCTCGGACCTGAACCAGTCCTACAGCGATACGATTATTACCTCCTTGATCATCGGCGCCACGGCCCAGAGCGCCGGTGGCCTGTACCCGGGTGAAAGAGGCATCATCTTCCCCCTGTTGCTGGTGGCTGTGGGCATCGTGGCGTCGGCGCTGGGTGTCCTGATGGTAAAGACGCTGGCCCGCAAAGACGTGATCCAGCCGGAGGCTGTACTGAAGGTGGGGATGTTGACCAGTGGGGCGCTCTCACTGCTCGGCATCCTGCTCCTTTCCCACTTTTATCTGGGACATAGGGGGCCCTTTTACGCGGCCACGTCCGGCCTGGTGGTAGGGGTGCTCATCGGTCTGAACACCGAATACTACACTTACAAGAAGCCACTCCGTTCTATCGTCGCCTCCAGCGAGACGGGGGCAGCGACCAACATCATCGCCGGCCTGGCCGTGGGCCTGGAAAGCACCGTGCTATCCATGATCCTGCTGGGTGCGGGGCTAGTCGTGGCCCATCATTTCGCCGGACTCTACGGCATCGCCCTCTCTGGCTTAGGGATGCTCTCCATCCTGGGGATTAACCTGTCCCTGGATGCCTACGGTCCTATCGCCGACAACGCGGGTGGCATCGCCCAGATGAGCGGTCAGCCCCTGGAGATTCGGGACATTACCGACCGCCTGGACGCGGTAGGCAACACCACCGCCGCCATCGGCAAAGCCTTCGCCGCCAGCGCCACCGCTGCCGCGGCCCTCTCTCTGCTCACCGCCTACTCCGAAGCGGCCCACATCGTGCACCTCGATATCCGGGAGTCCAGAGTGATGGCCGGGCTGTTAATCGGCGGGGCGCTGCCTGCTCTCTTCTCGGCGATGGTTATCAGATCGGTGGAGCGCACGGCGCGATTGATGGTGCTCGAAGTGCGCAGGCAGTTCCGTGAGATGGCTGGCCTGCTGGCAGGCAAAGTGCCGCCAGACTACTCACGCTGTGTGGACATCGCCACCCGGGGGGCCCTGAGCCGGTTGGCGCTGCCCTGCCTGCTGGCCATCAGCGTCCCCTTTATCACTATCTTTGTCCTGGGCCGGGAGACGTTGGCCGGACTTTTGGCCGGGTGCATCGTGTGCGGCATCTTCCTGGCCCTCTTTATGGCCAACGCCGGCGGCGCCTGGGATAACGCCAAGAAACTGATCGAGGCGGGAGAGTTGGGCGGCCAGGGCTCATTGGCATACAAGGCCAGCGTCATCGGCGATATGGTGGGCGACCCGCTCAAGGACACCGCCGGCCCCACCCTCGACATCCTGGTGCAGTTGATGGCTACGGTATCGCTGGCCTTTACCCCACTGTTTCTGAGGATCCTGGAGTGAGCCTGGAATGAAAACGTCGCCACGCCAAAGCGGAGTCGGGTAGGATGTCCCGTCTCCATTCGCTGGTCTACCTGCTGCCGGAACTATGGCGCACACTGTTCACCCGGCCGATCACGGTGCGCTTTCCCTTCGGGCCGCTGGAGTTGCCCCCCTACTTCCGGGGCAAGGTGACCATTGAGCCCGCATTGTGCACGGGTTGTGGGGTGTGCGTGCGCGATTGCCCGGCCTTCGCGCTGGAACTGGAGCGCGAGAGTGACGCCCTGGGCCCATCGCAGGGTCGCGAGAAGTTCCGGCTGATCCACTACCACGACCGCTGTGCCTACTGCGGACAGTGTCAGGACGTCTGCCGCCAGGGGGCTATTCGCCTGACGAGCGAGTACGTGCCTGCCGCGGCTGACCGCGAGGCGCTGCGCGGGGAGTTCGACGAGGGTACTGGCGCCTCCCTCCCTCCCTCTCTCCCCCCCCATTGGGGGGGATGAAAGGGGGGCACTGGGAGGAGATGAAAAGAGAGAGCGTGGTAGTGTTGACACAGCCCATCGCTGGTGATATACTTCGGGACACAGGGGAGAGAACAATGAAGAAACAGTGAGCCGCCGGTCACAGACCGGCCGAGAGCAAGTTTATACTTTCCTATACATCAAGTTTAAGGAGGGCGTGACATGGATTTCCCAATTCTGAGTGCGGTGCTCTTCGCCCCGCTGGTGGGCGTGCTGCTGATTATGGTCATCCCGGGGGAGGATGTAAAGACGATCCGGCGGGTAGGGATCGCGTTCGCTTTCCTGACGCTCATCCTCACGACTATCATCTGGGTGGGCGTGGCGCAGGCGGGCGCCAGCGAGATGCAGTGCTCAGAGCAGTACCCCTGGATCCCGGCCTTCAATGTCTGGTACCATCTCGGGGCAGATGGCCTCAGCGCGCCGATGCTTTTTCTGACCGCCCTGCTGGTGACCCTCTCGCTGTTCTACTCGGCCCACACCATCGAGACACGGGTCAAGGAATACTACTTCCTGTTCCTCTTGCTGGAGATGGGCCTGTTTGGCGTCTTCCTCTCCCTCGACCTGGTGCTGTTCTACGTCTTCTGGGAGATAGGGCTGGTGCCGATGTT
Organism: uncultured Anaerolineales bacterium; assembly: GCA_964568065.1. Lineage (GTDB taxonomy): Bacteria > Chloroflexota > Anaerolineae > B4-G1 > B4-G1 > CAZMOT01. The sequence goes on from CAZMOT010000155.1 coordinate 5,975, forward strand.
TCTGCTCATCGGTATATGGGGCGGGGAACGGCGGGAATACGCGGCCATCAAGTTCTTTCTCTATACCCTGGTGGGCAGTGTGGCCATGCTGCTGGCAATCCTGGGCGTCTATGCCCAGACCGGCACCTTCGATATTCTGCAGGCAGCGGAAATAGGACCTTTCAGCAGCCCCGATCAATGGACGGCGGCCTGCCTGGCGTTCTGGGCCTTCTTCGTCGCCTTCGCCATCAAGCTGCCATCATTTCCCTTCCACACCTGGCTGCCCGATGCACAAACCGAAGCGCCGACAGCAGGCAGCGTCATCCTGGCGGGAATCTTGCTGAATTTGGGGGCCTACGGGCTGATCCGCATCGCATTGCCGCTTTTCCCTGGGCCATTCCATCACTTCGTGGTGGAGGTGCCGATTATCCCCGTCCTGGCGGTCGTGAGCATCGTTTACGGGGCGCTGGTCTGCATGGCTCAATGGGACCTCAAGCGGCTGATCGCCTATTCCTCGGTGGCACATAAGGGCTACGTCACGCTGGGAGTATGCACGGCTGCGGCCGGTCACGGGATGCTGAACAGCCAGGAAGCCCTGAACGCGGCAGCATCGGGGCTCAATGGCGCGGCGATGCAGATGTTCGCGCACGGCATCATCACCGGCGGGCTCTTTTTCCTGGTGGGCATCATCTACGAGCGGGCCCACACCCGCGACTTGAAAGCCTTCGGCGGGCTGGCCACTCAGATCCCCCACTACTACGGTATCATGATGGTGGCAGGCTTCGCCTCGCTGGGGCTGCCGGGGCTGGCCGGCTTCTGGAGTGAGCTCTTCGTCTACCGGGGCGCGATATACTTCGACCCGCTCGTGCCCTTCGCCTTTATCGGCGTGCTGGGCGTGGTCTTCACCGCGGGCTACGTCCTGTGGAAGATCGTGCAGCCCATCTTCCTGGGCACGCTCAATAAAAGGAAGTGGGGTAAGCTGCCCGACATGGAGTGGTGGGAGAAGGCGACGATGTGGCCATTGGTGGTGATCATGGTCTTCCTCGGCTTCTACCCCACCCCCCTGCTGGATATGTTTAACGCCGCGATGACGGCACTGCTGGAGGGATTGCCGTAGAGCCCCCCTCAGTCCCCTCAATAGGGGGGAGGTAGGT
>CAZMOT010000156.1:0-7050 GCA_964568065.1 uncultured Anaerolineales bacterium
GCACCTTCTAGGTGCGACGGTCACAAGCCACCGCCTCTGGCGGTGGTAGTTGACTCCTCCGCTGCCACTATGACGCAGTTATCCTCGCCGAGACCGGTGGGAACGTAACCGTCGGCGTGCCAATCGTTGCACCAGTGCTCGCCGTTGACCAGGTAGCGGAACTGGTATTCCCGCCCCGGCTCCAGTTCAAGCGTGACGCGAAAGGCGCCATCTTTCTTGCGACGGTCCATCGGTGTGGCGGTGGGGTCCCAGTCGTTGAATTCACCTACCAGATGGACGTTTTCGACTTGGACGCCTTCCGGCAGTTCAGCCTTGGACAACTCGAAGGTGACTTTCGCCACCTTGCGTGACTTGATGTACCGTTTCTTGAGCATGTTGACCTCCTCGTGTCAGATATGCGTTCTCTCCGCTCTTGCCCTTTTGACGCTCTCGGCGGGCAGTTTCTTACCCACTTTCAGGTGTGTGCGGGCCTCGTTCTAACCGTATCCAATACCGTTCCTCAAAATGCAACTCAAAAGACAGTCCCAATCGGCGGTAGACCTCCGGCGGGATGCCGATGTTGGCCAGGTAGAGGTCGCCGGGCACGCGCTGGAAGCCAGTCTTGGGCAGAGCCAGGATCAACGTCCGCTCGGGACGTACCACCGGCCCCAGCGCTTTGCCGGTCGTAGCGTCGAGGCCCGAGGGAACGTCCAGGGAGAGCACCCGCGCTCCGTGTTGGTTGCACAGATTGATGAGCTCGGCCACTCTTCCCCGTGGCGTCCCGCGCAGGCTGTATCCAATCAGTGCGTCCACGACAAGCTGCGCGCGACAGATCACGCCTTTGGCCCGAGCAGACTCTACCGGCTGCACGCCCGCCGCCTGAAGGATTTGGAGTTGATTGCGCGCGGCCCCCTCGAGCGCCGCCGCCTCCTTGCTGAGCACCACCCAGACCCGCAAGCCCCGATTGTGCAGGTGGCGCGCGCAGCAGAGTCCCCCGCCGCCATTGCCGCCCGATCCCGCCAGGACCGCGACCTCGTCCCCCGTCCCACCGAGCATGTCCATCACGTTCTCGACCAGGTTCCGGCCGGCGTTCTCCATCATCTGCAGGATGGTCAGACCGAATTCATCCACCGCAATGCGGTCTACTTCTCGCATCTGCGTGGCAGTCACGGCCGGTACCCAAACGCCTTCTTTGGTTCGAAAAAGACGATCATTCATGAGGAACTCTCCAAACCGTGGCAGGCCGCTCCCAAGAGCGCGACCTTGGGGTTGAGGATGACGCGCACCGGCGCCCGCGCCAGCATATCCGCAAAACGCCCCTTGCGCCGGAAAGTCTCCAGAAACCGCTCCTGCTTCAGGGCGGGCAGGATGCGCAGGGGGATGCCACCGCCCAGGTAGACGCCGCCGGTGGCCCACACTTTGAGTGCCAGATTCCCCGCCTCCGCCCCCAGGATGGAGACAAAGGTATTGAGGGTAGCGATGCAGAGTTCGCACTCTTTGGACAGGGCGGTGTTGACAATAACTGGGGTGAGATCGCCGGCCGCGGCCAATTGCCTGGCCAGCCAGTCTGGTTCCTCGGCATAGCCGCTGTCCTTGAGATAGGCGTAGATGTTGGGCAGTCCCCGGCCGGAGCAGACCCGCTCGTAGCTCACGTGCCCGAAACGTTCCTGGAGATAGCGCAGCATCTCGATCTCGAGCGAATTGGTCGGCGCAAAGTCGGCGTGGCCGCCCTCTGAAGGATGGGCACGGTAGCGCGACCCGTCCCAGGTGAGAAACGCTTCCCCCAGGCCGGTGCCCAGCGCGATGACGGCGATGGCCCCGCCGGGGGATGGCTGCCCCTCGTTCAGCGTGTGCAGGTCATCCGGCTCCAAAAAAGGCACGGCGTGGGCGATGGCGCCCAGGTCGTTCAGCAGGCGGACGGATGACAAGTTCAGTGCTTCCTGGAGTTGCGCCTCGTCCATCACCCAGGGCAGGTTAGTGATCGTCGCCCGCCCCGCCACCACGGGACCGGCCACGCCAAAGCTGGCCTGCTCCACGCGCAGATCGGTCTGGGACAGGAACTCGCGCACGAGGACCTCCAGGCTGGGATAGCGGCCACTGGGGAAGGTCGCCTCCGCCAGCGGCGCGCGCGGGCCGGCCTCTGGCGAAAAGACGGCCAGATTGGTCTTGGTACCGCCGATGTCTCCGGCAAGCAGCATTGGGTTCCTCCTGATTTTTATGACCCGCGCGGGACGCCGTATACCTCGATCTCCACCGCGCCGGTGTTGCCGGTATTGGTCTCCACTGCGTCAAAACGGAGCGTGCGGGCGGTGAACTCTACCGGGAAAGTGTAGAGCCGGTCGGCGTCGGGCAGGTCGAAGGGGCCAAAGGTCTCGCCCTGGTCGGTGGTGACGGTGAAACGAAGGATTTGGGCCATGTTGTTGCTCATCGTGCGCGTCCAAAAGCCGATGGTATGCACGTTGTAAGTATCGGCCAGTTCGATCTCGATCCAGGCGTCGTCGCCGTCCCCGTTGGACGACCACGCGGTGCTCGGATCGCCGTCAATGGCGCTGTTCGCGCCCCAACCGCTATCGTTTGCCCCGTCGCCATAGTTGCTGGAGACACCGACCACCTGCGCCCCCGCCGCCAGTGAGGCGACGTTCTCCTCTCCCGATTGGCCGTCTTCGCCCTCGGCAGCGGCGGTCGTGAAGGTAAAATCTTGCGATTGGTAGAGGCGCGCCTGCTCGTCAGTCAGATTAAGGCGGTAGTGGTAGGTGGTGTTCGGCTCCAACCCGGCGATGGTAATGTCGTGCTCATGCGTCGCGCCGCCCATCATCAGGTCTGTGGCGATGCTTCCGTAGCCGGCATCGGCGCCGTAGGTCACGTTGCACACGGTGGGGACGCCGGTGTTGAACTGGATCACCACCGACGTACCGATGTTTTCGAGCACCTTTGGTCCCTCGACGCCGCCGGGTATCTCGTCCAGCGACAGAATGGTGGTTCCATCTGACATCTGGCCGCCGCCGCAGGCGGTAAGTGTCAGGGCAACAAACAGTGCAATCCAGTACATGCGTCTTGTTCTCATCGAGATTTCCTCCTATTGTTCTATATCCACAGACCCATCAATCTCCGCCCGTCGGGCCAGGTACTCGCGCACGGTCATCACCAGCGTGGCGTGGCTCCAGGTGAGCGGGCTGACGGAGAGCGGCGCGCCGGTGTAGGGTGCACCTGCTCGGCCATGATGCCGCTGGTCAAAGCGTGATCCGCCGTCCAGTTCAGGATTTCCAGCGCCGGTTTCAGGTCGTCGGACGTCTGCACCGTGGCGATGTACCACTGGGCCAGCCACAGGGTGCAGATGAACCAGGGGTTGCCGGGCACGTTCTCGGTGCCCTGACTGACCTGGTGATAGTAGTCGTTCTCGTAGCGGGCCACGCCACTCACCTCGGTCTTGACCCACAGCCGCTCCCGTACGGTCTCCATCGTGGCCACGATGCGAGGATCGTCAGGGGCGAACATACCGCCCTCTCCTTTGGAGGGGGACAAATACCACAGGCCGAAAAGCGAGGCGTCTGCGGTCTCTTCTGACGCACAGCGCGGTTGATGCGCGTCAGCGCCCGGAAATCCTCGCCTACACCAATCCAGTACCAGCCCGTAGCCTGGCCGCGGGGCGGGACGTCGAGGTGCAGCGCCACGGTCGAATCCACGCTGCCCTGGGCCACCGCGTTGCCGGAAAGGTAGCCGTCCTCAGCGTCACGCCAGGTGCCTTCCATGCCCCGGGACTCTTTGATGCCCACTGCCCACTGATCCACGCCGAGGATCCAGCCATCCGGTCCCTCTTTGGCCGCGTTGATCAGAAACCAACGCTGGCCTTTGTAGTGAAAGACGGCGCCTCGCTCCGGTTCGTAGTAAGCCGAGTCGCCCACCTCGTGGCCGCTGATGTGAAAGTCGTGGGCGAAGAAGATACGCACATCCCGCTGGCGATCAGTCTCGTTATGGACAACGATCTGGCGCAGGTAGAGGTCCTCGTGAAAGTCCACCGCGTCCTGACACACCAGCTTCAACGCCAGGTCGGGATGGTGCAGTGTGACCTGGGTGACGAGGGTGTCGTGGGCGTAGTCGAGGGTGCGCTGCCAGCCAGCGTCGTCCATCCAGCGGAACTGGTCGTCCACCCACACGCCGAAGCGGAAGGGGTGGCCGGCGGTGTGGTTCTCCTGGCCCACGTGGGGCCAGTACAGGTCGCGCAGTTGGTAGAGATGATCAAAGTTGATCAGCAGTGAACCGTTGCCTACAGGGATGTCGCGGGGCATGAGATATCCTTTCTTGTTACGTGATAATCACGTTTCACTTATCATGGTTGGTAGATGCGCGTCTCTGGCCGGAAGGCGGCCCACGAAAACCAAAAGTGGTTGATGCTGACTACGGGCGTTAGTTGGCGGCCCTCCAATGATCCGCTCACAGCCTGCCCCAACACGTCCCACTCGCTGCCCGTCTGTTCGTCGATGATCCTGTCACCGTCAAAGATGAAAACAAGTGTCTGCCCATCCAACTCGCGGGAGAAGACGATGGCTGCGCCAACGTCGCGCCCCCCGGCCACGGTACCCGCATCCAGAGCCGAGGCGGTGCCCTGAGTCCACAGCACGACGATGGGAGCAGCGCTGACAGTGTCGTTGACCACGTGCATCTCCTGAAGTAGAGCAACAACCTCGTGTTATCAGAACTCTGGCGGCAGCCCTGAGCCGCACGGGAACAGCATGCGAGTTTGAAGTGCCACTCGGCGTGGGCAACAGTCTTCATTTTGAAGTCACCTGACGGTGCAACAAGGAGGTCCAGAACAGCCCACCTGACCAGCTCTGAATGCCTGGTCATTATCCCTGGGATACCACACCCTGACAAACATATTATACGAGGAGGTCGTATGGATATGCCACGGCCTCACTACCCAGGTCTACGGTCACCACGCGGGCCATAGGGGGCAACAAGCCATCCTCAACCTGGCCGTCGAAGAGAAACGGGAATCCATCTACGGCATCGTAGCCGCTGTACGGGTTCCGGCCATAATCACGGCCATATCTGGTCTCTCGTGAAAGCACCTCTCCACCTGGATGGGTGGCTTTAAAATCAGCCCAGGCGATGATGGAGGCCGGACGGAAGGTTAGTTGGCGACCGGTCAACTCCCCCACGATTGCCCCGCCGGTGGCCTGCTGCCACCAACTCTCCGTCTGACGGTCGTACATAATCAGGTTGCTGTTGCGCAGTCGCCCAGTAGTGCCAAGTCCAGCACGCGGCTGTCTAGCGTTCGCTCAAAACCGATGGCTGTATTACACAGCGGGCAGAAGGTCACAAGCACCGGCACACCGCCCACGGTGTCGTTGACGATCTCGTGCCACATCAGAACCTGGATAGGATAAGCGCGCGCGTCGTCACCGATCTGGAGAAAGATCACCGGCTCTTGCGGCTCAAGCCAGTCGTCAGCTTCCTCAGCGGTGACGAATCGTGGCTCGTCAATGGCCGGGATGCCGTCCTTGGGCGGCCCTCCGGAGAGAATCTCGCTATAGGGCACGCTGTGCTTGCCAAAATCGGTGGCGAATTGACGCTCGGCGCCGGCAGGTGGGGATTCTTCAGGTAGCAGGGCAGGTGTCAAGAGCTGGACGTAAATGTACCACCCATGTTCACCGAAAATGCACCACTGATGTTCACCAAGAATGTACCAGGCATGTTCGGCAAGAATGTACCACCTATGTTCGGCCAAATTGTACCACGAATGTTCGGCCGAGATGTACCACCCTCGCCAGAGCCTGCCCCTGACTGTACCCAAGGCAGGCTCCGAGCCTGGGTGGGGGATCTACAGGGTGGGAACTCCTTCGCTGAGCTTCTGTCTCAGCGATACAGCGATAATGATGTTGTTCTCTCATTCTTGTCCCAGTAGCACCTCCTGTTCTAGCCGTTTCCGGCCTCGAGTGCGGAAGCTGTCGCCTCGGATGACGACCACCTCGGCTCAATGCAGCAGGCGATCCAGGCCAGCCGAGACCAGCAAAGGGTCACGAAACAAGTCGGGCCATTCCGCCGGGGCGCGATTGCTGGTCAGCAAGATGCTGCTGCGCTCGTATCGCTCGTTAATAACATCATACAGGTCTTCAGGAGAGGGTGATTGAAGCGGCTTGAGGCCGAAGTCGTCCAGGATGAGCAAGTCTGGGCGCAGGTAGACGTTCAAGCGCTGCTCCCATGACCCATCTGCCCGTCCACCGTTCAGGTGCTGCAGCATCTTGTTGGTGTTGATGAACAGGACGTTGAAACCCTGGCGACACGCTTCTTGCCCAAGTGCCTGGGTGAGATGTGACTTCCCCACGCCCGTTGGTCCGCAGATGAGCGCGTTGCGATGCTCGCGGATGTAGTCGCAAGCTGCCAACGCCAGGGTCTGCTGGCGATTGAGGGTGGGGTTGAACTGGAAGTCGAAAGTCTCCAACGTCTTGGTGGTGTTGAGGGCGGCCCGGCGCAGCCGGAGTTTCAGTTGCTTCTGAGCCCAGCGTTCTACCTCGTCCTCCAACAGGCGCGAGAGGAACTCGATGTAGGACCATTTGCCCTCGATTGCCTGCCGGTTGCGAACGTCCAGCGTTTGCAGGATGCCGGAGAGTCTCAAGTGCTTCAACTGGGGTGTGAGTTGGTGTTTCAGTTCCACGACTCACCTCCGAGGAGATCGCCGACCAGCTCCTCGGCGCTGCGCACGAAGGCAGTGGCTTCCGGCGACGGAACAGGCGTGGGCAAAGGTTCGTTCTCCAGGCCTTGGGTGAGGGTACGCTTGATGGTCTTGTAGGCCGGATCACCGAAGTAGAGCGCCCGCTCGCAGGCCGCCTCTAGCCGCTCGTCACCGAACTTCTGGCGCAGTCTGAGCAAGCATCCCACGGTCGGCAGCCGGTCGAGCACCGGGTCGTCCAGCAGTGTCTGAACCACCTGGAGAGTAGCCGCACCGATTTCCGTGGCGTTCGCCAGGCAATCCTCTCGATCCAGGGTCAACCCCGGTACCTTCTCAGGGGGCAGGTGGTCGACACCTGTGTCACGTTCGATTTGCCGGTTGCTTGACCCGGCCTGGATGTG
>CAZMOT010000157.1:0-6952 GCA_964568065.1 uncultured Anaerolineales bacterium
GGTCATGGCCGGCCCGATGCGTTGGGTTGTGTTGACCACGGGCGGAGAAATCACCACCTTGGCCTGGTTTGTCAAGGTTCGCTACACTGCCCAGGGCGGTGGTGATGTGCTTTTCGCCCGCAGTGATCTACAAGGCAATGGACGCGACGACGTGTTCGCTGTGTTCAGCGATAACCCAGGCTTAGCGGAACATCTGCGAGACGACGTCTTCAGCTACACTGTCTTTGCCGGTATTCCTGACCAGACCCCACCGGCTCCCGTTGTGGAAGCCACCTTTGAGAGCCAGGACGACTTTCCAAACTGCATCGTCGAATCCATGAGCACCGTGGATGGCACAACCCCCGTTCTCTCACTTCGGCTCTCACTTTGGGACTTTGGTCCACCGAAGACCTACGTGCGGGTGGTCAACGAGCGTTTGACTGAGGTGGGAGCCTTCGCCGTGCCGGCCGAGTTCTCGTTGGAGATCAACGGTATCGTTCCTGTTGGCCAGCCAGAGGCGGGTCCTTTGGCCGAAGCGCCACCAGTGGGGGCCGATGTGCAGAACCTGTGGTATGAATCGGGATGACGCCGGGCTGCTGGGACAACTGAGCGGATAATAGCAGAGCACGTCTTTACTGATTTGAGGCGGTGCTCATGGACGCACTGGTGAAATATAGTAATCAAGTATCTTCTCAATATCTTGGGGAACGCGACCATCTTGGTCGCCGAGGTGCAAGCAAGATGCTTGCGTTCCTCATCATATCCCCACTTTATTGAGAAGTTGCCATGCCCCTGCGGGGCACCACGAATCACGAAAATACGAGACGGACTCCCGAACTTGTTCGGGGCTGCCCTCAACAAGTTGAGGACTCCGTATCTTCCACTCAGTCTATTTTCGAAGCAGATACTAATCAATCTGCTTTTCACTTCCTCATCAAGTTTGACCCACTGCTATTCTGTCACCTAACCGTAACTCCCTTGTAATAGGCAAGCGGGGGCAATTGTGGCATAATAGGGCTGGCAGCGGGCATCCGATTGAGCGAAAAAAGGAGGAAGAACAATGCGCAGGATATTGACGCTTGGGATAGCGCTCGCGTTGGGCCTGGCGCTGGCGGCACCAGTCTTCGCTCAGAGCTCCACCGTTCACATCGTGCGGCCGGGCGAGAACCTGTTTCGCATCGCGCTGCGCTACGGAGTGACGGTGGATGCGCTGGCAGCGGCCAACGGCTTGAGTAACGTCAGCCGTATCTACGTCGGCCAGCGGCTGGTCATCCCGACTGGTGGCAGCACTGGCTCGCCCCCACCATCATCGGGCGTACATATCGTGCAGCGAGGGGAGAACCTGTTCCGTATCGCACTGCGTTACGGCATTACCTACCAGGCGCTGGCAGCCGCCAACGGCATCGTCAACCCCAACCGCGTCTACGTGGGGCAGCGGCTGGTGATGCCGGGCCACGGGGCCACGCCCTCGCCCACCCCGTCAGGCCAAACCTACGTCGTGCGGCGCGGCGACACACTCTCGTCCATCGCCCAGCGGTACGGCGTCTCGATGTGGACATTGGCGCAGGCTAACTCCATCCGCAATCCCTCGTTCATCTACGTCGGGCAAGTGCTGCGCATCCCCAGCGGCGGTAGCCCTGCCCCACCTTCCCCATCCCCTGCTCCAACCGGTGGTCGCTGGATTGACGTGAATCTCAGCGCGCAGCGAGTCACCGCTTACCAGGGGAACACGCCTGTGCGCAGCACGCTCGTCTCGACCGGCCTCCCGCGCACGCCGACTCCCACGGGCCAGTACCGCATCTACGTCAAGTACGTCTCCACCCTCATGTCCGGCCCCGGCTACTACCTGCCTAACGTGCCCTACACGATGTACTTTTACCGGGGCTATAGCCTCCACGGCACTTACTGGCATTCCAACTTTGGCAGTCCAATGAGCCACGGTTGCGTCAACCTGCCCACACCGGAGGCGCAGTGGCTCTTTAATTGGGCCTCGGTGGGCACACTGGTCAGCATTCATTACTGACCCGATTCCTGCTACGGAACATATATAAAGGCCCCGTCCCGGGATCTTCTTGCTCCCGAGACGGGGCCTAATGAAGCGATTTTGCGCCACAGGCACGTTTTCAGCCCTGGTAGCGCGATGTGTTGTTCGGCTGTAAGCGTTCACGTGGGGGCCAAGAAACCGGGTTTTTCGTACAGGAAGACCTCCCTGGCAGCGGAAAAACGCTTGCAAGCAATAATACTTTGCTTGTAGAGCACCCAAAACCCGGTTTCTGGTCTATCCCCTGAATGGATACGTTCGGCTTAGGGCCCCTCGTCAATCATGCGATCGGGCAGGGAGACTATCACGCCAGAGTCGCCGCTGCCGCCCGCTTTGACACACATTGTTCCATACTCTCCTCCCCAGACGGCAAAATTGTCGTAGCGCAGCCAGACGGGCGATTCTGCCGTACTGATAGCGGCGACCCCTACGAGACGGCTGCCGGTGTAGGTGCTATCGCTGTAATCGGCCAGGTGGTGGTCGTTGACGTAGAGCTTGATCAGCGAAACATGGCGCGTCACCCTGAGCGTGTTGTGGCCTGTGTCGAAGTTGATGTGGTAGGAATCGGTGTATGGAATGAGCGTCACCCACGTGCCCCTATCGTAGCGGTGAAGAGCGTACTTCCGGTTATACGGCTGAATCCTAAAGACGTAGAACTCGGAGTTGCCGCTATCAAGGCCGAACATGATGCCGTAGAGACTGTTGCCCCCGGTGCTGCGCCAGGCTTCGATCTCGATAGTGCAGTCAGCGCAGGTAAAGTTCGGCGCCGTGGACCAGGCAATTAGATTGTTCGTTTTGATCTGGATACGGTAGTTGCCATTGTCATAGTCGCGGACCACGTCGGTGGTGCTACCGACACGCCAACCGCTGTTGGGGTCGCTGAAATCATCGAAGAAGGTTGGAGGAGGCGTATAGTTGCGTAACACCAGCGGCAGGTAGATATCTGTCCCCCTTGTATCCACGAAAACCTCGATCTCCGCTACCGCTACGAGATTTGGATCGGTCTGCGACGTGGCCGTGATCGTAATAACGTTCGTGTCACCACTGGCAGCGCCCGAGGGCAGGGTGACGTTCAGCGTCAGGTCACTCAGATCGAGCCCCTCGACCATGACGGATGACGGCAAGGTGCCCAGGCTCCATCCGGCCGAGTCGAGCAACTCCAAGTCATAGGTGTCTGCCTCAGGGCCGTCGTTGAGGAGCGTCAGCTCGATGGGCAAGGTCACGCCGGGTTGCCCGGTCTCCTGCTCCGACCCATCCAGCGAGAAATCGTACAGGATTTGGCTGGGGCCGGTGATGACGTTGGTCCCCACCACCGTGATCAGGTCAACACCTGTCTCCAGCGAGATGACGTCGGAGGCGATGATGACCTGACCATCGGCCTGGAACACCTGGCTCGTATTCCCGCTCAGGTCTATCGCGCCGCCACTGCCGACCGCCAGGGTGATGTTGCCGGTCGCCGTAATCGCCGCGCCGCTCATGTTGCTCAAGTCCAGGACCCAGCCATCGCCGCCGAAGATGAGAACATCTCCACCGCCGACGCGCGTCTCGCTGCCGGCCAGGGAGATGGTGTTAGGTTCGATAAAGACCCGGCCGTTCCGCCCGTTGACCCCGCCGCCGGTGCCCAGTCCACCGGAGCCGGCAAAGTGCACTCCGTTTTTCAGATCGACGGTAGGTAAGGATATCAGCTTCACGTCGCCACCTCGCCCCCCCCGCTGGGCACCCGTGGCGAAGGGATTGCCGTCACCCCCATCACCACCGCAGATTAGGCCTCTGTTACGCAGGAAGCCAGCGCCGCCACGCTTGCCCCAGACAATGGTTCTGCCCCCTTTGCCACCCCAGCCCGCACCGACGCCCAGCACATCGCCACCGTCGCCGGCGCAAATGGTCCCTTCGTTGGTGGTATTGCGTCCAAGCACTGTCGTCGAGCCGCCCTTACCACCACACCGGTTGCCATCTCCGCCGTCGCCAGCCCAAATCATGCCCTCGTTATAGAAAGGACTCCCCCGCAATTTGATGCTGCTCCCCTGTCCACCACACGCAGCGCCTACACCCACGCCACCATCTCTCCCCAGGATCAGGCCGTAATTGGAGATAGCTTGGGTCGCACGGATTTCCAACGAACTCCTGTTCATGCTTGGCAGGACGCTATAGTTACAAAGTGCCTTGATATTAGCCAAAGCCGGGCCAACTACCGTATGATCCGCCTGAACCAACACCACGTCGTCTGCATTGGGCACCCGGTTCAGATTCCAGGTGGCCGCAGCGCTCCAATCACCGTTACGAACCGACAGGATCGTCTTCCCCGGACATACCGCCGCCGGGCAAGCAGCGGCGCTGACGGTGATGGTATTGGTCATGGTCGTGCTCTTGCCGCCGGGGTTGGTGACGGTGAGATCGTACGTGTCAGCAGCCAGGGTTGGCAGGAGGATCTGGATCTGATCGGAGCCGACGATTGATACCCCGGCCGCCGGTGTACTGTCTACCGTTACCGATGCGCCGTTCAAAGTCTGCCCCGTAGATTGTCACGATCTTGGTCCCTAGATTGGCGACCTCGACGCAGTCGGGGAAGACGCCATAGATTTGCGGGGCCGATATGCCGGTGGAATCAACGATCACGTCGTCAATCATCCAGCCCCGAAAGCCGTTGTACTGACTGTCTACAGTGTCGAAGCGAAAATGGATCTTGACCACGTTGCCCACGTAGGAACTGATATCGAAGGTGGGATGAACCCAGACCGGCGTCGCTTTGGAGCCGCCGCTGGAGTAGTTCTCGTAATGCGCGTTGCTAACATCGTTGATAGGATTCAGCGTGCCGATGGTGCTCCAATTCGATCCACCATCGGTGGAGATTTCCACGTACATCAAATCAAACATATTGGCGTCTACACCCTCGATCTCCCACCGGGTCCAGAAGTGGAGGGTGGCTTCGGTCAGGCCGGTCAGATCAATGGCGGGCGAGACCAGGTTGCCGCTATTGGCCCCGCTCGATTTTCCTCCGTTCTTAGCCGATTGAGTTGCCGGGTTAAAGGTACCGGCCGGATCAATGAAGCAGCCATACTGATCCACGCCGTACCAAAAGACCTGGCTGCCGCTGTGCGCTGAACCTAGATAAGCCCTGCCCGAAGCATCGGTGTCGGGCAGAGTGACCAGATCGGGGTTGACGTCGTTGGGAGGATCATCGGGTGTAGTGGCTCCAACGTGATAGACAGAGATATTCTGGGGATTGGTGACCTGATGCCAGAAACCCGTGGCAGTCCAGTCGCTGACGTCACCTTCCATATCATCGAAGAAGACGGGCGCTGCGGCTGCCTGCATCCCCCTATCTGCTGGTGATGGCAGCGGGACGGTCGGGGCAACGCTCTGGCCCATCACCTCCACGTTCGCGGTGCCGGCGATACCGTTCGTTGACGTCGCTGGCCCCCCGGTCATACGATCCATCTGCGGCCATTCCCTTTCCACCGGCAGGGGTGAGGGTGACGTGGCAGCGGTAGGGGTGCCAGGCAGCAAGGTCAACGTCAACAGAACCGTGATTGTCAAACTGAATACTCTCGTACGGGTAAACATCTCCCTCCTCCTGAAAGCGAACGCATACAGAATAGCGTTTCTCTCACATATACCACAGATTGGCCCTCACGAATGTGTGCCCTCACGTTTCACGTTTCACGTCTCACTTCGTGGTCTCGACGCGCTGCCAGAGGACGGCCAGGGGACGACGGAGCAGCCGCACATTGATAAACACGAGCAGCCAAAGATGTAACCGGGCGGCGAAGAGAAGTAAAGTCCAGAGGAATTCGCGTGGATGACGAGGGTAACGCAGGGCCAATCGTGTGCCGTACAGAATCTCCAACCAGGGCGAGCGCATACGCACCGGCGACCCGCGCACATAGTCCTGAGCATATCCGCCGGTGGAGCGGACCTTCTGCCGCAGCCAGTCACGGTAAGTGGTGGGGTACTTGACAAACACACGCGCTTCGGGCGCGTAGCGGATACGGTAGCCCTGGCGAGCAATGTGGTGTGAGATCACGGCATCCTCCGCCAGCGCGTCCTCGGGCACTTGCTCGATCAGCGCACGACGGAAGGCGAAGAGATAACCGGAGCAAACCAGGAACTTGCCAGCCCGGTCGCGGGCCAGCCGCATCTGGTGGGCACCCTCGGTGAGCAGGTACGACCAGTAGCCCAGCATCGTGTCACGTGGGCTGATGCTGATGGGACGTCCGCTTATTGCCCCCACCTGCGGGTCAGCGAAGGGAACCAGCAGCGGAGCCAGAGCGTCCTCGGCCGCGACCACGTCTCCGTCGCTAGGTACCACGACGTCGCCCCGCGCTGCCTTCAGCCCGGCGTTGAGCGCGGTTGGCTTGCCTCGCTGGGGATCGGCCACGTGGTGCACAACCGGGTAGCGGGCGGCGTAATCGTCTACCACGGCGATCGTTTCGGGATCAGGGCATACGACCAGAATCTCGGCATCTTCAGGCAACTGGGGTAGAAACACCTCAATGGCCTGGCCTACTGTCGCCGCTTCGCGGAAGGCGGTGATGAGTACACTGAGCATGTAGATAGATTATAAGCAATGGCGTGGCAAAGTCAAATGATGCTGGCTCTCATCCCCCGCTACCGACAGACCTGAAGCGCGACCCAGACGGGCCGTAGTTGACAAGATGGTGGGGTTTCGGCTACAATAACCCGGATTCAGATCACTGCTCAAAGGGAATGTAGACAAATGAACAGAGGCAAAACAACAACAGGCAAAATACACGATCTGCGCATCTGGACTGGGCTGAGTGTTTTGGCCCTCATGCTGATAGTTATCGCCTGCAGCGCTCCGTCCACCCCAGAGTTGACCTCCACTCCCGCCGTATCTATGCCAACACCTACGCCGACGGCGACACCATTGCCTATCCTACCCACGTTGGCTCCTCTCCCCCCTCTCCCCAC
>CAZMOT010000158.1:0-6870 GCA_964568065.1 uncultured Anaerolineales bacterium
AGCGTGCTGGCGACGAGGGGAGGTGGGGTGGCCCGCTCGTCGAAGCGAACGCGCTCGGCCGAGCACGCAGCGGCACGGGCAAAGTTCTCCAGCGTCTGGCGGTTGCTGGCCCCAGTGAGGACGCGGTGCAGGGTATCGTCGTAAGCCTTGAGGTCGAACTTGACGCAGCCGCCGGTGGCCAGGGAGAGTTCGAAGGCGCGATCCATCAGGCGAGGATGGGCGGTGCCGTTGGTCTCCCAGCAGACGACGACGCCCCGCTCGGCCAGGATTCGGCTGGCGGCCAGTGCGTGCACCATTTGGCTGGCCGGGTCGCCGCCGAAGTAGCAGACGCAGTAGGTGCGGGGGTTGGCGGCGTCGGCCAACTCGGCGGCGGTGAGGTGGTGGGTCGAGCGAGCCGGTGCGTTCCCCTGCTCGCGGAAGTGCCAATTCTGGCAGAACAGGCAGTCTATGGTGCACGAGGCGTAGAAGACGGCCAGATTGTGCTTGCCACGCTGTACATGCCCGGCGCAGAAGGGGTCGGCGACGCAGTTGGTGGGCAGAGGGTCGCGGTACCAGTGGAGGAGGCCCTGGCTGGGGGTGCCAGCCAGGTGACGCAGCTTGCCTGGTTTACCTGGTCTACTTTCACGCACTTCGCGCAGCCCGCAGTAGCCGCGCTCTCCTTCGCCGATGGTGCAGTCCTGCACGCACAGCCCACAGCGACGGCCACCCTCGGTGTGCGGCGGCCGCTCCGGTAGGCCGAAGAGGCGGCGGGCGGCGGCGTGGGCTTCGTCAGCGACCAGTAACGCCTCTTGGGACCGGTGGCGGATGCAATCGAGGCACACGCCGAGTTGGGCGGCGATGAGGCGCGAGTGGGTGCCGCACAGCGTACAGGTCTGTTCGGGGAGAGGACCGGTGATTGGTGAGTGGTACATCGATCAATACCTACGTCCTGGTGATTACCCACATGTCAAAGATCTCCGAGGTTTCACTCCCGGCAACAGAACGATTGGCATTTTGCCCTCGACAGGCGGTACTTTGATACATCGCTTGCCCAAAATCTCGGAGGTCTGAGGTGGCAGCAAACTTGTGG
The DNA here is from genome assembly GCA_964568065.1 of uncultured Anaerolineales bacterium. GTDB lineage: Bacteria > Chloroflexota > Anaerolineae > B4-G1 > B4-G1 > CAZMOT01. The sequence continues at coordinate 1,070 of CAZMOT010000158.1, forward strand.
GTAATCACCAACTATGTCGCCGCGCATTGTAGCATCGGCTGGCAGAATGGTCAACTCTCTCTGTGTTGTTTGACCTCTTTACTCTGTTCGTCCCGTCCCTCAGGGACGGCGACGTAAATCTCATCGTCGCCAATATCCAGACCAGCGGCGTTGAGGTTGATTTGCTCCAAGGCTTCCAGCTTGGGCACTTCCAACTTCTCGACCTTTCGTTTTCTGCTGCGTTTCCTAGCAGCCTGTCGGAGAGAACGCTTTCCGAGCAGGCAAACCGCCACACAAGGGACGTTGCCAACGGAATGCCCCCTTATGTGGCGCAGTGGTCATCCAGAATCCGATTACCCCGACAGACTGCTAGACACGGGTCTTTGGGAATTTGCGTGGTCAGGGTATTGGACTCCCCGACTTGTTGGGGGCGCGGCGCGAAGAACCCGAACAAGTTCAGGACTCCGATACGTCACCCACGCGAAATCCCAAAGAGACTGAATGCTTTAACACTCCAACCCAAGTAACGGAGCCTCAACCCGTCACCGCTGAGGACAACTGCGTGTAAGCGGCGGGCTTTGCGGGTGCTTACGACCTGGGGAGCGATCAGGGCGTGGTGCGCGTCTTTCCGCATACCGTCGCCACGGCGGTCAAAATTTTCTGCATGGGCGACCTTCCCTCTGGCCTGTGGACCGACGATTCCAGCCGCTACTTCGAGTTGTGGGGTGGGTTGACGCCGACTTTTGGGGATGATTGGATGCTGCAGCCAGGCGCGAGTGTGGCCTGGACGGAGCGCTGGTATCCGGCGAGTTCCATTGGGGCTACAACTGGGCCAACGAGGAGGCCGCTATCCGGTTCGTTCCCTCCGGCGAGGGAGCGGAGGTGGCGGTGGCTGCCAGCCGAGTGTTGAACGGGACGGTCGTGTTGCGGTGGGGGGAGGTGCAGCGGTAGGACACGGTCATCGCGCCGGGGCGGCCCTTCCGCGCCACGGGTGGCCCGGCTTGTGGCGGCGGCGACTGGGGAGTGCAGGTGCTAGAAGGCAGCACCATCATCGCCCAAATGGGGCCGTAGGATGGACGACTCGAAAGCACCGCCCAAAATAGAACTCTATTGAGCGGGCGTGCTTGTGCGTTAGGTGCAGGGCAGGTGGACCACGAAAGTGGTTTTCTCTCCCGAGGTGCTTTCGATCGTTATCAGGCCCCCATGGTTCTTTATAATTCGCTGGACCACAGGCAGGCCGAGGCCAATGCCCTCCTGGAATTCCTTGGCAATGAGCAGAGGCTCAAAGATGCGCTCTAGTGTCGCCTGATCAATCCCTGCACCTGTATCGGACACTTCCAGTCTCACATATAGGCCGGGGCAAATTTCGTCTTCTTCACAGCCGGGTGGCACAGAATCTGCGTCCAGTTCGGTCTCGGTGAGGGAGATCTTCAGCTCGCCTCCATTCTCCATAGCATGGGCCGCATTGACACAGAGGTTCATCAGCATCTGATACATCTGGTTTACGTCGGCTCGTATGAAGCGGCTGGTTAGCGGCCCGTCCCATTTGACTACAATCCCTCCTGGGATGTAGAACCGCAAAAGTTCCAAGCACCCATCTATCACTGGGCCCAGGTTGAATAGTTCACGCCTGGTCCGTTGTTGTACAAAGTCGGCCGTCTGTCTTCGTTCTGCCTTCAGGCTTGCCCTCTTTCCACCCTGATTTTCAGGTAAGTCAGGAGTACCTCTATATCCCGTGCGTTTCGCCTGGTGATGAGGGCCTCGGCCAGATTGCCTAGCAGCGGGATGGGTACGGTGTATTCGGCTTTCAAGGTCAGGTTTGTCCCACCGTCCTCGGGTTGGAACTCCCACGCGATCGTGCTCTGGATGCCGCCTTTGGTCTGGCCGACGATGCGCTGGTTGGCAATGTACTCAACGTCCTCGCTGGTGACTTTGAAGTGGATGCCGGCCATCCTGTACACACACCGGAAGCGATTGCCGCCGTTGGGCAACCGCTGCACGTCCTTGATCTTCACCATGTTGGGCCAGATCTCCAGCAGGTTGGTCGCTTCGCGGACGTAGTCGAAGATCTGCTCCACCGGGGCGGCGATGGTGATGGCTTTCTCTACCCCGGCCACCTGGCCATCGTTCTCACTTCCCCCTCGTCGTTCAGTCGTTCCTACCGACCGACTCGCGACACAGGAGGAACCAAGCCTACCAGGAGATAAGGTAAGTACAAGAGTCAGCCCCTTCGTTCCTACAGGGCTGAGAGTCGTCTTGTTTGACCGTGACGAATGTCCCCTCGGGCGCAAACTTGTTGGCGACGGCTGCAATAATGCCCATGTCAAAATCACAGGGATAGGGATTAGGGCAGATCATCTTTCCTGATCTGTCCCCTGTTTTCTCAAAGTCATAGGGTCCAATTTCACCGCCTCTGTGATTCATGTGATAGGCGACATCAATTGAAGCCAATGCTTTTTTGATCGAGTCTATTTCTGGCGGCCACTTTGCGTTTTCCGGGATCTTTGCCGATTTGAAAGAGGGTCGCGGGGCTCACTGACTCTGCTATGGCCTTGAACGCGTCTAGCCACGCTTGTTGAGAATACCATTGCCCCGGCTTTGGATCAGGTATCCCATTCCTTGCCAAGATCTGCAGTGCCATGGTTCTCATCGTCCCCATTCCTTCGACAACCGACAGAACAGTCTGCCCGTTGACTTCGACACCTGGAGCAAATGCCTCAAACTGCGCCATGGTTTACCTCCTTGTGTGTGATGGATAAGGCCGGGTCTCCCGAGTGGGGGCAGCCCTTGGCCCACGACTGCCAGAAAGCTAACGCCGGCTGGTGCGCTTCATTGCAGTCTTTCCTCGACCGATGCGCGAGCTTTGCGCAGGTTTCCCCACTATAGTACGACACTATGCTTATCTCCCAAGATTGTAGCTTGTGCAAGTGCCCTCGTTGGTCTATAATGCTGGGAGGGCTACACGCCAAGCCAAACAAAATTGAAGGAGGGTAACGATGGATGCAATATGGCAGTGGGGACTTGATTTCATACGCACCGTTCAACTGGTGCACGGACCGGCACTCGACACGATTTTCAAGGCCATCACATTCATAGGCGAGGAGGAGTTCTTCCTGATCCTCCTCCCGCTGACTTTCTGGTGCGTGGACTTTGCGGTAGGGGCGCGCCTGGCCTTTGCCTTTCTCCTCTCAACCTACGTCAACACCGGGCTCAAGGACCTGTTCGCTCACCCGCGCCCGTTTGAACCCGAATTCGACCCGGCGGTGAAACTGCACGACGCCGAGGGATATGGGCTGCCCAGCGGTCACTCCCAGTCGGCGGTCGTCGTGTGGAGCACCATCGCGGCCGGGTTCCGCAAGACCTGGCTGTGGGCCGTCGCCATCCTGCTGATGGTGTTGATCGGCTTCTCCCGCATCTACCTGGGGGTGCACTTCCCCACCGACGTGCTGGGCGGCTGGGCGGTTGGTGCCGTTTTCCTGGCGGTCTACCTGGCGCTGCAACCGCGCGTCACAGCCTGGCTGAAACAGGCAGACCTGATCGTACAATTGGTGCTGGCCGTGGCTGTGCCTCTGGCGCTGCTGTTGCTCTACCACGCCAGCGACGCCGCCAGTTCGATGGCGGTGATGATGGGAATGGGTGTGGGGATAGTGCTGGTCAGGCGGGTGGCTCCCTTCAGCGCGGCCGGCCCACTGTGGCAGCGGGCTGTACGCTTCCTGGTCGGCGCGATCGGGCTGCTTGCTCTTTACTTCGGCCTCAAATTCGTCTTTCCCGCCGAGGGTGCGCCGCTCTACTTCGCCATGCGCGTCGTGCGTTACGCGCTGGTGGGGCTGTGGGCTGGGCTGGGAGCGCCGTGGTTGTTCCGAAAGCTGCGCCTGGCGTCGAGCGGATAGCCAGCCCTATGGCACACGCGGACACACGCCAGACAGCGAATGCAGGCACCGGAGCCGGGATTCTCGTAGACGCGGATGTCCACCGGGCAGACCTCCTGGCAGCGGTCGCACCGAGTGCAGCGCTCCTGGTCTACGTGCAGGCGGAAGGAACCGACGGGGGCGAAAGCTCGTTAGGGTCTTCCGAGTGCCCCGACCTCAGCCTTTACTCAGCCCTGGTGCTTGAACACTGTGCCGATCAGGGCCGCGAACAACATCACTGCCGCCAGCCCGACCAGTAGTGGCCAGACAGGCGGATCTGGCGTCGCAGGGACAGGTGGCCACGGAGTGGAAGTGGCGGTGGGTGGTGGAGGCGTAGTAGTGAGGGCAGACGTGGCAGTCGGAGGTAAGGTAGATGATGGTGCCTCGGTTGGAGTTGATGTGGGGGTCTCGGTGGGTGTGGGTGTAGGTGTGGATGTGGGTGTGGCAGTGGGGAGCAGGGTGGGAGTCTCCGTTGGCGTAGGCGTGGGAGTCTCTGCCAGCGGTTCGGCTGGTGCTGGCGTATCGGTCGCCGTGGGAGGTGGCGATCCGCTGTTTTCTTCGATCAGCAGGTAGGTGGTGCCGCCGATGATGCAGCCCCTCTTATCGGCACAACGGGCCCGGGGCAGCGTGAGTGTGTATTGCCCGTCCACTGGCTCGATGACTTGCTCAACGCCGGTCTGGTCAATCAGTCGCGCCTGGGGGGCCAGGGCGGGTACTGAGATGGTCACGTCGGCCTCCGTGCGGGCCCAGAGGACACGTGTGGCGAAGCCGCCTCGGTCGAGCGTGACCACGGTGTAGAGCGCTTGGCTGTCCTCGCGGGCGGAGATGGTGCCAGCGTAGTGAGTCGTGATCAGCCGGTAGGCGTCGAAAGCCGGACGGCGGCTATAATCGAGGCGGATGACACCGAAAGGTTCGACTCCCGGCTGTGGCTCGTTGTCCATCCATTTATAGACAGCGATGCGTTCCGCCCCCGAACTGAGCGCCAGCGCGAAAGATTGCAGCAAGAAGCCGGCTTGCTCCTCCAGAGTGATGTTGAAGTTAGCCTCCGGCAGATCCCAGTGGGGAGGGTCCGAATTAGATGGCCCGTTGGTTTCGTTTACCCAGATGGGCTTCTGGAGGCCGTAGGCAGCCAGTGCTGCATGGGTCTCGTTGAATACCGTAGCGAAATTCCTAATTTCGAAGTAGATGTGCAGGGAGACCACGTCAAAGTAATAACCGTGCTCTGGTCCCGTGGGATCCTGCGTGGCGACCGCGAGGAAGCGGCCCAGGTAGTAGGGGCGGCCGAAGGTGATGTCGTGAAAGTAGGTGAGGCCAGCCAGGTGAATGAAAACGTCGGGGTTGGCCTGGTGGGCAGCCAGGTAGGCAACCTTGAGCAGTTGGTAGTACTCCTCCACCGAACCGCACCACTCACAGCCAAAGGTGCCGGGCTGGATATCTGGCTCGTTCCAGATGATCCAGTGATTGATCCGATCAGCGTATGTCTCTACCACCCGCCGGACGAAAACCGCCCAGAGGTTGCCAGGGTCATCTATCGGTAGGTCCAGCCCCCGTGGGACACCGCACAAGGGCGGTCCGTCGGTAGCCCAGGCGGGGGTGTATTTCAGAACCGGCACCACTTCCCGGCCGGCGGCAGCGGCCTGGGCCAGCCACTCGTCCGGCACGTGGTAGCCGTTCCAGTCGTCGGGGCCGTTGGGCTGCAACTCTGACCAGTAGAACAGGATGCGTTCCCAGCCTACGCCTGCCTCAGCCGCGGCGACGGGGTCGCGGAAAGCCTCGACCGCGCCGAAACGTGGATCGGGTGGAGGGTCTTGGGCGGCCACAGGCCGAATGGAAATGACAAACGACAAATGACAAATGACAAATATCAGATGGATGGATTTGAGGATTTGAGACTTGGTCATTGGGACTTTAGAA
>CAZMOT010000159.1:0-6762 GCA_964568065.1 uncultured Anaerolineales bacterium
CCCCCCCCGCCCCGCAAGCGGGGCTTCCCCCCCGCGAGCGGGGGGGATTGAGGGGGGGAGAGCCTCTATCCGCTCCAATCCGATGCGCAGGTTTCCCCCTTTTGGCATCGCGTCCCGAGCGTTGAGCGCCAGGTTCATCATCACCTGTTGAATACGGGTCGGATCGGCGTTGACCGTGTGTTCGTCCGGTCCATAGACCAAGGTTACCTCGATGTTCTCCAGCAGGGTGCGCTCCAGGATCTTGACCTGCTCTTTCAGGAGCGGGGCCAGGTCAAGCGGTTGCCGTTCGAGCACTGTCCGCCGGCTGAAATCGAGGATCTGCCGGATCAGCCTGCTTGCGTGATGGGCCTGCTGGTTGATCGTCGCCATCCGTTCCCGGTCGCGGGTGGACAACCCCTTGGCCCGCGACGCCATCTGGGCGTACAGGACAATCGTCGCCATGATGTTGTTAAAGTCGTGGGCAATGCCGGCCGCCAGTTGACCGACGGCGGCCAACCGCTCCTGTTGCCGAGCACGCCGTTCAATTTCGCGCTCCTGGGTCACGTCCCGGATGACCAGTACCCACCCTTCGGCAGGCCCTTCGGCAGGCCCTTCGGCTGCGCTCAGGGCAGGCTCAGGGCAGGCCCCGCCTGTCGTGGGGCCGGTCTCGGTCGCTTCGGGCGAAGCCGAAGCGCCTTCGCTTACAGGCCGGGCGACGACCTCGAATGTCCGCGCTACGGGGTCATCTATCGCCACCTCGTGCCACAGCCCCTTAGGGGGCGAGGTCAAGAGTTCCACTAGCAGGCGGTCGCCCAGGTGGGTGAGGGTATCCCCTACCTTTGCATCGGCCAGAGCGGATAGGTGTCCCTGTGCTACTGGATTGGCCAGCACCACCCGCTCATCGGCGTCCAGCAAGAGTACTCCTTCTGGTACTGTGTCTATAATCTGTTGTATCCGTTGGGCCTGCTCCTGGATTTGCGCCAGCAAGCGTTCCCGCTCCTCCTCCGCCTGCTTGCGCTCGGTGATATCGCGCCCAACGGATTGAAACTCAATCAAATGGCCCTGTTCGTCGAATATAGGCCGGTCGATCCACTGTTGCCAGCGGACCTTCCCACCGGCAGCCACGACACGGCGCTCTGTGGTCGCCACCGGCTTTTTCTGGCTAAATGAGGCCAGGTACCTGGCTGTCCTTTCCCGGTCTTCTTCCAGGATGAGTGGAATCAAGCTATGCCCAACCAACTCCTCGCGTTTCTTGCCGAAGTAGCGACAACAGGCCTCGTTCACAAAGGTGAGTGTGCCGTCGGGCAGGAAACGACAAATCAAGTCCGTCTGATACTCGACCACGGCGCGATAGCGTTCTTTACTCTCCCGCAGCGCTTCCTCCGTCTGCTTGCGCTCGGTGATGTCACGGGCCAGAGTAGCAACCTTGGTTATCTTTCCCTGCGCGTCGAAGACAGGACACATAACGTTGTCAAACCATGTTCCTTGGCGCTCGTCTTCGAAACGGACGGGCTCACCTGACTGAATTACCTGATCAAAGTATGCTTTTCTACGTTCGGTCAGGCCTGGCGGAAGCAGGTCCCAACCATACATACCGATAAGCTCATCTATGTGCCTGCCGAACCTTTGAGCCATCACTTCATTGGCGTCAAGGATGAACCCTCTGGTATCTACCAGCGTCGCAATGTCAGTGGGGGTGTTCAGAAGCACCCTCGCTGTCTCCTCACTCTCCCGCAGCGCCTCCTCCGCCCGCTTGCGCTCGGCCAGTTCTTGCTGCGCTGCATCGTACAACCGTGCGTTTTCAATGGCGGCAGCCGCAGGCACGGCCAGCGACTCTACCAGCGCCAGGTCCGCTGGCTTGAAGCGATCTGCTTCCAGATCCACCACTTCGAGCACGCCGATCACGTCCTCTTTAACCCGCAGCGGGACGCCGAGTATGGAGCGCAGCGCCAGTCCTGTTTGCCGGTCCACCCCCTTGAAGTAGCGTTCGTCGGACAGTGCGTCCGGCACGATCAGGCTCTCCCCGTTGCCAACCACCCAACCGGCAATCCCTTCTTCCGGCGCCAGCCGCCAGCCGCGCACGATCTCGCTCTTAGGGCCACTGGCCTGCTGGCAGGCCAGTTCGCCCGTCACCTGGTCGGTCAACCAGACCGAGCAGGCGACGGCCTCCAGCAGGCGGCGCACTTCTTCCAGGACGATGCCGAGCACCTGCTCCAGGTCGAGGGTAGAGGTGAGCGCCTGATTGACGCGATTGAGCAGGGCCAGCTCGCGGTTGCGCTGTCGCAGCGCCTCCTCTGCCCGCTTGCGCTCTCGTTGCTCCTCTCTTTCACGCAGCGCCCGCCGCACCACTGGCCTCAGCCGCGAGAGACGGTCTTTCAAAACGTAGTCGGTTGCCCCTGCTTTGAGGCTTTCGATCGCTATTTCCTCGCCAAGTACGCCGGAGACGAGGATGAATGGCATGTCAAGGTCACGTTCGAGGGATAGTTTCAAAGCCGTCAGCCCATCGAAGGCTGGCAAGCTGTAATCGGCCAGGATCAAATCATAGTCCGGCGTGTCCAGGCTCGCCAGGAACTCTGCCTGGGTTTCCACACGCTCCCACTGGCACGTAAAGCCCGCTTCCTCCAATGTGGCAATCTCGAGCTCCGCATCATAGGGGTCATCCTCCAGGATGAGAAGACGTAGTACAGTTGACATCATTCTCTCCTTTCCCCCCTCAGTCCCCCGCGCGCAGGGGGAGGAATGGGTGGCAGGGAACAAGATCCGAAATGTCTATCACTGCCGGTTGATCGTGCCTGGCGGTGGTTCGTTAGTCAACACCCAGAACAAGCCAAGCTGCTTGACCGCGTCTACAAATTTGTCGAAAGCGACCGATTTGACCACATAGGCGTTCACGCCCAGGTTGTAGCTCTCGACAATGTCTTGCTCTTCGCGGGAAGAAGTGAGCACGACGATGGGGATGGTTTTTAGCGCCGGATCACTCTTGACCTGGCGTAATACCTCCAGTCCATCCACCTTGGGCATTTTTAGATCGAGGAGCACGACCACGGGATGACCAACGGGGCGACCAGCAAACTGGTCCCGCTGGTACAAATAATCCAGTGCCTCGGCCCCGTCCCGGGCCACGATGACTTGGTTCGCCAGGTTGTGTTCCTCCAGGGCGGTCAGCGTCAGTTCAACGTCCTTGGGGTCATCTTCTGCCAGCAAAATCTTTTTCGCTTCCATATCATTCCCCTTTTGCCTCTCTTGTTCTCAAGGTTAAATAAAAGGTTGCACCGCGATCCAACTCGCCTTCGGCCCGCACCCGCCCGCCGTGCCGATGGATGATGCGGCGCACCGTGGCCAGACCGATGCCGGTGCCTTCAAATTCCTCCTCTTGATGCAGTCGTTGAAACACGCCGAACAGTTTGTGGGTGTATTGTGGGTCAAAGCCGACGCCATTATCGCGGACAAAGATGGTAACCTCCGAGAAACCCGGTTTTTCCGAAAAACCGGGTTTCTTGCTTTCTACACCAATCTTGATGCGAGCTTCGGAACGCGGAGCGGTGAACTTGATGGCATTCGAGAGCAGATTCACCCACACCAGCCTCAGCAGAACCGGATCGGCCTCGACGGCCGGCAACGGACCGATCTCCCAGGTGATGTGCTGCCCCTCCAGCTCAGGCGCCAGTTCTTGCTGTACTTCTCTGACCAGCTTATCTAATTCAACGCGCCGGATTTGCATTTCCGCCCGTCCGGTGCGCGAGAAGGCGAGCAGGTCGTCAATCAACTGGCTCATCTTATCGGACGACTCGATGATGTTGTTCAGGTAACGGGAGGAGGTTGGATCCAGGCGTCCCTCCTCGCGCTTGAGGAGAAGCCGGACAAAGCCGTCAATATGACGCAGAGGGGCGCGCAGGTCGTGGGAGACTGAGTAAGTGAATGCTTCCAGTTCTTTGTTGGCGGCTTCCAGTTGGGCGGTGCGTTCGACGACGCGTTGCTCAAGCTCCTCATTCAGTCGGCGGATTTCCTCCTCCGCCCGCTTGCGCTCGGTGATGTCGGTGAAGACAGTCAGGACACCGACGAAGCGGTCTTCCTCAAAACGAGGGCTGCCGCTGATTATAACGGGCAACCGCGTGCCGTCCTTCCGCACCAATTCACATTCGTAACTGTCGGCTTCGCCTCGCACGCGCCGTTCGTCGGCTGCGCGGAAGAGATGCTGATGCTCGGGCGAGACGATGGTCATCCAGTGCTGACCTATCAACTCCTCGGGCATGTAGCCCAGCATGGTCGCCGCCGCCGGGTTGACGAAGGTATAGTAGCCCTCAGCATCTTCCACGGTGATGCCTTCAGCCATGCTCTGGACGATGTCTTCGTTGAATTCCTTCAGTCGTCTGAGTTCCTCCTCCGCCTGTTTGCGCTCGGTGATGTCAACTGCAACTCCCAACACACAGTCCGGATCGCCTCTTAGAGCCAGGGGGACTATTCTGGTCTCGAACCACCTCACCGTGCTGTCTGGCAGTGTACGCTTTTCTGCCGGTATGAACCTTGGCTGTTTGCTATCAATGACCTCCCGGTCATCCGCCAGGAATTTCTCAAGCTCTTCAGCACTAACCATCGCCAGATGGCCAAGGTCAGGATCGGTTTTGCCTAACATTGCCCCAGGAGTTGTCTCATAGAACTCGGCCGCTCCTTGCTTATTCATCAGGATATACTTCCCATCCCGGTCTTTGGCAAAGATGTGACATGGGGTGGTGTCTATGACTCGGCGCAACAGATCTTCGCTCTCCCGCAGCGCCTCCTCCGCCTGCTTGCGCTCGCTGAGGCTCATTTCCAAATCCTGCATCAACTTGGCCTTGCGCCAGACGGCGGCCATCTGATGGGCGAAGGCAGTGATAGCCGGTACGTCGTTTTCGGTCAGGTCATCCGAATGGACCGAGAGCGTACCGATGACCTTATCCTCCACTATGAGGGGGGCGGAGATGGTTTTCGACATTCTCACTATTTGCCCGGCGAACCTCTTGGCGCGCTCAGGTAATAACTGCCGCGTGACCTCTTCCGTGTTCTCTATAAAGGCGGTCTTCCTCTCCCAGACTACCTTTCTGAATAGGTCTACAGTCTCGACAGGGATGGAGAGGTCCTCGATTCTAAGCCCCACCAGCTTCTCGGCGGCCTTGATCGCTCTGGCCTCGTGACTCAAGTATTTGGGGAACAGTCTGCTCTGGCCCTCGTCTGTGAGGAGAACCTCACAGGAGAGGCCGAGCTTCTTGAACTCCTCCGCAACTGCGGCGAATATCTCTTCCGGTGCTAGGGCATGCTCCATGGCCAGAGCCGCCCGGTTCAGCGCTTGCAGTAGTTTCTGCGCCCGCTTGCGCTCGGTGATTTCCCGCCAAAGTTGTTCATTGGCCGTCGTTAGTTCGGTGGTGCGTTGTTGCACCAGTTCCTCAAGCTGCTGACGGTGCTTCCTCAACTCCCCCTCCGCCCGCTTGCGCTCGGCGTTTTCATCAGCCAGTTCCAAAGCGTTTGAAATGTGCCGGGCGAGATTTCTTACGGATGGAATGAAGTGTTCAGTCAGTTCGGTGGAAGTCATACTGAGGGCGCCTATGATCTTTCCGTGCCGCTCCAACGGCGTGAGGATGGAGCGCTTCTTCTCGTAGCCCAGGGTCTTTGATATCAGGTAGGCCAGCGGTCGCGGAAACAGTTCGCCCAATACGTCGCTAACGTTGGCCTGGACAGTCTTTCTCTCTCTTACGACCTGACTGTAGATGCTTGACTTCTTCAGATCAATCTTGTATTCTCTGAACCGGAGGCCAGTCGCTTTCTCTACCGCCTTCAACTTCCCGGGAGGTACTGATGCTTCCGCGACTCTAAGCGACGAGCCGTCATCCGTCAATAGCAGGATGCTCACAGTGTACCGTTTCGACTTGGCGAACTCTTCCCTCACGGTCCTGTAGATCTCAGCCGCGTCCAACACCCCGTGTATCTTCGCGGACACGTTCTCTGTGAAGTGGATGATCTCGATCAGGTCACGCAGCGGTTTGTCCATCTGTTGTCGTTCTTCCATCTATGATTCTCCTCTAATGTGAAACGTAAAACGAGTTGCGTGATGATCGCGTTTCACGCACCACGCTTCGCTATTGTAACATAACATAAGACGACCGGACAAAAGGTTACAGTCGTGTTACAATGGTGTTGCACGCCATCTGCAAGAACAGCGCTAGCAAGCGGGCGCTCAACAACTGATACTCTTGGCTCGACTTATAAAGAAGTGCAGTCTGTTAAAGAAATTTACCTCACTGACGCCTGCATCTAAATCCAGGAATAACAGATTCAGATGGGTGTATTTCTCTTTAAGCCTTTTAGCCACCCCTTTGGCCACGACTTGATTCGCAATACATCCAAAAGGTTGTAGGCAGAGTACATTGTGAACCCCATCTTTCACCAACGCACCTATTTCTCCCGCAATCAACCACCCTTCGCCGTATTGATGCGTCAACGCTACAATATCTCGCGCTTTCTGGGCAATATCCTCAATAGTATGATACGGGCGGTAATACCGGAATTCTTTCATAACCGCAGCCACATCATCCAGAAAGGCTTGTACATATTTCTTTGCCACGAGTGCCAGGAGCCAGAGAATATCACGCTTCTTCAGATTCGATTGGACGTGTACGTTGGGGCTGACAAACCAGCCTGAAAAGAACTCCAGCAGGGGAGGAACAATCACTTCGATCTCTTGTTCCATCAACCACTGCGTTGTGTTAAGCTAAAAGGTGTCGCCTTTTGGAGTACTAATTTGAGAAGTGT